>JAJZRA010000050.1 GCA_021847485.1 bacterium
CGGGACCAGCGGGGCGTAGGGGTTACCCTTGCCCTGCCCGCCCAGGATCAGCCAGATGTTCCTCTTTCCGCCGAGGGCCTTCAGCGCGACCAGCGTGGAATCCACGTTGGTCGCCTTGGAATCGTTGACGAAGGCCACGCCGCGCACGGAGCCGGCGGGCTCGATGCGGTGCTCCACTCCGCGGAAGCCGGCGAAGACCTTCTTCAGGTGCGCGGGTTTCGCGCCGCAGTGCAGCGCCATCAGGCCGGCGCACATCGCGTTCTCCAGGTTGTGCGCGCCCGGCAGGGCCGGCGGCTTTACGGCGAAGGCGCCGCCGCCGCGCCGGAAGAAGAGCTTTCCGCCGGCCGTCCAGGCCGAGAGCCGCCCGCCTGCGCGGCGCGACGAGAAATAGAGCACCCGGGAAGGGCAGGACCGGGCCAGCCGCCTGCAGGCCGGGTCCTCGTAGTTGAGGACGCAGCAGCCGTCCGGGCCCTGCTCCCGGAAGACCTTGGCCTTGGCGGCTATATAGGCGGCCATGCTGCCGTGGTGGTCCAGGTGGTCCGGCGTGATATTGAGGATGCAGGCGGCGTCGGGCTTTATATGGGAGCTGTCCTCCAGCTGGTAGCTGGAGACCTCCATGACCACGGCGTCGCCGGCGCGGGCGCGGGCGGCCGCCGAGGCGGCCGGGATGCCGACGTTGCCGCAGACCAGCGCGCGCCCGGCGCGGCCGAGGGCGGCCTTCATCAGTTCGCCCAGCAGGACCGTGGTGGTGGTCTTGCCGTTGGTGCCGGTCACGGCCAGCAGCTTCCCCTTGGAGAAGGCCAGCGCGGTCTCGATCTCGCTGAACACCGGCACTCCGGCCTTCTTCAGCGACCTGATCAGCGGGTTGGCGTGCGACAGGCCGGGGCTTTTGACGGCGAAGCCGCAGGCGAGCGCGGCCCCGGTATGGCCGCCGGCCTCCACCTTCACCCTGCGCGAGAGCAGCTTCAGCCTGTCCTTCACCTCGGCGGCCTTCTTCGCCTCGGTCAGCAGCACGTCGAAACCGTTGGCCGCGAGCAAATTCGCGCAGGCGACGCCGGACTTGCCGGCGCCGATGACGAGCGCTCTGCGCCCTTTTAGTTCCGCGGGGATGAACATTATCTTATCTTCAGCGAGGACAGCGCTATCAGCATCAGCATGATGCCCGCTATCCAGAAGCGCACCGTCACCTTGCTCTCGGCGATGCCTTTCAGCTCGAAATGGTGGTGGATCGGCGCCATCAGGAAGACGCGCTTCTTGTTGCGCAGCTTGAACGAGCCCATCTGCAGGATGACCGAGACCGTCTCCAGCAGGAAGATGCCGCCGGCCACCGGCAGCAGCAGTTCCTGCTTGACGCAGATGGCCGCGGTGCCTATCGCCCCGCCGAGGAACAGCGAGCTGGTGTCGCCCATGAACACCTCGGCCGGGTAGGCGTTGTACCACAGGAAGCCCAGGCACGAGCCTATCAGCGCGGCGAGGAACACGGCTATCTCCCCGGCGCCGTCGACGTAGATGATCTTGAGGTAGGAGGCCAGCTTGACGTTGCCGGAGGAGTAGGCGAGGATCGCGAAGGTAAGCGCGGTGAAGACTATCGAGCCGGCCGCCAGGCCGTCCAGGCCGTCGGTCAGGTTGACGGCGTTGGAGGAGCCGATGATGGCCACCATAGCCAGCGCCGCGTACAGGAAGCCCAGGTTGACGAAGAGTTCCTTGGTGTACGGGATGGACAGCGAGGTGGCGAAGCTGTCGTTGGGCGGGTAGGCGGCCAGGTAGCCCACCACCACTATGGCGGCCAGCATCTGCAGCGTGAACTTGAACGTGGACGAAGCGCCCTTGGGGTTCTTCCGGACGAGCTTGGTGTAGTCGTCCAGCCAGCCGGTGAAGGCGAGGACCACGGTCACGAACAGCAGCAGCAGGATGAAGCGGTTGTCCATGCGCGCCCAGAGCGCGGTGGTGACCACCAGCGTCAGGAAGATCAGCAGGCCGCCCATCGTCGTGGTGCCCTGCTTGGCCAGGTGGGTCTGCGGGCCGTCGGTGCGCTGCACCTGGCCTATCTTGTAGGTGCGGAGCTTGGCTATCAGCCACGGGCCTATCGCCAGGCTCAGCAGGAAGGAGGTGATGACCGCGCCGCCGGCGCGGAAAGTGATGTACTGGAAAACGTTGAGCGGGCTGAACAGGTCCCGCAGGTAATGCGCGTAGTAGAGCATAGTCTCCTTGAAAAATCCTCGACTCCGGCCGCCCCGCGGCCTTATTTATATTTTATTATTTTTATCGCGCCTTGTGTTCCCTGCCCCAAGGACCCAGTACGGGCCGGCCCTTTCTGCTCATGCGCGGCCGCCGGGGCGTTAATATAATATGACCGTGAGAACGTCCCTCTTCACGCTCCTCCTGCCGGTCCTGCTGCCGCTGTCCCCCGCCGCCGGTCCGTTGGAGGCCATGCGCGCCGTTGACCTGCCCGAAGTTATGGTCCCGGAGGTTCCGGCGCCGCGCAGGCCCGCCCTTAAAGAATGGACGGTGCTCGTCTACGTCAGCGCCCGCAACAACCTGGGCCTCGAGGCCATCAAGGACGTCAACGAGATGGAGGCCGCCGGCTCCACCGGCAAGGTGAACGTCGTGGTGGAGCTGGGCCGCGTCGTCACGCCGCCGCCCTTCAACCCTTTCTCCTCCGTGCAGGAGCCCGCGCCGCCGCAGGCCGACTGGACCGGCTCGCGCCGCTTCCTGATGGTGAAGGACTCCGACCCGCTGAGGATCAATTCCCCGGTGCTCGCGCATTTCCCCGACGCCGACATGGGCGACTGGCGCCACCTCGCCGAGTTCATCGCCTGGGGCAAGGCCGCTTACCCGGCTAAAAGGTACATGCTCGTGATCGGCGGCCACGGCAGCGGCTGGCGCGGCGTGAAGCCCCCCGCCGGCGCGCAGAAGGGCATAGCCTACGACGATCCTTCCGGCGACCATATCGCCCCGGCGGAGCTGGCCGCGGCCATCAAGGCCGGCGGCGGCGTGAACGTCTACGCCTCCGACGCCTGCCTGATGCAGACGGCCGAGGTGGTCTACGAGCTGAAGGATTCCGCCGAGTTCGTCGTCGGCTCGCAGGAGGCCACGCCCGGCAGCGGCTGGAACTACGAGGTTTTCCTTAACGCGCTCGAGGCCAACCCCTACGGGGACGCCTTCGCCGCGGCGCAGGCCGCGCTGAAGGGCTTCTCGGAGTTCTACGGCGCGCAGCGGCAGTCGGTGACGATGTCCGTAGTGCGCCCGCGCCTCGCCGGCGAGCTGGCCGGCAAGATGGACGCTTTCGCCCGGGCGGTGGCCGCCTCGCCGGCGGACCTGAAGCTCTACCACGAGAAGAAATGGGGCCTGCGCTCCTTCGACGACGAGGACGCTCGCGACCTCTACCAGCTGATGAAGCTCTACTACGACGATTCCCCGACACCCGCGGTGAAGACCGCGGCGAAGGACGTCATAAAGTTCCTGGCGGAGAAGTTCGTGGCCCGCAACGACGCCGTGGGCTACAAGTCCAAGGACGCCAACGGCCTGTCCGTCTATTTCCCGATCTTCGACATGAACTACAGGCCGAAGTACGAATACCTCTCCTTCGCCCGGGACACCTACTGGGACGAGATGCTCAGGGCCGTCATGGCCGCCAGGAACTGACCCCCGCGCGTCCGGTCAAAAAAGAGGAAGGCCGGGAGCAGTCCCGGCCTTCCTCTTTTCCGGCGCAGGCCTTTACTTCTCCAGCCCGTCCACTATCCGCTCGAACTTCATCGAGCGGGAGGCCTTTATCAGGAAGGTCCCTTCCCCCTTGCGGATGAGGGCGCGGGCCTCCTCCAGCCAGGAGTCCACCGTATCCCCGTAGACCAGCACTTTCCCGCCGGCCATCAGGTAGGCTTCCACGGCGGGTTTCATCTCCGGGCCGGCCAGGAAGACGCGCTCCGCCCCGGTATGGGCGAGCGCCGCGCCGAGGTCGCGGTGGTAGCGCTCCGAGTGGCGGCCCAGCTCCTTCATGTCGCCGAGCATGAAGTAGCGCGGCTTAGGGCGCTCGTACATCGCCTTCAGGGCCGAGGCCATGCTCTGCGGGTTGGCGTTGTAGGCGTCGAGGATCACGGTCGCGCCGCCGAACTTCAGCTCTTCCAGGCGCATCGGCGGGGGCGTGTAGCGCTCCAGGCCCTTCTTTACGGCCGCGAGGCCCAGGCCGGAGGCCAGCGCGGCCGCGGCGGCCGCGGCGGCGTTCAGATGGTTGTGGCCCCCGGCGTAAGGGAGGTCCACCTCCAGCAGCGTCCCGTCGTACTCCAGGCGCAGCTTCGGGCCTTCCAGCACCCGCAGGTCCGCCCCGGGGTCCCTGCCGAAAGTGATCTTCCTGAACTCCCTGCCGTTCAGGCGCGAGAGGTATTCGTCGTCGTAGTTGTAGACCAGCGTGCCGCCTTCCGCCAGGCAGCCGGCCAGCTCGGTCTTGGTCTCGTAGACGGTCTCGAGGTCTCCGAAGAACTCCAGGTGCGACGGGCCGACGTTGGTGATGATGCCGCAGGTCGGGCGGGCCACCTCGCCTATCTCCTTTATGTCCCCCCGGCGGGAGGCGCCGAGCTCGAAGACTCCGAACCTGTGTTCCGGCCCGAGCTCCAGCAGCGACAGCGGCAGCCCGAACTGGTTGTTGAGGTTGCCGGCGTTGGAGCAGGTCGCGCCCTCGGCGGCGAAGATGCTCCTGAGCATCTCCTTCGTCGTGCTCTTGCCGTTGGAGCCGGTTATCGCGACGAGCGGTATTCGCCAGCGGCCGCGGTGCCAGGCGGCCAGGGCCTGCAGGGCCTTGAGGGTGTCGGGCACGCCGACGGCGGCGGGCGGCAGCGCCCCGAGCCCGGCCAGCTCCTTCTCGCGGGCCAGGATGCCCCCGGCGCAGGGCGCCGCCTGAGCCAGGAAGTCGTGCGCGTCGTAGGCGGCGCCCTTCAGCGCCCAGAAGAACTCGCCTGGCTTCAGCCTCCGGGTATCCGTCACGAAGGCGTCGAAAGGCGCCTCCGGCCGGCCCTTGAGCAGCCTGCCCCCCGTCACCCTCGCCAGCGTTCCCAGGTCCGTCTTAAGCAGCATGACCGCCTCCCTTTGCGCGCAGCGCCGCGGCGGCCGCCTCGGCGTCGCTGAAATGGACCGTCCGGTCCTTGAAGATCTGGTAGGTCTCGTGTCCCTTGCCCGCTATAAGCACGATGTCGCCGGCGCGGGCGGAGCCTATGGCCCTGGCTATGGCCTCGCCGCGGTCCGGAACGATCTCGTAGTTGGAAAAAAAGCCGCGGACGCCTTCCTCGATATCGGCGAAGATGCGGGCCGGGTCCTCCCCGCGCGGGTTGTCGGTGGTCGCTATGGCCAGGTCGCTGAGCGAACAGGCCGCCCGGCCCATCGGCGCGCGCTTGGTGCGGTCCCGGTCCCCCCCGCAGCCGAAGACCGTGATCAGGCGGCCGCGCGCCAGCGGCCTGAGGTTGGCCAGCACGCTCTCGAGCGCCGCGGCCGTGTGCGCGTAGTCCACGAAGACGGTGAAATCCTGGCCCAGGTCCACGCGCTCCAGGCGGCCCGGCACGTTCCTCAGCGCGGCCGCCCCCTCCGCGGCCGTCTCCAGCGGGACGCCGCCGGCGAAGGCGCAGGCTATGGCGGCCAGCGCGTTGCAGACGTTGTGCCGGCCCAGCAGGTTCAGGCGCACCGGCAGCCTGCGGCCGGCCGCGGCCAGCGTGAAGGCGGCGTGGTCCGCGCCCAGCTCCAGGCGCTCCGCCCGCAGGTCCGCGGGGGAGTCGAGGGCGAACGTGAAGGTCTTCAGGCGGCCCCCCAGGCGCCGCCCCAGTTCGCGGGCCGCCGGGTCGTCGGCGTTGAGGACGGCCGCCCTGCGCGGTTTCGGCGAGCGCTCCAGCAGGGCGAACAGGCCGGCCTTGGCCTCGAAATAGTTCTCGCGGGTGCCGTGGAAGTCCAGGTGGTCGCTCTGCAGGTTGAGAAAGGCCGCCACGTCGAAGGCGACGTCCTCCACCCTGCCCCCGGCCAGCGCGTGCGAGGAGACCTCCATGACCGCTGCCTTCGCCCCGGCCGCCGCCATGCGGGCCAGCAGTTCCTGCAGCGTGTGGGCGAAAGGGGTGGTGTTGGCGGCCGCGGCGAGGACCCGCCCGCCGACGCGGTACTCGATGGTGCCCACCACGCCCGGCGCGGCTCCGGCGCGCGCCAGGACGCTCTCGAGCAGATAGGCGGTGGTGGTCTTCCCCTTGGTGCCGGTCAGGCCGTAGACCTGCAGCTTCTCGGAAGGGCGGCCGTAGAAGGCCGCGGCGGCCGCGGACAGCGCGCGCTGCAGGTCCCCGGCGGAGAGGAAAACCGCGCCGGGGAAGGCGGCCCGGAGCGCGGCCGGCGGCTGCGAGGCGGCGACGACGGCGGCCGCGCCCTTCTCCAGCGCCTGCCTCATGAAATTCTCGCCGCTGGTCCTGGCGCCGGGCATGGCGAAGAACAGCGCGCCCGGCCCGGCCAGGCGGGAATCGTTGACGATGGAGGCGATCTCCGGGTCGGCCCCGCCCCCCGCCTGCGGCAGAAGCTGTGAAAGTCTCATCCCTGAAATGATAGGAAATTTTGGGCTAATCGGACACGCGCACCGCCGGTTCCCGAGGGGCCCCCTTCGGCGGCAGCGGGGCGTCGGGCTTGAGGCCCTTCAGCGTGATGATCTTGGAGGCTATCTCGCGGAAGGCCGGCGCGGCCGTCTCGCCGCCGTAGGTGAGGCCTTTCGGGTTGTCCAGCACGACGAGGATGGTGTAGCGCGGCTCCGCCACCGGGAAGAAGCCGGCGAACGAGGCCACGTTCTTGCCGGTCAGGTACTTGCCGGTGCGCGGGTCTATCTTCTTGGAGGTGCCGGTCTTGCCGGCGATGGCGTAGCCGGGCACCGCCGCCGGCTTGCCCGTGCCCTTGTCCACGACGTTGCGCAGGATCGCCTTCACGCGGCCGGCCGTGCCGGGCGTGATCACCTGCCGGATCACGGCGGGTTCGTTGCGGAAGACCTCCTCGCCCTCGAACTCGGTCACGCTGTCCACGAGGCGCGGCTCGTAGAGCCGGCCGCCGTTGGCGATGGCGGAATAGGCGTTGACCACCTGCAGCGGCGTGGCCGCGATGCCGTGCCCGTAGGACGCCACGGCGAGGTCTATCGGCTTGAAGCGGTCCAGCGGGCGCAGCAGGCCGGCCGATTCGCCCGCGAAGCCCAGCCCCGATTTGGCGCCGAAGCCGAAGGCCTTGGCGTAGAGATAGAAGTCCTGCAGGCCGAGCTTCAGGCCTATCTTGGCCGTGCCGATGTTGGAGGAGCGCTCGATGACCTGCGAGAGCGTAAGCGTCTTCTCCGGCTCGTGGTCGTGGAGCGTGATCTTGGGCGCGAACGCCCACGCGCCGTTCTCGCAGTAGAAGGTATCCCGCTCGCTGACGATGCCTTTCTCGAGCGCGGCGGAGAGCGTGACCGACTTGAACGTCGAGCCCGGCTCGTAGACCCACTCCACGGGAGGGATCTTCTCCAGGTCGCGCGGCCAGGAGGCCATCGCGAGCAGGCGCCCGGTCCGCGGGTCCTGCACCAGCGCCATGCCCAGCTCCGCCCGGCTCTTCTCGGTGGCCTTGCGGACGGCTTCCTGCGCGAAGAACTGGATGTTCTTGTCCAGCGTCAGGTGCAGGTCGCGCGGGCGGGATTCCTTCTCCAGCCTGTCCTGGAAGATCACGCGCCCGCCGGCGTCGCGCAGGATCTCGCGCTTGCTGACGTGGCCGCTGAGGACCTTGTCGTAGAGCAGCTCGAGGCCGGTGAGGCCCTTGTCCTGCCTGGTCACGCCTATGAGGCTGCGGGCGATGTCGCCGGAGGGATAGTAGCGGCTCTGCACCGGCTCCAGCACGACGGCGCGGATGCCGAGGGTCTTGACGGCCTCGTATTCCCCGCGGCCGAGCCCTTTCTTAAGGGGGACGTAGTTGCGGGCCCTGGCGTACTTGGCGCGGAAGGAGGCGGGCAGCGAAAGGGCCTTCATCAGCGCCGGAAGCTGGCGGGCGGGGTCGTCGAGGTCCTTCTTGAAGAGGGCCGCGTTCCAGGTGACTATGGACTCGGCGAGCAGCTCGCCGTTCGAGTCGAAGACGCGGCCGCGCGGGCCTATCTCCGAAACGGTGCGGTTGAATTCCTTGGAGGCGGTCTCAGAAAGGTTTTCGTGACGGACCGTCTGCAGCCAGAAAAGCCGCGCCCCTATCAGCAAAGCCGGCAAACCGGCCGCGTAGGCGCAGATATTTATTCTTGTTCTTAAGGTTTTGGCTATCATGGGCGGCTGCCGCTGCTGCGAAGCCGTTCTCCCCGTAGACGGGGATCCTGTCGAATAACGCCCTGAAGTCCGTGTTCTCGGCCATCTGTCCCCCGGGCCCGCGGGCCCAAGGCGGCCGGACGGCTAGGAAGCCCTGTTCAGCCGCAGCAGCTTCGCCAGCCAGCCTCTGCCCGCCTTATCCGCCCCCGGCGTCCCGTCCAGCATTACGACGGCGCCGGGCTCCGGGTAGACCAGCCCGAGCTTGCCCGCCTCGGTCTCCAGTCTCTCCGGCGACAACGAGGCCCGGATCTCCTTCTTCAGGTAGGTGTTGGAGCTTTCCAGGTCCTTTATCTCGCGGCGCAGCTTCTCGATGGTGTAGCCCAGCCTGACGGCCTGCACGTTCTCCCAGGCGAACAGGAAGAATACCGCGCAAAGCGCGCCAAGCGCCGCAAGTCTGAGGTTCCTCGTCTTCTTAAGCATCGTTGCAGTCTCTCCGTTGCGTTCATTCCATGCTGAACAGCTCGATCCTCTTGATGCCGTGCTTCTCCCACAGGTAGAAGATCTTGGTGGGGCACACGGAAGCCTTCAGGCCGTTGAACTTGGCCCTGGAAGCCCTGCCGTGCACCAGCTTGTTGAACTTCGCGCCCGCCTTAAGGATGTTCTCGGGATACATAGACCCTCCTTAATCTCCGCGTTACAGCTTCGCTATCACCCTGAGCTTAGCGCTGCGGGCCCTCTTGTTGGCGAGCACTTCCGCCTCCGAAGGCGCCACAGGCTTCTTCGTCACCAGCTCCCACCCGCCCATCTTAGCCATGATGCGGAACGTCTCCTTGACGATGCGGTCCTCGAGGGAATGGAAGGTTATGATCCCCATCCGCGCCCCCGGCTTGAGCAGCGGCATTATCTTCTGAATGCCGCGAGTGAGATTGTCGAACTCGTAGTTCACCGCGACGCGCAGCGCGAGGAACGTCTTGGTCGCGGGGTGGATCTTCTCCCCCCGCGCCGGCGCGACCTTCGCTATCAGCGCGGCCAGCTCGGCGGTGGTCTCGAGGGGCCTGGCCCTGCGGGCCTCGAGGACGGCCTTGGCGATGCGGCCCGAGCGGCGCTCGCCGCAGACGCGGATCAGGTGCTCGATCTGCTCGTACGGCCACTGGTTGATGATCGTGTAGGCGGTCAGCGGGTTGTCCGGGTTGATGCGCATGTCGAGCGGACCGTCGTGCTTGAGGCTGAAGCCGCGCGAGGGCTTGTCGAAGTGCAGCGACGAGATGCCGAGGTCGAACAGCGCGCCCGACACCGAGCGGACGCCCTCGCGGGCGGTTATCTCGTCGATGTTGGCGAAGTTGCCCTGGACGATCTTGACGCGGGCGCCGAAGCGCTTGAGATTGTTGGCCGCCACCCCCGCCATCTCGGGGTCCCAGTCTATGCCGAGCACGTCGGCCTCGGCCGGCAGGGCGTCGAGCAGCCGGGCGGTGTGGCCGCCCATGCCCAGCGTGGCGTCGACGTAGGTCCCCTTCTTCTCGGTGGCCAGCAGCCCGACCACTTCGTCGGCCAGGACGGAAACGTGCGTGTACGGCTGTTCCGTCATATGTCCAGTATCTTGCCGAACTTCCCGAGAGAAGGATCGATAACGTCTTTCTTGTATTTCGACCAAGCCTGCGCATCCCATATTTCAGCCTTATTGCCCACGCCGCGTATCAGGACGTCCTTCTTCAAGGAGGCGTACGCTTTCTGATTCTGCGGCACCAAGATCCTGCCCTGCTCGTCGAGCTCAGCGTCGCAGGCGTTGCCGAAGAAGAAGCGCTTGAACGCCCGCTCCTCCTCCTTGTTCTCGGACTTGAAGACCTGCATGTTGCCGGCGAGCAGTTCCTCCCACTTCGACGGCAGGAAGATGTAGAGGCAGCCGTCGAGCCCGATGCTGAGCATGAAATAGTTCTTGTCTTCCTTGCGCAGCTCCTCGCGGAAACGCGCGGGCACGAAGACGCGGCCTTTGGCGTCCATCGTGTAGGCGTATTCACCGTAGAGCGAGCTCATAAAATTTTCTTTAACTTCGCGCTTATCCAGTATACAACATTATTAACCACAAAAAAACATTGTTCACCACTTTCCACCACTTGGAATATTAGTATATAGGATGCCCCCCCCGTTGTCAATAGCCGGGGAAAAAAAGCCTTATATCAGCGTTATTTTTTTAGCGCGGAGGGTCGGCGGAAAAAGCAGGAACCGGGGTTGATTTCGGTCAACCCCTATATATTAGGAATATATATTATCGGGACCGCGGTCAGCGGTTTAGGCCGGAGATCTTGCCGGTCTTCAGGTCGTAGCGCCAGGCGTACTCGAGCGAGGACAGCCTGTTGTAGGGCATGCCGTAGGCCTGGTAGAGGCTCTGCGCGGTGGGCTTGCCGTCGCGCAGGTTCCGGCAGAAGACGTAGAAGGCGTCGCCGGCCTTGAGCCGCATCAGGAAGCGCACTACGCTGTAGGACTCGGCGTACCAGAGCCGCACGTTGTCCTCGTCGGCGCCCTGCAGGTTCTCGATGCGCACGAGGTCGGAGAGCTTGAAGCCGCTGCCGTCCTGCAGCAGGCGCAGGTTCTCGGACAGCCAGGCGGGCGTGGAGAAGCCGCGCTCGGACTGGATGTAGGTGGCGATGCCTTCGCTGAGCCACAGCGGGCTCGGGTTGGACGGCGGGAAGAAGCTGTCGAAGTAGATGTGCGTCAGCTCGTGCGCCAGGATGCCGAAGGCCTCGTCGCTCTTGTAGAGGTAGATCCTGCGCTCCGACAGCGAGGCCGCGCCGCCGGACCAGGCCGGGCGGCCGGTGAGGCGGCGGTACGTGTCCTGCGAGCCGGCGAAATAGATGAAGACCTTCTTCTCGCGCGACCACGGAGAGAAGGCGACGAGGTCCAGCATGATGTTGCCGTGCAGGGCCTCTACGGTCTCCTCGAGCTCCCTGGAGACGGCGGCCCCCTCCTCGTAAAGCACGAAATGGGGCGTGACCTTCATCGCGAAGCCCTCGGGCGGTTCCGGATAGGCTTCCCCTCCGGCGCCGGAGGCGGGCCGGGGCGCGGCCTTCTCGTCGGCGGAATGCTCGGCCAGGATGCCGGCCGGCGGGATCTCCTTGATGTCGGCCGAGGGCTTGACCAGCCCCAGCGAGCCCTGCGGGACCGGGACCGCCGGCTGCTGCGGGACCGGGGCGGGCGGCGTCTGGAACTGGGGACGCTGCAGGTTGCGCTTCAGGACGGCCGCCGGCGAGGGCTGCGGCTGTCCCGAGAACGGGTTCTTGCCTATCCTGAACCGCGGGAGGATGGACATGTCCTCGTTCATGTACTGGTACATGAACAGGCCCCAGAGCCCTATCACAAGGCCCCAGAAGAGCACCCTAAGCCTGGAAAGTATGTCCATCGTCCGCGGCCGGCCGGGCTGCGCCTAGCGCATCGAGTCCCTTACCTTGACTACCATCTCCGCCATGGCGGCGGTGAACATCGAGAAGAAGATGATGAAGACCGCCTGCACGGCGGCCATCGCCCAGAGCTGGGCGCCCAGGCCCACGCCCTCGCCGAAGGCGAGGCTGCGGGCGTAGTAGAGGCCCAGCATCAGGACGGCCGAGGCCAGCGAGACCAGGAAGACCTGCCACTTGCGCATGTACATCGCGCTGGCGGCCGGGGCCGTCAGGAACAGCAGCCACATCGGCGCCCAGTAGGCCGACAGCAGGTAGAACAGCGCCGCGCTTACGGCGAGGTTCAGCCAGACCGTCAGCGCGCGGATGTGCCGGCTCCAGCGCAGGAAGCGGTAGGTGTTGCGGCCCAGCCACCAGTTGGCGGCGAAGGCCGCCGCCAGGACCGCGAAGCTGATCCGCGTGACCTGCGGGTCCGGCTGCGAGAAGAAGATCGCGAACAGGATCAGTATGACCGCGAACGGCGTGAAATAATAGTTGAGTATGTGCATAGCTTGCCCGCCCTATCCTTTCCTGAAGACCAGGATGTGCCTGTCGGCGCTCTCGCCCGGCAGCCGGTAGGAGAAGGTCTCCGCCGGCCCGGCCCCGCCCCTGCGCGCGGCCGCCGCCACGGCGGGCCTGTCCGCCGCCAGCTGCGCGGCGCTCTGCCAGGCCAGGAAGAACCCGCCCCTGGCCAGTATATTTAAGCATTGGGGCAGGATGTTTTCAAGGTGGCCCATGGCCCGCTCGGTCACGGCCGCGTAGCGCGTGGCCGCCGCCTCCCCCCCTTCGCCCACGCGGCGGTTGAAGACGGCCACGTTGGCGCAGCCCATCGCGGCCGCCGCCTGGCGCAGGAAATCGCAGCGCCGGACGCGGGAATCGAGCAGCTCGAACCTGAGTTCCGGCAGGACGGCCGCCAGCGGCAGGCCGGGGAAGCCCGCCCCGGAGCCGGCGTCGGCCACGGCGGCGCCGGGTTTCAGCAGCCGGCGCAGCGGGACGGCCCCGGCGAGGGAGTCCAGGACGTGGCGCTCCCAGAGCAGCGGCTCGTCCTTGCTCGAGACCAGGTTCTGCACGGCGTTCTGGGCCTTCAGGGCGGCGACGTAGGCCTCCAGCCTGGCCAGGGCCTCCGGGGACGGCTCCAGCCCCCACGCCGCCAGCGCGGCCCGCACGGCTTCGTTCATGGCTTCCTCCCTCCGGCGCGCCGCTCCAGCAGCACGCGCAGCAGCTGCACGTCGGCCGGGGTCACGCCCGGGATGCGGCCCGCCTGCGCCAGCGTCAGCGGGCGGCGGGCGTCCAGCTTGTGCCGGGCCTCGTTGGGCAGGGCCTTCGCGGCCCGGTAGTCGAAACCCGCGGGGATCCGCACGTGCTCGAATTTCTTCATCTTTTCCGCTTCGCGGCGGTTGCGCTCGATGTACGCGGCGTAGCTCTTCTCTATCTCCGCCACGGCCCTCGCGCGGCCCAGCGTCCACGGGCCCCTGGGCGGCGCCTTCGGGCGCCCGCCTCCGAGCAGGGCGGCCACGGCGGCCCGGTAGCCCTCGAAGGGCCTCTTCAGCGCCGCCGGCAGCAGGCCCAGCTCCAGGGCCCGGGGCGCCAGCCGCAGGTCGGCGTTGTCCTGGCGCAGCAGCAGGCGGTACTCGGCGCGCGACGTGAAGATCCGGTACGGCTCGTCCACGCCCTTCGAGACCAGGTCGTCTATCATCACGCCGATGTAGGCCTCGTCGCGGCGCAGCACCAGCGGTTCCCTGCCCAGCGCCTTCAGCGCGGCGTTGGCGCCGGCGACGAGCCCCTGGCCGGCGGCCTCCTCGTAGCCGGTGGTGCCGTTGACCTGGCCGGCCATGAACAGCCCCGGCACGACGCGGGTCTCGAGCGTGTAGTCCAGCTGCGCCGGGTCGCAATAGTCGTATTCTATGGCGTAGCCCGCGCGCATGATCTCGGCCCGCTCCAGCCCGGGCACGGAGCGGACTATCTCGGCCTGCGTCCCTTCGGGCAGGCTGGTCGAGAGCCCGTTGACGTAGTACTCCTCGGTGCCGAAACCCTCCGGCTCGAGGAACAGGTGGTGGGCCCCGTGGTGCGGGAACTTGACGATCTTGTCCTCTATCGACGGGCAGTAGCGGGGGCCGGTCGAAGTGATCTTGCCGCTGTAGAGCGGCGAGCGGTGCAGCCCGGCCCGGATGATATCGGCGGTGCGCGCCGAGGTGCGGGTGATCCAGCACGGCAGCTGCGGGTTGGCTATCGCCCTCGTGAAATGCGAGAACGGCGCCGGCGGCGAGTCCGGGTCCTGCCTCTCGCACTTTTTGAAATCTATGCCGCGGGCGTGCAGGCGCATCGGGGTGCCGGTCTTCAGGCGGCCGAGCCTGAACCCGAGGGCGGCCAGGCTCTTGGAGAGCAGGTCGCTCGGCGGGTGGTTGTAGCGGCCCCCGCGGAAGGTGTCGAGGCCGATGTGGATGAGCCCGCGCAGGAAGGTGCCGGCCGTGAGCACTACGGTCTTCGCGCGGTAGCGGGTGCCGCGGGCGGTCCCGACGCCGCAGGCGCGCCCCCCCTTCGTCAGGACCTCGGCCGCCTCGTCCTGCACGACGCGGAGGTTCGGCGCCAGCTCCAGCGCGCGCTTCATCGCCGCCTGGTAGAGTTTCTTGTCGCACTGCGCGCGCGGCGAGCGGACGGCGGCGCCCTTGGAGGTGTTGAGCATGTGGCCGCTCAGCATCGAGCGGTCGGCCGCCGGCGCCATGGCGCCGCCGAGGGCGTCGATCTCGCGCACCAGCTGGCCCTTGCCTACGCCGCCTATCGACGGGTTGCAGGACATCTGGGCTATCGTGTCCAGGTCCTGGGTCAGCAGCAGCGTCCGGGCGCCCAGCCTGGCCGCGGCGAGGGCCGCCTCGCAGCCGGCGTGGCCGCCGCCCACCACCGCGACGTCGAACTCTTCGGGGAAGACGTAGACGCTCATATCACATCAGCAGCGCCGCCCGGAACAGGTCCGCCGGCAGCAGGCCGAGGACGGTCAGCGAGAACGCGAAGGCCGCCGCCCCCAGGAGGGCCGGCACCGCCGCGGCGAAGGCCCGCGGCGCGGAGACGCCGCGCAGCGCGGCGGCGGCCCGGACCAGCCAGACCAGGGAAAGGAAGGAGAAGAAGTATT
Source organism: bacterium (assembly GCA_021847485.1). Lineage (GTDB taxonomy): Bacteria > Elusimicrobiota > Elusimicrobia > Elusimicrobiales > UBA9959 > UBA9959. Next base: position 14,805 of record JAJZRA010000050.1, read on the forward strand.
CGCCCGCGGCGTAGGCCCGGGGCGCCCCGGCCAGCGCGGCAGCGGCGCCCCACGCGTCGGCCAGCAGCGTGAAGAGCGAAAGGGCGAGGAAGGCCTTCAGCAGGGCCGCGAAGCCGGCGCGGTCGCGCAGCGCCGCCCGGGCGGCCAGCGCGACCGCGTCCGCGGA
>JAJZRA010000119.1 GCA_021847485.1 bacterium
CACATGCCCCCTCCCCCCTCTTTACCCCGTTAAGCCCCGGCCTTCAGCCTCTCGATGCGCTCCTCCAGCGGAGGATGCGTGGCGAACAGCGCGAACCGGGGACGGCCGGAGATCTTCATCGTGGCGAGCGCCTCGTTGCGGGTAAGGTCCGCCTCTTCGGCGTGGCGCCGCAGGGCCTCGAGGGCGCTTATCATCTTTTCCCGCCCGGCCAGCGCGGCGCTGCCCGCGTCGGCGCGGAACTCGCGCCAGCGCGAGAAGGCGGCCACGGCTATCATGCCGAGCACGCTGAGCACGATCTCGAGCAGGAAGACAATGAGGTAGTTAGGCGCGGCGGAGCTGTTCTCGTCGCGGCCGCGGTTGGCTATGAAGAAGGCTATCACGCGGGCCAGGAACATCACGAAAGCGTTTATGACGCCCTGCACCAGCGTCATCGTGACCATGTCGCCGTTGGCGACGTGGGAGATCTCGTGGCCCAGCACGCCCTCGAGCTGCTCCCTGTTCATCGTCTCGAGCAGGCCGGCGGACACGGCCACCAGCGCGCGGCTCCGGGTGGGGCCGGTGGCGAAAGCGTTGATCTCGGGGCTGGGGTAGTAGCCTACCTCGGGCATTTTCGGCAGGCCGGCGGCGCGGGCCAGCGTGTGCACCGTGTTGACCAGGCCGGAGAGGACGGGATCGGTGGTGGCGGGATCTATCACCTGCACGCCCATCATCCACTTGGCCATCACGCGGGACAGCCCCAGCGAGATGAAGGCGCCGCCCATGCCCCACAACAGGCAGAAGGCCATCAGGGCGCCGTAGTCTATACCGCGGGCGGTCAGGTAGTAGCCGATGCCCAGCACCTTCATGGTGACGGAAATGGTCAGCAGGATGAGAAGGTTGACCGCGAGGAAAAGGAAGATACGTTTAGCGAAAGCCATGGTTGCCTCCTGGTACCTAAACATTCTATCAAAATACCCCGGCGGCTTTTTGCTATCATTTCACCTGGGAGGAAACACATGAAAAAGAACGTTTCGATGATATTTTCGGCCCTGCTGCTGGGCCTGTCCGCCGGCGGCTGGTGCGCCGGCAAGAAGATAGTCTGCGTGATGGACCTGGAGGACAAATCCAGCCACAGCCACAGCTGGCAGAACGTCGGCACCGGCATCGCCGAGATGATGGTGACGGCCCTGGCCGACACCAAGAAGTACACCCTGATAGAGCGCGAGAAGCTGGAGAAGGTGCTGGACGAGCAGAAGCTCGGCGCCTCCGGGGCGGTCACCGCGCAGACCGCGGCCAAGATAGGCCGGCTGCTCGGCGCGCAGTACATCATCACCGGCTCGGTGACCGAGTTCGGCGTGAAGGATTCCAAGATAGGCGTGGGCGGCCTCGACAAGGTGCTGCCTTTCGGCGGCGGGGCCAAGGTGTCCAAGAACACCGCGAGAGTGGCCATAGACGTGCGCGCGATAGACACCACCTCCGCGCAGATCGTGGCCGCGGCCAAGGGCGAGGGCTCCAAGTCCAGCGCCGAGTTCAAGGGCGACCTCAGCATCGCCCCTAGCTTCGACTTCGGCAAGGAAGGCTTCGACGAGACCATCATCGGCAAGGCGGCCCGCAAGGCCGTCGACGACGTGGCGGCCGAGCTCTCCAAGAAGTTCGACGAGGCCGGCGGCGGCGCGGTGAAGATCATCAAGATAACCGGCAAGCAGATCTACATCAACTCCGGCGGCGCGGACGGCGAGAAGGAAGGGCACGTCTACGGCATCTACCGCATGGGCGAGGAGATGATAGACCCGGACACCGGCGAATCGCTGGGCTCCGAGGAGACCAAGATAGGCACCGCCAAGGTGGTCAAGGTCACCCCCAAGTACTCCGTGGCGGAGACCAAGGCCGCCGACCTGCAGAAGACCGATATCCTGAAGTAGGCTCAACGCCTGCCTCTTATAGGGAGGGCCCGCCAGAGGGCCCTCCCTTTTTTGGGCCCTTTGGCCCTTACGGAGAGGCGGTCCGCCCCCTATACTATCGGTGAGGCGGATTATGAAAAAACTCTCTCTCCTTCTCATAACCCTTACCGTCCTGTTCCCGGCCGGCGTCCGCGCGCAGGCCATAGACCAGCTTTTCGGGAACGGCGAAGCCCTGGAAGCCCCGGTGCCCGTGCCGGCGGCCCCGGCCGCCGCGGCCGGCGAGGACTACGGCCCGATGCCGGACGAGGTCGCCTACTTCGTCAACACCCCGGCCGTCCACGAGGCCGGCGCCGAGCTCTTCGACCCCTTCTCCTCCGCCAAGAGCCTCTATACCGACAAGTCCAAGATCCCCTACCTGATGACCGCCACCGCGCAGGCCAAGGCTTTAGGCGTGGACCTGGACCTGGTGCTCGCCGTCATCCAGCAGGAGTCCGGCTTCGACCCCAAGGCCAAGAGCTCCGCCGGGGCCTGCGGCCTGATGCAGCTGCTGCCCGACACCGCCAAGTGGTTGGGCCTCAAGGACACCTCCCAGATCTGGAAGCCCGAGGTCAACATCAAGTACGGCACCAAGTACCTCAAGTACCTGTGGGGCGAGTTCGGCGAGGGCTCTCCAGCCGAGATCTCCAAGGAAGGCATAGACCTCAACACCTCGCAGATGGCCGTGGCGGCCTATAACGCCGGCCCCGGCAACGTCAGGAAGTACAAGGGCGTGCCTCCCTTCAAGGAGACCAAGGCCTACGTCCGGATAATCACCTCCAA
>JAJZRA010000051.1 GCA_021847485.1 bacterium
GCTTATAAGGCATCTCCGGGCAGCCGTACTTGCTGAAGACGGCGTAGCGGTAGTCCAGCCCGCCCTCGCCGGCGGCCAGGCGGCCCTGCGAGGAGAAATACTTGAAGCCGACCACCGAGGCGTCGTACCTGGGCAGCAGCCTGCCGGCCTTGTCGATGTAGGAGATGAAGGTGACGGCGTGCCCGGTCTTCGTCGTGCGGTTGATGTTGACGAAATCGCCGGGCTCGAGCTTGTCGAACGTGCGCCGCTCGCCCATGCCGAAGTTGATCAGCGCGTCGGCGGTGCCGTTGGCGTTGAACTCGGGATTGACCCAGATATGGCCCTTTATGTCGGTGACCGAGAGGCCCTCGTAGCTGCTCTTCGGCAGGTAATAGTAGGGGGAGAGGTCGCCGGTCTCCTTGGAATAGATCTCGAAAGCCGTAAGGATGATCTCCATCTGCGCGGCGACGCACATCGTCAGCGGCGGGCGGCGGGCCTTGAGGACGCCGGTCACGTTGTAGCTGATGTCGTGGGTGAGGATGGAGTTGATGTCGTAGCCGAGCAGGCCGTAGTTCTTATAGAGGTAATCCACGGCCTTCAGCACGTAGTCGTTGAAATAGCGCGCTGGCTGCGGCTCGGGGTCCGCGGCGCGGGCGGGGGCGGAGACCGCCGGCGGCTCGGCCAGCGGCAGGGCGGAGAGGGAGTCCAGTTTCACGGCCTCGAGAGGCAGGGGGCCGGCGGCGCGGACGGCGGACGAGAGCAGCATCAGCAGCGGGAGCAGGAGTTTGGACATTGACATTCCTCAACTTATCCGGTCAGGCCAATTATACAACTTAGCGGGCCGGGTGCGACACCGGTTCAGCGCGGCCCGGCGGGGTGACGCCGGCCACGCAGACCACGGTCCTGGCTTTGCCGTTGGCCTTCACGAGGCCGTAGACGGTCCTGGCGTCGGCCTTGGACAGGCGCACGCAGCCGTGGGAGGCGGGTTGGCCCAGCAGCTCTTCGGCGCCGGTGCCGTGCATGGCTATGTTGCCGTTGAAGAAGACGCTGTTGGGCATCGGGGCCTTATTGTAGAGGCTGGAATAGTGCATCTCCTCGAGGAAGTCCGGGGCGTAGCACTTGCCGCTGCCGGGGGTGGAATACCTGGGCGGCAGGCCGGAGGAGATCTTGAACTCGGCCGACAGCTCCGGGGCCTCCACCTCTAGGCGCTGGCGGGAAAGGTTCACGGTCAGGCGCACCGCGGCGTTCTTTATGCGGTCCGGGTCGGTCACCCGGAAGCGGGAGGGGGCCAGGCCGAAGGCCAGCGCGACCTCCGCCGGAGTATGTTCGTCCACGAACCGGTCGGGATCGGCCGCGGCCTCGCCTCGCAGGCCGCCGAGGTAGGCGTCTAAGGCGGAAGGCGCCGCGGGGACCTCCGCGCGGGCCAGTTCGGAAGGGGCGACCCCGAGGGCGGGCAGCTGGACGTCGACCTTGGCCAGGTCCAGCGCGAAAGCGGGGGAACAACCGAGAACGAGAAGGGCGGCGAGGGTTTTCTTCATCGTATCCTCCGGGATATACCCTTATCCTAGGAATTTTTTCCGCAAGCCCGTATGAAGCGAAAGCCCCACGCCGCGCCCGTCTTTTGCCGCCGTCCGAATAGGCCCTTAGGCCGGGCGATCCCGGCTGCCGAGGTCCGGCGACGCCGTCCCGGTCCGAGCGCCCGTTGGGGAGGGGAGGCTCGGCCGGCCACGCCGGCCGAGGGGAACCGCGCAACGGTTCCCTGCAGTCCGGGCGAGCGGATCGGGACGGCGCCGTCGGACCTATCAATGCCGCGTCAGTCTATGCGGCCGAGCAGGCGCAGGAGCCCGTCGAGGATGGTGAGGGGGTGCGGAGGGCAGCCGGGGACGTAGAGGTCCACCGGGATATCCTTCGGAATGCCGACGCATTCCTCGTGCCCGGCGTAGGGGCCGCCGGCTATCGCGCAGGCCCCGCAGGCGATGACGATCTTCGGTCCGGGGACCGCGTCGTAGGTCTTGCGCAGCGCCAGCTCCATGTTCCTGGTGACGGGGCCGGTCACCAGCACGCCGTCGGCGTGGCGCGGCGAGGCGACGAACTGGATGCCGAAACGGCCCATGTCCCAGGCCAGCGTGCCCAGCACGTTGCAGTCCGCCTCGCAGGCGTTGCAGCCGCCGGCGCTGACCTGGCGCAGGCGCAGCGAGCGCCCGAACAGGCGGCGCAGCTCGCGGGTCAGCGGCTCGGCGCGCTCCATCTCCCCGCCGGTCAGCGAAAGCGCCCGCCTCGCCGAGGCGCAGAGCCTGTGGTCGCGGGTGAACTCCACCGCCCCGGGCGCGGCCTTGGCGCAGGCCCCGCAGAAAACGCAGCGGCCCAGGTCCAGCGAGGGGGCGTCACCCGCCGCTATGGCCCCGTAAGGGCAGGCCGCGGCGGCCACGGCCAGGGAGGCGCGCCCTTTCAGCAGCGGGCGGCCCAGGTAACGCGGCGGCAGTTTGACCGGCGCGGCCGGGTAGGGCATCGTGCGGTAGCCCTGGCGCAGCCGGGCGAAGAAAGCCTTGATCACAGGTCCCTCCCGCAGTACGAAAGGTTGAAGCTCTTGTTGCAGAGCGGGAAATCCGAGATCTCGCCCCCGCGCAGCGCCATGGCCAGGCCCTGCCAGTTGTGGAACGACGGGTCCACGACCTTGTAGCTCCGGAAGCGCCCGTCGGGGCCGGTCAGCGCGAAATGGCAGATCTGCCCGCGCCAGCCCTCCACCAGCGAGACCGCGCCGCAGCCGGGGGCGAGCGGGCCGCACTCGGCCGCCAACGGCCCTTCCGGCAGCGCGTCCAGCCAGCCCGCCGCGAGCTCGGCCGACTTCTGGATCTCCAGCCAGCGCACGTAGGCGCGGGAATAGACGTCGCCGCTGCCGGAGACGCTCATCGTGAAGCCCTCGTAGGGGCCGTAGGGATAGTTGCGCCGCGTGTCCAGGCCCACGCCGGAGGCGCGGGCCGCCGGGCCTACCAGCCCCAGTCCCTCGGCCGCCTGGCGCGTCACCACGCCGGTGCCCTCGAACCGGTCGGTCACCGAGGAGGTCTCCCACAGCAGGCCGGCCGCGCCGGCCACGTCGCGGAAAGCGGCCTCCAGCCGCAGCTTCAGCTCCTTGATCAGCGCGTAGTCCAGGTCGAACTCGACGCCGCCGGGCTTGAGCATGTTGCGGCCGAAGCGGTTGCCGCAGACCAGCGCCGTCATGTTCAGGAAGTCGCCGCGCAGGCGGCCGCAGAAGGAGGCCGTCGGCAGGTAGGCGACGTCGCCGGCCAGCGCGCCGAGGTCGCCGGTATGGTTGGCCAGCCGCTCCAGCTCCAGCATGAGGCCGCGCAGGACCTGCGCCCGCGGCGGCACGTTGACGCCGCAGAGCGCCTCGACGGCGGCGCAGTAGGCCCAGGCGTGGCCTATCGAGGTGTCGCCGGCCAGCGTCTCGGCGTAGCGCAGCGAGCGGGCGTCCGGCCCGGCCGCCAGGGCCCGCTCCGCGCCGCGGTGCTGGTAGCCCAGCATGATCTCCAGGTGGAAGACCTTCTCGCCGTGGCACTGGAAGCGGAAATGGCCCGGCTCGATGACGCCGGCGTGCACCGGGCCGACGGCCACCTCGTGCACCTGGCTGCCGTGCACCGTGAAATAGTCGGCCACGCCGGGAACGGCGCCCGGCGTGTTGAAGCGGATGGGCTTGAGCCAGGGGTGGCCCTCCGGCCTGAGGCCGGACTGTTCCCAGATCTCCCGCTCGAAGAGGTGCAGCTCGGGGAAGGAGGGGGTGAGGGCCCTGAACGAAGGGCCGGCGACCCGGGTGGAATAGACCTCGACGGCGCCTTCGCGGTCGAAACCGATGGCCAGCAGCAGGCGGTGCGCGCCGTCCTCGGGCACGGCGAAGTAGGCCAGGGCCCGGCCGCCGGCCGAGAGCCGGGAGGCGGCCGTGTCGAAGAAGAGCGCGGCGTCCAGGTCTGCGGCCGCGGCGTCGAAGCGGGAAGGGTAGTCGGTCCTCATAAGGCGCCTCCGGCGGCCGCCGCCCGCAGCAGGGAGTCCAGCCAGGCCGGCAGCCAGGCGCCGAGCAGCAGGACCAGCGCGAAGAAGGCCGCGGCCGGCAGCAGCAGGCCGGACGGCTCGGCGAAGGGTTTCTCGCCTTCCCTCGGCTCGCGCTCGCCGAAGGTCATCTGGATGAAGACCTTGGCCATGCCCGCGAACAGCAGCGCCAGGAAGAAAAGGAACCCGCCGGCCAGCCACCAGCGGCCGCCGCGCACGGCCTCGCGCAGGACGACGAACTTGGAGAGGAAGACGCCGGACGGCGGCAGCCCGGTGATGAGGAAGAAACCGGCCAGCCACAGCGCGGCGGTCAGCGGCGCGCGGCGGCGCAGGCCGCGCACGTCGGCGATGCGCTTGGTCCTTTCGGCGGCCAGCACGGCGCCGGAGGTGAAGAAGAGTCCCGCCTTGGCCAGCGAGTGGCTGACGGCGCCCAGCAGCGCGCCGAACATGGCGCCTCCGCCCAGGCCGGCGCCCAGCGACAGGATACCCATATGCTCGATGCTGGAATAGGCCAGCATGCGCTTGTAGTCACGCTGGCCCAGCATGAACAGGGCCGCGGTCACCACCGAGAAGAGGCCGAAGAGGGTCAGGACGCCGCCGGCGAAGTCCGCCAGCCCGGCGGCCGAGCAGACCGCGAGGGCGCGCAGGATGCCGAGGAACGCGCAGTTGAGCAGCGCCCCGGAGAGCAGCGCAGACACCACGGCCGGCGCCTCGCTGTGGGCGTCCGGCAGCCACGTATGGAAGGGAGCGAGGCCCATCTTGGTGCCGTAGCCCACGAACAGGAACAGGAAGGCGGCCTTCAGCAGCGGCTTGTCGAGACCGGCGGCCCCGGCGAGCAGGCCGGAGATGTCCAGGCCCGCGCCGGCCTTGAGGCCGGCCGCGCCGAGGAAGAGGCTGCCCATCAGGGCCAGCGCGATGCCGACCGAGCAGATCAGCAGGTACTTCCACGTGGCCTCGAGGGAACGCTTGTGGCGGTGGAAGTAGATCAGCGGCGCCGACAGCAGGGTGGTGGCCTCGATCATGGCCCACAGCAGGCCCATGTGGCGGCTGGCCGTCACCGCGGTCATCGCGGCCAGGAACAGCAGCAGGCAGCCGGTGAAGACGGCTTCCGGCGCGTTGTTGAAGATGAAGCCCTCCTCGGCGTCCTCGCCCGGGTCGCGCTTCTCGCCGGCCAGGTAGCTCACGGCGTAATGCGAGGCCCCCAGGAAGAGCAGCGAGGTGATACCCAGGAACAGCAGGCCGAGCGGGTCGTAGGCGAACCAGGCCTGCCCGCCCGGAGGGAAGAACTCGAAGCCGGCGCCGCCCTCGGCCCAGCCCCAGACCGTCAGCGCCGTCAGCAGGAAGTGCAGGGCGGCCGTCCACAGCAGCAGGCGCCGCCGCGCGGCGTCGTCCCGGACCAGGAAGGCCAGCGCGCCGGCGGCCAGCGGCAGCAGGATCAGCGCGCGCGTCATCGCCCGTACTCCCCGCGGCGCCAGTCGGAAAGTTCCGACAGTTCCGCCGTGTCGATATGGTCGAACTCGCGGCTGATGTGGAAGATCGCTATGCCCATCACGAAGACCGCGACGAACACGTCGAGCAGGATCGCGAGCTCCACCATGAGAGGCTGTTCGACGAACAGCGCGAGGCCGAAGATGTAGATGCCGTTCTCGATGACCAGGTAGCCGAGCACCTGGGTTATGGCCTTGGTCCTGGTGGTGATCAGCAGGAAGCCCGCGAAGATGGTGGCCAGCGAGGCCGGCACGATCCAGGCGACGCCGGTGGCCGGCAGCGGCAGGCGCGACCCCAGCCACGACGAGGCGATGAAGGCCCCGAGGCACAGCAGGACCGAGGCCGGGTAGGTTATCAGCGGCTCGACGTCCCGGCCCGCGCCCGACTTGTCGCGGGCCCGCAGCAGCAGCCACGGGAAGACCGCGCCCTTGAGCGTGACGATGGCGCCGGCGAACAGGGCCGCCCGCGGCTGGAAGTGCCCGCCGGCCAGCAGCGGCAGCAGGCCCGCCACCACGCCCTGCGCCGCCACCAGCCGGATGCAGGTGGACAGCGAGCCGGTCACCGCCAGGGCCAGGTCCAGCAGGATCACGAAGACTATCACGAGTTCGGCCAGTGTGTGCATATCAGCGGCTCATCTGGAAGATCAGGGCCAGCGCGGAGAACGCGAAGGCCGTTATCAGCATATAGGGCACCTTCAGCAGGCGCAGCCTCGCCATGACGGATTCCACCACGCCGACGGCGGCGGCCGTGCCCAGCACCGCCAGCAAAAAGAGCGCCGAGTCGGTGGCCCAGGAACCGGTGCGGCGGGGCAGCACGACGCAGGCGATCAGCGAGGCGAAGAGCCAGAGCTTGAGGGCCGCGCCGTAGAGGATGCAGGCGAGGTCCGGGCCGCTGTGGTCGAGCACCATCACCTCGTGGATCATCGTCAGCTCGAGGTGCGTGTTGGGGTCGTCGGCCGGCACGCGGGAGTTCTCGGCCAGCAGCACGATGAAGAAGGAGGCCGTCAGCAGGGCCAGCACCGGCGCGGCCACGCGCCAGATGCCGGGAGTGAGCGCGCCGAACATGCCCGCCAGCGAGGCGTGGCCCCCGGCGCGCGCTAGCGCGGTCAGGCCCAGGAAGAAGGCCGGCTCGGCGAAGACCGCGAACTGCATCTCGCGGCTGGCGCCCATGCCCTCGAAGGCGGAGCCGGTGTCGAGCGCAGCCAGCACGGTGGCGAACCTGGCCAGGCCGAGCAGGTAGATCAGCAGTACGAAATCCCCGTCGAAGGAGAACGGAGCGGAGCGCCCGGCGAAAGGCAGGACCAGCAGCGCCGCCAGCAGCGCGGCCAGGGAGGCCGCGGGGCCGGCCCTGAACACCCAGGTCGCCGTGCGGCTGTAGACCGGCGTCTTGCGCGAGAGCTTGTACAGGTCGTAGTAGAGCTGCAGCACGGGCTGGCCGCGCCGGCCGGCGAAGAAGGCCTTGACCCGGTTTATGACGCCGGGCAGCAGCGGGGCGAGCGCGAGCGCCGCCAGGTACTGGGCGAGGGGCTTCACAATTTCCATAGCAGCAGCCCCATGAGCGTCACGACTATGTACAGGATGTAGATCTGCAGGCGGCCGTGCTGCAGCCAGCTGAACCGGTAGGCCAGGTCCCGGATGCGCGCGGCGGCCGGCATATAAAAGGAATTATAGAAGACCGCCTGCGCCTCGGTGGAGAAAGAGGCCCTGGCCGGGAAGTACTCGGAGATGACCGGGTACTGGCCGAGCTTGCGCAGCAGCGGCTGGAAGAAGTCGGTGAGCGGCTGGGAGAAGGAGGACGCCCCGTACTGCATGCGGGGGGAGGGCGCCGCGTAGCCGCAGTCCCAGGTGCCGGCCTCCGCCGGCTTCCTGCCGCCGAGGCAGTAGCGCCGGGCGGCCGCGACCGCGGCGGCGAGGGCGAGCAGGGCCAGGCCCGAGCCGGAGACCCAGAGCAGCGGGCCGGAGGCGTCCAGCGCGGCGGCGGCGCCTAGCGGGGCCCCGAAAGCGGCCGCCGCGGCCGCGGCGGCGGGCCCCAGCAGCAGCGGGGCGGCCAGGCCGGCGGCCAGGCAGAGCGCGGCGAGAACGTACATCGGCGCCAGCATCGCGGCGCCGGCCTCGTGGGCGGCGGCGGTCCGCGCGGCGCGGGGCTCGCCCAGGAAGGCGGTGCCCCCTGCCCTGACGAAGGCGGCCGCGGCGAGGGCGCCTGCCGAGGCCAGCGCCAGGCCGGCCAGCACGCCCGCCAGCGCGGCCGGCCCGGTGGCGGTCACCGAGCGGAACGAGCCCAGGTAGATCAGGAACTCCCCGGCGAAGCCGTTGAAGGGGGGCAGCGCGCAGGCGGCGGCGGAGCCGGCCAGGAACAGCAGCGCGGTGGAGGGCATGCGCTTGGCAAGGCCGCCCAGCGCCTCCAGCTCGGCCGTGCCGGCGCCGTGCAGCACCGAACCCGCGCCCATGAAGAGGAGGCCCTTGAAGAGCGAGTGGTTGAGCACGTGGAGCAGCGCGCCGGCGAAGGCCAGCGCGGCGAGGGCGTCCGCCCCGTGGGCGGAGCCGGTCATCCCCAGCCCCAGGGCCAGCAGGATGATGCCCACGTTCTCGATGCTGGAATAGGCCAGGACCCGCTTGAGCTCGTGCTGGGCCAGGGCGAAGAGCGCCCCGCCCAGGCAGGACGCTGCGCCGAGGGCCAGCACCGTCCAGCCCCACCATTCCGGCCAGGGCTTGAGGAAAGAGAGCGCCCGGACGAGGCCGTAGACGCCGGTCTTGATCATGACGCCGCTCATCACGGCGGAGACGTGGCTGGGCGCGGCCGGATGGGCCTCGGGCAGCCAGACGTGCAGCGGGATGAAGCCGGCCTTCAGGCCGAAGCCCGTCAGCGCCAGCAGGAAAGCGGCCGCGGCGGCCCCGCCGGAGAGGCCGCGGAAGGAGGCGAAGTCCAGCGGGCCCGAGGCGGGGGCCAGCAGCGAGAAGAAGGCCAGCAGCATCAGCGCGCCGGCGCCGCCGGCGGCCAGGTAGATGAAGCCGGCGCGCCTGGCCTGCGGCTTCTCGTGCTCGAAGAGGACCAGCAGGAACGAGGAAGCGGCCATCAGCTCCCAGCCCGTCATGAAGAGGACGGCGTTGGCCGCGGTGAAGACCACGGCCATGGAGGCGGTCAACAAATTGAAGGCCGCCCAGGCGAGGCCCAGCGGCTTGCGGCCGGCGTAGGCCTTAAGGTAGCCGGCCCCGTAGACGGCGGCCAGCCCGGAGAGCAGGAAGACCGGCACGAGGAAGAAGGCGGCGAGCGGGTCCAGCGAGAAGGTCAGCGACCCCAGCGGCACGTTCCAGGCGGCGGAGAAGGCCTCCGGGCGGCCGGTAAGCAGGACGCGCGCGGCCGCGAAAAGGCCGGCGGCGGAAGCGGCCGCGGCCGACCAGACGCCGGCGGCCTGCGCCCTGGAGGGATGGGCGCGCAGCAGTAAAGCCAGCGCCGCTCCCGCGAGCAGGATTAGTATGGATGATAGAACTAGCGGCATCGCCTGAAGTGACCGTTCTGCGCTGTAGAGCCGTGAGGTGGTCGGAAAAACAGGCCATCGAGTGCTACCGCGGCTTTCCTATATTAAAAGATATCTCCCGACGGCGTGTCAAACGCGGCGGCTACCGGGAGGAGGCCCCGCGCACCTGCGGGACGTAGGCGCCGTAGCCTTCCTTCTCCATGTCCTCGAGCGGCACGAACCGCAGGGAGGCGGAATTGATGCAGTAGCGCAGGCCGCCTGGCGCCGGGCCGTCGTTGAAGACGTGGCCGAGGTGGGAGTCGCTGGAACCGGAGCGCACCTCGGTGCGGACCATGCCGTGGGAGCGGTCCTCGCGCTCCTCCACGCGCGCGCCCTTTACGGGGCGCGTGAAGCTGGGCCAGCCCGAGCCGGAATCGAACTTGTCGGAGGACAGGAACAGCGGCTCGCCGCTGACCACGTCCACGTAGACGCCGGGGCGGTGGTTGTCCCAGTAGGCGTTCTTGAAAGCGGGCTCGGTGCCGCAATTGCGGGTGACCTCGTATTGCAGCGGAGTGAGCTTCTTCAACTTTTCGTCCATGGGCATCTTCTCCTTACCCGGTGAGCAGGCCGCCAGGCAGAGCAGCAGCGGCAGGGCGGCGGTCCGTTTCATAGAGCGTTCAGACGCCGGCACGCGACGAGGTCCACGCCGAGGCCCAGGAAATCGCGCGCCACCACCGAGCCGGCCTTGACCGGCGAGGTCACGACGACGCGCTTGACGGCCTCCATCGCCTCGGGCAGCCTGCCTTTCGGGATCGGCCCCGAGGTGCGCACCGGCAGCATCCTGAGCTCGAGGCCGCGCGTCAGCACGCAGGTGGTCAGCGTGCGCATCGGGGCCTCGGTCTCCTGCCTGGCGTAGGCGTCGCCGCGGGGGCACTTATTGCCGCCGACGCGGGTCACGCGGGCGCCGTCGCACTCTATCTCGAGCCGGCAGCCCTTCGGGCACTCTATGCAGGTCAGCGTCCGCTTCATGCCCCGGCCCCCAGGTAGCCGGCGGCCAGCCTGCCGGCGAGCTCGCTGTCGCGCGTCACCGAATCCGCGAGGTCGTAGACCTTGAAAGCGTTGCCGCAGGCGAAAACGCCGGGCAGCGAGGTCAGGTTGACCGCCGGCGCCGCCGGCCCGTTGGTGGCCGGGTCTATCGCGCCGCCGGCCGCCTCGAGCAGCTCGTTCTCCGGGATCAGGCCCACGGAGACCAGCACGGTGTCGCAGGGGATGGAAAAGGCCGAGCCGGGCACGTCGCGCAGGTCCGCGTCCACGCGGGCCACGTCCACGCTCTCGACGCGGTCCCGGCCGCGGATCGCGCTGACGCGGTGGCGCAGGTGGAGGGGAATGCCGAAATCCTCGAGGCACTGCACGACGTTGCGCGCGAGGCCGCGGCTGCGGTCCTGGATCTCCACGACCGCCCTGACCTTCACGCCCTCCAGCGCCATCCTGCGGGCCATGATCAGGCCGATATCGCCGGAACCGACGATGACGGCCTCGCGGCCCGGGATCCAGCCCTCGATGTTGACCATCTTCTGCGCGAGGCCGGCGGGGTAGACGCCGGCCGGCCGGGAGCCGGGAATGGGGATCATCTCGCGCGTGCGCTCGCGGCAGCCGGTCGCCAGGATGACCGCGCCGGCCCTGACCTCCTCCAGCGCGCCGGGGCGCAGATAGGAGAGCTCGCGGTCCGGGGTGAGCCTGACGACGAAGGAGCGCGGCGAGACCTCGATGCCGGGGTCCGCCTCCACCCGCCGGACGAAGCGGTCCGCGTACTCGGGGCCTGTGAGCTCCTCCTTGAAATGGTGCAGGCCGAAGCCGGGATGGATGCACTGGTTCAGGATGCCGCCGAGATGCCGGTCGCGCTCGAGCAGCAGCACGTCCTTGACGCCCGCCCCGCGCGCGGCCAGCGCGGCGGCCATGCCGGCCGGGCCTCCGCCCACTACCACGAGTTCGCGTCGCTTCAAGCGGCCCCCTAGTTCAGGCCCCGACGGGCGGGACCGGCGCCGGAGTACATGAAGGCGAGCATCTCCGGGGAGACGCCGCGGAGGAAGGCGAACAGGTAGTCCCGGCGGCGGGGGGCGGCCGGCACGAGGCAGCAGTCGCCGGCCTCGATATCGTAGATGGAGGCGGCGCCGCGGCCGCGCAGCTTCTTCCGGATGAACTTGCGGGCCTTCGGGGAGCCGTGCCGTAGGTAGATGAGGTTCATTTTCTTTCTTCCTTTACCAGCTCGGAGCCGGGGCCGCGCTTGGTCACTTCGGTGACCGCCAGCCCCAGCTCCTCCTGCATGATCTTCATGATGCGCGTGGTGCAGAAACCGCCGTGGCAACGGCCGGCCTGCGCGCGCGTGCGGAACTTTATCCCGTCGAGGGTGCGCGCGCCGCGCTTTATGGCGTCGCGCACCTCCTGCGCCGAGACCAGCTCGCAGCGGCAGACGATGTCGCCGTAAGCGGGGTCCTGCTCTATCAGCGCGCGCGTCCGCTCCAGCGGCACCTGGAAGAGGTGGACCGGGCGCGGGCGCAGGCGGTGGAAATCCTCTTTAGGCTTCAGTTCCAGGCCGCGGTCCGCCAGGATGCCGGCCACCATGACGGCGATGGCGGGCGCCGCGGTCAGGCCCGGGGACTGGATGCCGGCCACGTTGACGAGTCCCGGAACGGAGTCCTCGTGGCGGACGATGAAATCCTTGCCGGACGCAGGGCGCAGACCGGCGAAATAGGCGATGATGTCCCTGCGGGAGACCGTCGGCATCATCCGGCGCGCGCCGGCCAGCACCTCGGCCAGGCCCTCGTCGGAGGTGGACAGGTCCTCCTTGTCGTCCGCGTCGTGCGCGGTCGGGCCTATCATCGGATTGCCGTCGGAGGTCTTGATGATCAGGATGCCCTTGGAGGTCTTGGTCGGCAGCGGGAATACTATATGCCGGGCGATATGCTCGCGCTTCCTGTCGAGCAGGTACTCCTCGCCCTTGCGGGGAGTGATGGTGAAAGTGGGGGCGCCGGCCAGGGCCGAGACCTCGTCCGCCCGCAGGCCGGCCGCGTTCACCACGAAGCGGGCGGCGAACCGCTGGCCGCCCGCGGTCAGGGCGAAAAGGCCGTCCGCGCCGCGGCCGACGGCCGTGACGGGGCAGGAGGTCCTCAGGTGCACGCCGTTGCGGACCGCGTTCTCCACCAGCGCGTAAACGAAACGGTAGGGGCTGATGATGCCGGCGGAAGGGACCAGCAGCGCCGCCTTTACCTCGGGGCCCAGGTTCGGCTCGTTGGCGTCCAGCCAGGCGCGGTCCACGAGGCGCATCTCCTTCACTCCGAGGCGCTCGCCGTCGGCCTTTATCTTCTCCAGCTCCGGCAGGTCGGCCGGGTCGAAGATCACGATCAGCTGGCCGCACTGGACGAAGTTCAGGCCGAGGTCGGAAGCCAGTTCCTCGCGCATCAGGCGGTTGCCTTCCACGCAGAGACGGCCTTTCAGGGAGGACGGGGGGTTCTGGGTGCCGGCATGGATGATGCCGCTGTTGGACTTGGAGACGCCGAAGGCCGGCTCGGCCTCCTTCTCCAGCAGCAGGACCTTCAGGCGGTAGCGGGAGAGCTCCCTGGCCACCGCGGCCCCGCTGATGCCGGCGCCGATAACCGCGACGTCGTAGGTCATCCCGATATTCTACTAATTTTGGCGCCGGCGGCCCGGCCCCAAGAACGTTCATTTAGTGCGGATAATATAATAGAATATCCCTTTAAAGAGGGGCTTTTGCCGGAGCGGCGAGAGCGGGCCGGCATTCGCGGCCGCCGGGCAGCCCTTGGGGAGAGGACCGGGGTTATGGATAGCGGGGGGAAGATCGCCAAAGTGAGATCAGCGCTTTTAACGTTGCTTTGCCTGCTGCCGTCCGCCGCCCTGGCGGACCGGGCCGCGCGCAGCGAGGAGGACGAGTTCTTCGACCTCGAGCGCGCTACGCTGGAGCAGGCGCTGAACATAAAGACCTCCGTGGCGAGCCGCAGGAGCAGTCCCCTGCGCGAGACCCCGGGCCTCGTGACCGTCATCACCCGGGAAGAGATCCAGGCCATGGGCGCCCGGAACGTCCAGGACGTCCTTAAACTGGTGCCGGAGCTGGACTTCGCGGTGGACGTGCAGGGCAACCTGGGCCTGGGAGTGCGCGGCAACTGGGCCAACGAAGGCAAGGTCCTGCTGATGTGGGACGGCCAGGTCTACAACGAAACGCTCTATTCCACCATCCAGTTCGACCGCTTCCCGGTGGACCAGATAGAGGAGATAGAGGTCATCAAGGGCCCCGGCTCCGCCCTCTACGGCGGCTTCGCCGAACTCGCCGTCATCAACGTGCGCACCCGCTGCCCCCGCGCCCTGAACGGCTCCAGCGCCTACGCCGCCTACGGCCAGGGCGAGCGCGCCCGGGCCAGGATGTACGGCGGCTACTCCTACGGCGCGGCGAGGGGAGGAGCCGAGTTCTCGGCCAAAGCGTTCTGGGGCCAGGCGCAGCGCAGCGACCGGCGCTATACCGACCTGGCGGGGGCGTCCTACGGGATGAACGGCTCCTCCGACCTGAACCCTCGCAGCCTTAACCTTTTCGCGTCGAGGGATGGCACTTCCCTGCGGCTCATCTTCGACGATTTCTCGCTGCGGGAACGCGACTCCTTCGGCGCCGTGCTTTCCTCGGGGGCCGTGCGCAACTCTTTCCGCACGCTGCTGGCCGAGGTCGCCCGGAAGGTCATGCTTCCCGGCGGGGTCAGCCTAGAGCCTAAGCTCAACTACGCCAGGGCCAGGCCCTGGCTGGAACGCAGCGATTATCCCTATGACAAGCTCACGGACCGGGTTATCGCCTCGGTCTACGCGGACAAGCGTTTCGGCGCGGGCCTGGACCTGATGGGCGGCTGGGAATACTTCCACGACTCGGTCAGCGTCGACCGGATAACCGAGCCCGGCTCCCAATACCCGGACGGCAGGACAGGGACCGCGTACGACAACTACGCCTTCTACGGCCAGGCCGCGCTCGATTCCGACATCGTCAATCTGACCGCCGGCGCCAGGTACGACAAGCACTCCCATTACGGCGCCTCGCTCGTGCCCCGGGTCGCGGTCACGAAGATCGCGGGCGGCTATAATTTCAAGGCCATATACAGCCAGGCCTTCCGGGCGCCTTCGATCGAGAATATCCGGCTGAACCCCGACATCGCCCCGGAGAAGGCGACTTCCGGGGAACTGGAAGCGGGCTACCGCGCCTCTGACCTCGTATACATCTCCGCCAACGTCTTCCAGACCACGATAAAGCGCCCGATAGTATTCGGGGTTTACGGGGACAACGAGACCTACGCCAACTACGACAGGACGGGGACCCGGGGCGCGGGCGCTTCCTTCAAATTCAAGAGCGGCGCGGCCCGGGCGGACCTCGCCTACCAGTGCTACGCCGCCCGCGGCAACCGGGTGGACGTCTACGCGGTCCCGGGGCACGGGAGCTACCTGCTCGCCTTCCCGCGCCACAAGGTAACGCTTAACTCCTTCCTGCCGCTGCGCAAAGGATTCGGCGTCAACCTCTCCGCCGTCTATTATTCGCGGCGCTACGGCTACGCCTACGGCGGCTCGCCCAGGCTCTTCCCCGAGACCACGATCGCGGACCTGAATTTCCAGCTCAAGGACCGGCCGCTGCCCGGGCTGACGCTGAACCTGGGAGTGAAGGACCTCTTCAACTCCGGCTTCTCCTACCTGCAGCCCTACGACGGCGGCCACGCGCCCCTGCCGGCGGCCTCGAGGGAACTCTTCGTAAAGGCGGCCT
>JAJZRA010000120.1 GCA_021847485.1 bacterium
AAAGACGCCCGGTTTTTAGTATTATAAACAAAACGGGCGGCACTCACGCGGGATTTTCAAAAAACGCGCCCGGGGCAAGGGGAAAAAGGCGGGGGGAATTGACAATAATTGCTCTTATGTTGCCTACAGTTTCGTGGCCGAAACTTCCGATAGCGAACTGGAGCGGGAAATCAGGGAAGGGATGCTGATGTTGAACAACTTGAAGCCGAGAGCGGTTTTAGACTTCAAGACTTCGGCCAGTATTTACCATAACAGCGTCGGGATAGCGCACCTGGATCGGCAAGAAATAAGAAGGAAGTTGGAAGAAACAAAATGCAGTTTGGAACCGCTGAAGGGCGAAAAACTGCATCGGAAGGCTGCGCGAGAGTTGCTAAAAAGACTAGGCTTGTATGAAGAGTGGGAAGTGGATGGAACGGCTGAAAGTGTCAACAGAATTAGCCAGGCTAATGTTTCAATTTAGACTGGACAGATCATTATTTGACTAAAATTAATGATGCATAAACCTTTAGGATGCTGTAATACGCGCTGAGAATAACAATCTGTCCGAATCTTATGGCTTTGCTCCAGGTTTTAGCCTAACTGGTAATGTGGCAATTAGTAGTGGGCTTTGGACGGGTTTATTTAATAACACTAATGACCTACTCTTTCGTCACTTTCGTGCTGGCCGTGCTGTTCCTGGGGGAGAGCTTCACGGCCAACAGGCTGGTCGGCACGCTGCTGCTGGCCGGCGGAGTCTACTTCATCTCCAAGTGAACCCGGCCGTTCCCCGCGCCGTATGACCGACAAAGAATTCGATAAAGCCGTGGCCGCGGCCGTCAAAAGCCTGCCGAAGGAGTTCCGCGCCCGGCTGGACAACGTGGCCGTGGTGGTCAGCGAGGCCCCGTCCCGGGAGCAGGAACGGCGCTTCGGCCGCGGCCTGCTGGGCCTCTACGAAGGCGTGCCGCTGCCCGAGCGCGGGACCTGGTACAGCGGCGCCATGCCGGACAAGATCACCATCTTCAAACGCGCCGTGGAGGAGGGCTGCCGCTCTCCGCGCGAGATCGAACGGCGGGTGCGCCATACGATAATGCACGAGATCGCCCACCACTTCGGCATGGACGACGACGAACTGATAGAGAAAGGCCTGTACTGAGGCCGCGCGGCGGCCGGAAAAGAAGAAGCCCCGGGGGTTCCCGGGGCTTCTTCCTTTAAGGCGCCGGATCAGGCGCGGCGGGCGCGGGGGCGGACCGGCACGGCGCGGCGCAGGTAGCCGGAGACGGAGACTATCTTCGCTTTAAGGAAGGTCCCGGGGGCCGGGGCGGGGCCGCGTTCGGGAAGGGCCACTTCCACGCGGCCGTCTATCTCGGGAGCGTCGCGGTAGGTGCGGCCGAAGCTGGGCGAGTCCATCAGTACTTCCACCGTCCGGCCTTTCAGCTTCAGATTGATGTCGTCCACCACGGCGCTCTGCGCCGCTACCAGGGCCTCGACGCGCTCCTGCTTCAGCTTAGCGGGCACCTGGCCCGGCATCTCGGCCGCCGGCGTGCCGGGCTCGCGGGAGTAGGAGAACACGCCCAGGTTGTCGAAGCGGGCCTCGCCGATGAAGGCCAGCAGCTTCTCGAAGTCGCGCTGCGTCTCTCCCGGGAAGCCGGCGATGAAATTGGTGCGCAGCGCTATGTCCGGCATAAGCTTGCGCAGTTCCGCGAGCTTCTCCTTTATGGAGCGCTCGGTGGAGGCGCGGCGCATGCGCTTGAGGACCGGGTCCGAGACGTGCTGCAGCGGCATGTCCAGGTAGCGGCAGACCGCGGGGTTGTCGCGCATCGTCAGCAGCAGGCCGCGCGTCAGGCGCTCCGGATAGACGTACATCAGGCGCCACCAGCGCACGGAACGGATCTTCAGCAGTTCCTTCAGCAGCGCCTCCAGGCGGGGTTCGCCGTAGAGGTCCGCTCCGTAGGAGGTGGTGTCCTGCGCGATCAGCGAGATCTCGGCCGCGCCGCTGTCGGCCAGGCGGCGGGCCTCTTCGACCACCGCCTCGAGCGGCTTGGAGCGGAACGGGCCGCGGATGGAAGGGATCAGGCAGTAGGCGCAGCGGTTGTCGCAGCCGTCGGCTATCTTTAGGTAGGCGCTGTGCCTGGCCGTCAGGCGCGCCTTCAGGCGGGGAGGATCCAGCGGGCCGCCGGCCGGCAGGATATAGGCGCGGCCTTCCTCGAGCGCCCTGGCGGCGTCGGCCAGCGCGTGGATGCCCACCACGGCGTCGAGCCCCGGGAACTTCTCCGCCAGCCGGCTCTTCTCGCGCTCCACCAGGCAGCCGGTCACCATCACCTTGGCCAGGCGGCCGCGGGCCTTGAGCGCCAGCAGCCGCCGGATCTCCGCTTCGGATTCCTCCACGGCGGAGCCCAGGAAGGCGCAGGTGTTGACGAGGGCGGCGTCGGCCTCCTCCTCGCGCGGCGTCAGCCGCCAGCCGGCCGCGGCGAGCTCGCCGGCCATGACCTCGGCGTCCGCGAGGTTCTTGGGACAGCCGAGGGACACTATGAATATCTTGGGCATGCGGTGGGGGCGCCGGGCGCTCGGCCCGGGCGGGGTCAATGCTTTTCCAGGCGCTTTATCAGCACGAACGTGGCGACGCCGATGAAGAGCATCAGGGCCATGAACACCGGGTAGGCGACCTTGGGGTCGTGGATGCCGGTGATCGCGTAGAGCTC
>JAJZRA010000052.1 GCA_021847485.1 bacterium
GCGGAGCGCGTGCAGTTCCTGCGCCGCCGCATCCAGGAGCTGGGCAACGTCAACATGACCGCGCCCGAGGAGTACGAGGCCCTGACGCAGCGCTATAACTTCATGAACTCCCAGGTCGAGGACCTCAACCGGGCGAAGGCGGACCTGCGCTCGGCCATCAATAAGATCAACGACACGACCCGCGAGAACTTCAAGGCCACGTTCGACAAGGTGCGCGTCTACTTCAAGGAGATCTACTCGCTGCTGTTCAACGGCGGCGAGGCCGACCTGATCCTGACGATGCCGGACAACCTGCTGGAGACCGGCGTGGAGATCATGGCCCACCCGCCCGGCAAGAAGCTCGTCAGCATCTCGCAGCTCTCCGGCGGCGAGAAGGCGCTGACCGCGCTGTCGCTGCTGTTCAGCTTCTTCCGCGTGAACCCGTCGCCGTTCTGCATCATGGACGAGGCCGACGCCCCGCTCGACGAGGCCAACGTGGAGCGCTTCGTGCGCCTGATCCGGGAGTTCGCGGGCACGACCCAGTTCATCGTGATCACGCACAACAAACGCACGATGGAGGCCGCCGACAACCTCTACGGCGTGACGATGGAGGAGCTCGGCGTCAGCAAGCTGATAGGCGTGGACCTCAAGCGCGCCGCCAGCATGGTCAACGGCCCGGCCGAGGCGGCGGCGGTCAACTAGAAGGAGCGGATGAGATACGGCGTCTTCTCGGACGTGCACGGCAATTACGAGGCCCTCAGGGCCGTGCTGGCTTTTTACAAGAAGAACGGCGTCGAGGATTTCGTCTGCTGCGGCGACATCGTGGGCTACGGGCCCCAGCCGCTGGAATGCGCCGAGGCGCTGCTGGGCCTGAAGTCGCTGACCGCCGTGCTCGGCAACCACGACGCGGCGCTGCTGGGCCGGCTGGAGATGAAGTGGTTCAACGCCTCCGCCGCCTGGGCCATAGAGTTCTCCCGCAGGCGGCTGACCGGCCGGGCGCTGGACTTCCTCGCCCGGCTGCCGGAGAGGGCGGTGACGGGGGATTTTACGCTGGTGCACGGTTCGCCGCGAAAGCCGCTGACCGAGTACCTGCTGAGCGGCAGCCAGTTCGCCGACAACGCTAAGGCCTTCGAGGTGTCGCCCTGCTTCATAGGCCACAGCCATATGCCACTCTACTTCCGGGAGGGGGAGAAGGGCGTGCCCGAGACCGATTTCCTGCGGCCGGCGTCTCGGGTCGCCACGGCCAAAGGGCCGCTGATCCTGAACCCGGGCTCCGTGGGCCAGCCGCGCGACGGGGACCCGCGGGCCGCGTGCGGCATCTACGACCCGCAGAAGAAGGTCTTCGAGCTGTACCGGGTGTTCTACGACGTGGGCGCGACGCAGAAGCTGATGGGCGAACTGAAGATGCCGCCGATCCTCGCCGAGCGCCTGAGTTTCGGGTTCTGACCATAATTATGACCATACTGATAGTGGACGACGACAAGAACTTCATAGAGACGCTCGAGGACGGCCTCAAGCTCAAGAACGTGGACGCCAAGGTCTCCGTGGCCAAGAGCGCCCGCGAGGCGCTCGACGCGCTGGCCGAGGAGGTCCCCTCCGTCATCATCCTGGACATCCAGCTGCCGGACATGCACGGCGTGGAGTTCCTGCGCGTGATCAGGGAATCGGCCCGCCTGAAGAAGGTGCCGGTCATCTTCATCTCGGCCAAGTACACCGAACCCGCCGACCGCTCCGAGGCCATGCTGGCCGGGGCCGGCGCGTTCTTCTCGAAGCCGATAGATATAGACGACCTCTGGCGCGAGATGAGCTATCTCCTTGGCCGCCGTGATGAGCATAGCTCCTGATGCGGCACTGGCATAGCCTTGGCCGCTTGATGAGCATAGCTCCTGATGCGGCACTGGCATAGCCTTGACAAGAAAAAGTAAGTCTTATACTATTACCTAGGACCATCCGATCTGGCGGAAAATACCAACAAGAGAGGCGCAAAAATGTCGAACGAAATACAGCTGACCGACGCGAATTTCGAGGCCGAGGTCATCAAGAGCGGGATCCCGGTGCTGGTGGATTTCTGGGCCCCCTGGTGCGGCCCCTGCCGCATGATCGGCCCCGTCATCGAGGAGCTGGCCAAGGAGTACGCCGGCAAGGTGAAGGTCTGCAAGCTCAACACCGACGAGAACCAGGAGACCGCCTCCAACTACCGCATCTCGGCGATCCCGACGATCCTGCTGTTCAAGGGCGGCAAACTCGCGCATGAGCTGGTCGGTCTGCAGCCCAAGGAAGAGCTGAAGAAGCACCTCGACGAGCTGCTCGCCTGAACTCGCCCGCGCCCGCCGCGCCCCTGAAAGCGCGGCGGGCCGCTTTCCTCCCCTTAATACCCCCTTTCACGCATGACCCCTAAGCGGGTTTATATCATCGACGCCCATGCCTTCCTGCACAGGAGCTACCACGCCCTGCCGAAGTTCTCCACGTCCAAAGGCGAGGAGGTCGGCGCGCTGTTCGGCTTCACGCGGCTGCTGCTGAAGATCCTGCGCGAGCGCCGGCCCGACTACGTGGCCGTCTGCTTCGACTCCAAGGGCGGCAGCTTCCGCAACGAGATGTTCTCCGATTACAAGGCCAATCGCTCCGAGACCGAGCCCGGTTTGGTGGGCCAGCTCTCGGCCGCCAGGGAGCTGGTCAGGGCCATCGGCCTCAAGGGCGTCTACAAGGACGGCTACGAGGCGGACGACCTGATAGCCGCCGTGGCGCGCCGCGCGGAGAAAGAAGGCCTGGAGGCCGTGATAGTCTCCGGCGACAAGGACGCGGCCCAGCTGGTGGGGGAGCGGATAAAGATGTGGGACGGCTCCTCCCCCGAGTTCACCGGCCCGGAGGCCGTGGAGAAGAAGTACGGCCTGCCGCCGGCCCTGCTGCCCGACTATTTCGCGCTGACCGGGGACTCCTCCGACAACGTGCCCGGCGTGGCCGGCGTCGGCCCGAAGAGCGCGGTCAAGCTGATCCAGGCCTACGGCCCGCTGGAGAAGGTGCTGGCCGCGGCCCTGGACCCGGCGCTCGTCGCCAGGGACAAGGCCCTCGCCAAAGTGGCCAAAGATATGGACAACGCCCGCCTGTCGCGCCGGCTGGTCGCCCTGGAGGGCGACGCCCCGGTGGAGGCGGACCTGGAGAGCCTCGTCCCGGCCGCGCCCGGAGGCCCGGAGCTGGAGGAGATGGCCCGCCGCCTGGAGTTCAAGGAGCTGCTGGAGCTGGCCGGCGCCCCGGGGGCCGCGCCTCACGCCGGCGCGCATAAGCCGGCCCCGCTGCCGCCGCTCAAGGCCCCCGCCGAGGTGCTCCTGCCCGGCCGCAAAGAGATCTCCTTCGCCGCCTTCGGGGACGGCCTCGCCGCCGGGGACGGGGACGGCGTCTGCGTGCTCGCCGGCGCGGCCCCGGCCGCCGCCGAAGCCGCCGCTTCGCTGCTCGCCGACAAGGGCGTCCGCAAGACCGTTTTCGGCCTCAAGCGCGTCCTGGCCCTGCTGGACCTGCCCGCCGGTTTCGAGCCTGTCAATTTTTCGGACGCCGAGGCGGCCGCGGCCCTGCTGGCCGGCGGCTCGCGCGGCACGGAGCTGCCGCAGCTGGCCTTCGAAAGGCTGTCGCTGCCGGTGCAGATGCCCGGCTCCGACGCGGAGAAGGCCCAGGCCTGCGCCGCGCTGCCCGCGCTCTGCGCCCTGCTGGAGGCCGAGCTGGAGAAGGCCGGCATGAAGGGCGTCTACGAGGAGCTGGAGCTGCCGCTGCTGCCGGTGGTCTACGGGATGGAGCGCCGCGGCACCGCGGCCGACACCGCCCTGCTCGGGGAGCTGTCCGCCAAGTTCGAGAAGAAGATGCTGGAGCTCCAGGCCGAGGCCGAGCGCCTGACCGGGGCGCAGGTCAACCTCAATTCCCCCAAGCAGGTGGGGTTCCTGCTCTACGAGAAGCTCAACCTGGGCCTCGGCGAGGCGCAGAAGAAGCAGTTCAGGAACAAGGACGGCGGCTATTCCACCGGCGAGGAGGCCCTGCAGTACCTGAAGGCCGCCCACCCGGTAGTGCCGCTGCTGCTGGAGTACCGCGAGGTCTCCAAGCTGAAGTCCTCCTTCGTCGACAACCTGATCGCCGCCACCGGCCCCGACGGCAGGCTGCACACCACTTTCGACCAGCTCGGCACCGCCACGGGCCGGTTCTCGAGCTCCAGGCCCAACCTGCAGAACATCCCGGTGCGCTCCGAGGCGGGGCTGCTGGTCCGCAAATGCTTCGTCGCCAGGGAAGGCTTCGTCCTGCTGTCGGCCGACTATTCGCAGATAGACCTGCGCGTGCTGGCCCACCTGTCCGGCGACAGGGGCTTCACCGGGGCGTTCCGCTCCGGGGAGGACATCCACCTGCGCACGGCCTCGGAGATCTTCCACAGCGCGCCGGAGCTGGTCACCCCGGAGATGCGCCGCGCGGCCAAGGCGATAAATTTCGGCATAGTCTACGGCAAGACGGCCCAGGGCCTCAGCCAGGACCTCGGCATCAGCCGCTCCGAGGCCTCCAATTACATCAAGCACTATTTCGAAGCCTGCCCCGGGGTGAAGGACTGGAGCGAGCGCACGGTGGCCGAGGCCAAGCGGCACGGCTTCGTGCGGACGTTCACCGGCCGGCGGCGCCTGCTGCCGGAGCTGACGGCCTCCAACCCGCACCTGCGCGGCTTCGCGGAGCGCGCGGCCGTGAACACGCCGGTGCAGGGCGGCTCGGCCGAGATCATCAAGAAGGCCATGATCGGCGTCTCCCGCAGGCTGAAGGGCTCCCGCGACGCTTTCATGCTGCTGCAGGTCCACGACGAACTGGTCTTCGAGGTGAAGCGGGAGCGCCTGAAGGAGGCCGCCCGCCTGATCAAGCACGAGATGGAGACCGCCTACACCCTGGCGGTCCCCCTTGTGGCCGAGCTGAAGACCGGCCCCAACTGGCGCGACATGGAGAAATATGCGCTCTGACCGCCCCCGGAGGCCCCGGTGAGGCTCAACCCCGCTCCGTTGAGGGAGCTGCCGCCGGTCACGCGCTGGCTGCTCGGGCTTTCCTTCGCCGGCTGGCTGGCCATGCTGCTGTTCGGGCCCAGGGCTTCCGTCACGCTGGGCCTGGTGCCCTACCTGTTCGTGCACGAGCTGTGGCTGTGGCAGTGCGTCACCTATATCTTCCTCCACGCCACCATCTGGCATTTCCTCTTCAACGCGCTGATGCTGTGGATGTTCGGCCGGCTGCTGGAGCCGGTAATGGGCTCGCGGCGGTTCCTGGTCTATTTCCTGGGCTGCGGCGCGGCGGCGGGCCTGTTCACGGCGGTCTGGAACCACGGCTCGCTCGTGCCCGTGGTGGGAGCCTCGGGGGCCATCTTCGCCCTGCTCGGCGCCTTCGCCTTCCTCTTCCCCGACGCCACCGTCTACCTCTATTTCATCCTGCCGATGAGCGCCAGGACCATGGCCGTCCTGCTGGGGCTGCTGGAGTTCGCGCTTACGCTCTCGCGCCCCGGCTCCGGCATCTCCAACGTCACGCACCTGGGCGGCCTGGCCGCCGGCCTGGGCTGGCTGTGGGCCGAACGCCGCTGGCGCGAGCGCCCGCCCCGCGAGGAGCCCGACCCCGGGGCCGTAGAGCGCCTGGAGATAGACCGCCTGCTCGAGAAGATCTCCCGGAAGGGGCAGGGGGCGCTGAGCGCCTCGGAGCTGCGCCGGCTGGACGATTACTCCAGGCGGCGCGGGGGGCGCGCTTGAAAGGCGCCGCCTGGTGGAAACGCCGCCTCGCCGGAATAAAGGGCAGGGCCGTGGTGGGCCTGACCGGCCCGATCGCCTCGGGCAAGAGCCTGGCCCTGGCCTGTTTCGCCAGGCACGGGGCCTTCTGCGTGTCCGCCGACGCCGTCTCCGCCGAGGTGTTGACATCTCCCGCCTGTTATAATAAAATCTTAAGGAAGTTCAGTCCTTATAAAATCCTTACAAACGGAACATTGGACAAGAAGAAGCTGGCAGCCGAGGTGTTCGGCTCGCCCGCGAAGCGCAGATGGCTTGAGAAGCTCCTCCATCCTGAGATACTTAGGCGAACCTACTCTTTAATAACCGATTCCCCGAAAAAGATCGCCGTAATGGAAGCGCCCCTGCTGTTCGAAGCGGGGCTTCAGGATTGTTTCATGCTGACCGTCTGCCTGGCCGCCCCGGCCCGGACGCTCGAGGAGAGGGCCCTGGCGAGGGGCTGGAGCAGGGCGGGCTACAGGGCGCGGGCGAAGGCCCAGCTGCCGCCGGAGCGCAAATACGCGCTGGCCTCCCTGGTGCTGGACAACTCGGGCCGGCCGGAGGAACTGGACGGGAAGATAGGATTTCTCTGCGGTTTTCTAAAAGACTTAGTATCAAGGAAAGACAGCAAATGAACAACGACCAACAGCAGGAAGAGCGCGGCGCCAGGCCGGCCCCCCAGGAGGGCCGCCGCGAGGACGTCCAGCGCGGCCGGGACCAGAACCACGGCCATAACCACAATCACAATAATAACGGCCAGCGGGGCAGGCCCAACGGGCAGCCCCAGGACCAGAGGGGAAACCAGAGAATGAACGACAACAGGCAGCAGAACCAGGGCCAGCAGGCCCCCAACCCGAACCTGCCCAAGCTCGACGTCGCGGGCATGACCAAGATGACCGTGGCCGAGCTCGTCAAGATCGCCGAGCAGTTCAACATGGAGGGCGTGGCCTCCCTGCGCAAGCAGGAACTGATCGGCAAGATCATGGAGGCCCAGGCCAAGGCCAACGGCGTGGCGCAGGGCGAGGGCGTGCTCGAGGTCCTGCCCGACGGCTTCGGCTTCCTGCGTTCGCAGGAGTACAACTACCTTTCCAGCCACGAGGACATCTACGTGTCCCCGTCGCAGATCAAGAAGCTCGGCCTGCGCAAGGGCGACTACGTCAACGGCACGATCCGCCCGCCCAAGGACGGCGAGCGCTTCTTCGCGCTGCTGCAGGTGAAGACCGTCAACGGCGTGGAGATCGAGAAGATCTCCCACCGCCCGCTGTTCGACAACCTGACGCCGCTGCACCCGAACCAGCGCTTCACGCTGGAGACCGCCAAGAACGAGATGACCGGCCGCGTGATCGACCTGATCGTGCCGGTCGGCAAGGGCCAGCGCCAGCTGATCGTCGCCGCGCCGAAGACCGGCAAGACGATGATCCTGCAGCGCATCGCCAACTCGATCGTCGCCAACCACAAGGACGAGATCGAGCTGATCGTGCTGCTGATCGACGAGCGCCCCGAGGAAGTCACCGACATGAAGCGCTCCGTGCAGGGCGAGGTGCTGGCGTCCACGTTCGACGAGCCGGCCGACCGCCACGTGCAGGTGGCCGAGATCGTGCTCGAGAAGGCCAAGCGCATGACCGAGATGGGCAAGCACGTCGTGGTGCTGCTGGACTCCATCACGCGCCTCGCGCGCGCCTATAACACCGTTTCCCCGTCCTCCGGCCGCGTGCTCTCCGGCGGCTTGGAGTCCACCTCGCTGCAGCGCCCGAAGCGCTTCTTCGGCGCCGCCCGCAATATCGAGGAAGGCGGGTCGCTGACGATCATCGCGACCGCGCTCGTCGAGACCGGCAGCCGCATGGACGACGTCATCTTCGAGGAGTTCAAGGGTACCGGCAATTCCGAGATCTACCTGGAGCGCAAGCTCGCCGACCGCCGCGTATTCCCGGCCATCGACATCAACCGCACCTCCACCCGCAAGGAGGAGCTGCTGATGAGCGAGGACGAACTGAACAAGGTCTGGATCCTGCGCAAGGTGCTGGCCCCGCTGTCGCCGATAGACTCGATGGAGCTGCTGCTCTCGAAGCTCAACTCCACCAAGTCCAACAAGGACTTCCTGAGGTCCATGGAGATGGGCGGCCGCTGATGCGGACCAGCGGGAAACTGGCGCTGGGAGCGGCGGTCCTCGTAGGGGCCGCCGCGCTCACCGGCGCCGGGGCCCCGGGCGTTTCTCCGCTCTATTACGCCAGGTTCTCCGTGCTGACGCCCCCCGGCCCCGTCGAGCCGCTGCCGGAGGCTTTCCGGGCCATCCCGCGCCTCATCCACGCCCGGCACAAGGTGCGGCGAGGCGAGGACGTCCGCTCCTTAGCTTCGGCCTACGGCACCGACATCCGCTCGCTGCAGAGCACCAATTCCAACGAGTTCATCTTCATGACCCGCGGGGGCTATATCCGCGTGCACAACGGCAAGGGCCTGTTGTACGAGGTCTCCGTGACCGGCGAGACCTTGAACGGCATCGCGCGCCGGTACTGCGCCAAAGGCCGCGACCTGAAGGCCTTCAAGACCGAGATCGTGGAGGACAACGGCCTGCCGCCTTCGGCGCTGCTGGTCGGCCATAAGTTCGCTAAAGGCGACCGCGTCTACCTGCCTTCCGTCTATCTGGACCTGGACACCTACCGCATGCCGCTCAGGAGCTTCGGCCGCATCAGCTCCAGCTTCGGCATGCGCTACCACCCGGTGCTCAAGCGCCGCATCTTCCACAAGGGCTGCGACATCCCGATGCCTATCGGAACGCCGGTCTACCCTTCCCGCTCGGGCACGGTGGTCTTTTCAGGCTGGAAAGGCGGCTACGGCAATACCGTGGAAGTTCGCCATAAGGACGGCTCGATGTGCCGCTACGGGCACCTGTCGGAGGTGGAAGTTAAGGCGGGGGAAACCGTCCAGAAATCCAGGACGCTGCTGGGCAAGGTCGGCTCCACCGGCATGTCCACCGGCCCCCACCTGCATTTCGAGATCATAACCCCTTCGGGCAAGTCGGTCAACCCGCTGGCCAAGATCGGCAAGAAGTAGCCCGGGGCCGGCTTCAAGACCCGCCCCGGATATGCTATAATCTATATTCAAGTTTTAATTGAGGACAAGACCATGAAAAACGACATCCATCCCAACTACGACCTTTGCGAAGTCACCTGCGTCTGCGGCAACGCCTTCAAGACGCGCTCGGTGAGGCCCTCGATCAAGGTCGAGATCTGCTCCGCCTGCCACCCGTTCTATACCGGCAAGCAGAAGCTGCTCGACACCGCCGGCCGCGTGGAGAAGTTCAACACCAAGTTCGCCGCCACCGGAGGCAAGATGGTGGAGCGCAAGGCCAAGAAGCTGGCCGTGAAGGCCGTCGCGCCGCGCCACACCGTCAAGCGCAAGCTGTCCTCCGCCGCCGCCGCGGCCCCGAAGACCGAGAAGGCCGCCGCTCCCAAGGCCGCGGCCCCCAAGGCCGACAAGAAAGCCGAGACGAAGTAGCTCCGCTTAACGGGCAGGCGTTCCCTATCCAAAGGAACGCCTGCTTTTTTATGTAGGGACGCTGATGACTAAATGACTATTCCACGTCATGATTCCGCGATAGGCGTCCCGGGCCTGAATAGTCATTTAGTCATCAGCGTCCCTTAATTATGCTTGAGCAGCAACTCGAGAGTATAAAGCGGGAATTCGCCGAGATAGAGGCGCGTCTCGCCTCGGGCGGGCTCAAGCCCGAGGAGATAGAGAAGTTCTCCCGCCGCCACGCCGCCTGCCGCCAGATCCTCGACACCGCCGACGCCTTGGCCAAAGCCGTCAAGGAGGCCGGGGATACCCGCCAGATGGCCTCTTCCACCGATAAGGACATGGCCGAGCTGGCCGCGGCCGAGCTGCCCGGCCTCGAGCGCTCCGCCGCCGAGCTGGCCAAGAAGCTCGAGCTGCTGGTCATCCCTCCCGATCCCGACGATTCCCGCAACATCTTCCTGGAGATCCGCGCCGGCGTGGGCGGCGACGAGAGCGCGCTCTTCGCCGGCGACCTGCTGCGCATGTACACCCGCTTCGCCCAGGCCATGGGCTGGCGGGCCGAGCTGCGCGACCTGGCCTCCACCGGCCTCAAGGGCGTCAAGAGCGCGGTGCTGTTCATCTCCGGCACCGACGTCTACGCCTGGATGAAGTACGAGGGCGGCGTGCACCGCGTGCAGCGCGTGCCGCAGACCGAGGCCTCCGGCCGCGTCCACACCTCCACGGTCACCGTGGCCATAATGAAGGAAGTGGACGAGGTGGAGATCAAGATCAACCCGGCGGACCTCAAGATGGACACCTACCGCTCCGGCGGCGCCGGCGGCCAGAACGTCAACAAGGTGGAGACGGCGGTGCGCATCACGCATATCCCCACCGGCATCGTGACGGCCTGCCAGGAGGAGCGCTCGCAGGGCCAGAACCGCATGAAGGCGCTGGCCATGCTGGCGGCGAAGCTCGCGCAGATCAGCGAGGAGAACCAGGCCAGGGCCTCGGCCGGCGCGCGCAAGGCGCAGGTCGGCACCGGCGACCGCTCCGAGAAGATCCGCACCTACAATTTTCCGCAGAGCCGCGTGACCGACCACCGCGTGCAGCTGTCGTGGCACGACATGGACGGCATCATGGAAGGCAACATCAGGGGGATGCTGGAAGAGATAAAGCTGAACATGGGCAAGGAGAGGAAGGATGACGGCGGGCACGACGCTGACTGAGGCCGGCGAACGCCTGCGCGAACGCGGCGTCGACGAGCCCGAGCTCAACGCTCAATGGCTGCTGGCCGCGGCGATGGGCGTGGAGCGCCTGCGCCTGCTGGCCGAGCCGGACCTGCCGGTGACGCCGGCGGCCCTGAAGACCTTCCGCCGGCACCTGGCCCTGAAGGAGCGCGGCCTGCCGCTGGCCTACATCCTCGGCTGGCAGGATTTCCGCAATATCCGTTTGAAGGTCGACCGGCGCGTGCTGGTGCCGCGCCCGGAGACCGAGGAGCTGGCCGGCATAGCCGCCGGGTTCCTCAAAGGCCGCGGCGCGGAACCGGCCGCGATGGATTACGGCGCCGGTTCCGGCGCGATAGGCCTGAGCCTCGCGGCCGAGTTCCCGGGCCTCAGGCTGACCGCCCTGGAGAAGTCGCCGGAGGCCATAGCCTGCGCCGCCGAGAACGCGCTGGCGCTGGGCCTCGAGACCCGCGTGAGGTTCCTGGCGGCCTCGGCGCTGGAGCCGCGGGGGGAGCGGTTCGACCTGATAGTTTCCAACCCGCCCTACATCCCCAGCGGCGTCATCCCCGGGCTGTCGCCCGAGGTGCTCAGCGAGCCGCGCCTGGCCCTGGACGGCGGGGCCGACGGGCTGATAGTGGCGCGCATGCTGGCCCGCAACGCGCCGGGGCGCCTCAAGCCCGGCGGCGCGCTGATCATGGAACTGGGCGAGGCGCAGGCCCGCGCGCTGCTCGCCGGGATGCCGGCGGCCGTCTGGCCGGAAAAGAAGGCTTTGAAGGATTTTCGCGGCGTGGAAAGGTTCGTTTACGCGGTTACCGGGAGAAACAATGGATAATTTCGTGATCCGCGGCGGCAGGCCGCTCGCGGGACAGACCACCATAAGCGGTTCCAAGAACGCGGCGCTGCCGATCCTGTTCGCGACGCTGCTGACGAGGGAGAAGTCCGAGGTGAAGAACGTGCCCGAGCTGATGGACATAAAGTCCACGTTCGAGCTGCTCAATTACCTCGGCAAGAACTGCTTCTACGGCTACGGCAGCTTCGTCGCCGAGGAGCACGCCCCCTTAAAGCACCACGCGCCCTACGACCTGGTGCGCAAGATGCGCGCTTCGGTGCTGGCCGCGGGGCCGCTGCTCGCCCGGTTCAAGAAGGCCCGTTTCTCGATGCCCGGCGGCTGCTCGATCGGCATGCGCCCGATCGACATCCACCTGGAAGGCTTCAAGAAGCTGGGCGCGCAGGTCACCTACGAGAAGGGCGACGTGATCCTTTCCGCCAAAAAGCTCAAGCCCGGCCGCGTGAAGTTCCGCTTCCCCAGCGTCGGCGCCACCGAGAACCTGATGATGTGCGCCGCGCTGATCGAAGGCACGACCGTGCTGGAGAACTGCGCGCGCGAGCCCGAGATAGACGACCTCGCCGCCGCGCTGAACAAGATGGGCGCGAAGGTGGAGGGGGCGGGTTCCGCTACGATAAGGGTGACCGGCGCGGAGAAGCTCAAAGGCCTCAAGCACGCCGTCATGCCGGACCGCATCGAGACCGGCACGTTCATGCTGCTGTGCGCCGCGGCCGGCGGGCGCGTCCGCCTGCTCAACGCGGCGCCGAAGACGCTGACCGCCTTGATCAAGGCCATGCGGAAGGCCGGCGCGAAGGTCAACTGCTACAAGGATTCCCTGGAAGTGATCGCCCCGGCCGGCCGCCCGAAGCCGGTCAGCGTGGCCACGAAGCCGCACCCCGGCTTCCCTACCGACCTGCAGGCGCCGTGGATGGTCTTCATGGCGCGGGCCGCCGGCACCAGCGAGGTGCACGAGCACATCTTCGAGAACCGTTTCATGCACGCGCCGGAACTCGTGCGCATGGGCGCCGACATCACCGTGCACGACCGGAAGGCCGTGGTGCGCGGCGTGCCGCAGCTGCTCGGCGCTCCGGTCATGTGCTCGGATATCCGCGCCGGCGCCGCGATGGTGGTGGCCGCCGCCGCCGCCCGGGGCAGATCGGTCATCCGCCGCATCTACCACATCGACCGCGGCTACGAGCATCTCGAGCACAAGCTCAAGGACCTCGGCGTGGACGCCGCGAGGGTCAAGGCCTAGGGTTATGGATTTCCGGGAAGCGGAACGCGCGCTGGTAGGGCGCCAGGACTACGTCAAGAAGGACGGGCTGTCGCGCGTCTACGCGTGCCTGAAGAAGCTCGGCGACCCGCACCTGAAGCTCAAGACCGTCCACGTCACCGGCACCAACGGCAAAGGGTCGGTCTGCGCGCTGTTCGAGGCGTGCCTGCGCGCGGCCGGCCTGAAGACGGGCCTCTTCATCTCGCCGCACCTGGTCAGCATCACGGAGCGCATCCAGCTGGGCGGCGTGAACATCCCGGAGGACCGCTTCACGGCGCTCTTCGAGGAAGCCGTGGCGGCGGGTCCCGACCTGAGCTTCTTCGAGCTGCTGACCTGCATGGCCTTCCTCTACTTCGTAAGGGAGAAGGTGGACATCGCCGTGATCGAGGTGGGGATAGGCGGCAGGTTCGACACGACGAACGTCCTCGCCAGGCCCGAGCTCAGCGTGATCACCTCCATAGATTTCGACCATAAGAAGTACCTCGGCGGCACGCTCGCCGAGATAGCGGCGCAGAAGGCCGGCATCATAAAGGAAGGCGGCATCGCGATAGCCCCGGTCCTGGCCCCGGAGGCCCGCGCGGAGATCTCCAGGGAGGCCGCCGAGCGCGGCGCCCAGTGCCACTTCTACGCCCCGGCCTTCGGGATAACGGCGCGCGACTGGGAGAACAACCGGATGACGCTGCGCCACGCTAAGACAGGCGCGGAGCTGCCGTTCGGGATACTCGGGGAGGCCCAGCCCTCCAACGCGACGCTGGTCTGGGAGGGGATGGAACTGCTGGCCGGCCTGGGCTGGCCCGTGACCCGCGCCCATACCGCGGCCGGCTTCGCCGCCGCCCGCTGGCCGGGCCGGTTCCAGGCCCTGCGCGCCGGGCCGGAGCTCGGCGGCGCGCTGTTCGTGATAGACGGGGCGCACAACGAGGAGGCCGTGCGGGCCTTCGCCCGGACCTGGAAGGCCTCGCCTTTCGCCGCGAGGGAAGCCGTTTTCGTGGTAGGCATGCTGCAGGACAAGGAGCGCCGCGTCATCCTCGAGACGCTGGCCGGGCTGGGCGGGAGCTTCGTCTTCACCCGGCCGGATTCGCCGCGCGCGGCCGACCCCTGCGCCCTCGCCGACGAGCTGGCCGCCATAAGGCCGGACCTGCCGGCCGAGGCCGAGGACGATATCACGGCCGCCCTGAAAGCGGCCGCCGGCGCGGGGACCGTGGCGGTGCTGGGGTCGTTCTACCTGGCTGGCTCGGCCCTGGAGATATTGAGCGGCAAAAGGGAGAAAGTATGCTAGGCATAGGCATAGATATAGGCGGCACCAATACCAAGCTGGTCGTGGTCAACCGCGCCGGCAAGGCCCTGGCGCAGGAGCGCTTCAAGACCGAGGCCGCCAAGGGCCCGGCCGCTTTCATCAGGCGCCTCGGCGAGGCGGTGGAGACGCTGCGGCGCGACTACGGCCGCCAGCTCGTGGGCGTGGGCATAGGCGCCGCCGGCGACGTGGACCCGGAGCGCGGCGTGCTGCGCTACGCTCCCAACCTCGGCTGGCGCGACGTCCGGCTGGCCGGCCCGGTGGAGAAGATGACCGGCCTGCCCTGCGTGGTGGAGAACGACGCCAACATGGCCGCCTGGGGCGCCTACGAGATAGAACTCGGGCGCAAATACCCCGACGTGCTGGCGCTGACGCTCGGCACCGGCATCGGCTCGGGCATGGTCCTCTCAGGCAAGCTCTACCACGGGGCCACCGGCTCCGCCGGCGAGGCCGGGCACGTGAAGATAGTCCCCGGCGGGCGCACCTGCGGCTGCGGCGGTAAAGGCTGCCTGGAGGCCTACTGCGGCAGCGGGGCCATCATGCGCCGCGCGCGGGAGCTTATAAAGAACGAGGAAGCTTTCGTCGGGAAGTACGCCGATCCGGCCCGCCCCCGCTTCAACACCATCTGCCTGACCCGGGCCGCCGAGGCCGGCAACGCCGCCGCCCGCCGGGTCTGGGCCGAGACCGGGCAGTACCTCGGCATGGGCCTGGCCGGCCTGATCCTGGTGCTGAACCCAGGCTGCATAGTTCTGACCGGAGGGGTGTCCCGCGCCCGCAAGTGGTTCCTGCCGGCCATGCGCAAGGCCCTGTGCGGCCAGCAGATCAGGAC
>JAJZRA010000053.1 GCA_021847485.1 bacterium
CGGGTTGTCGGTAAAGACCGAGGCCGGGATACCGCCGGTGGCGACGCTGGCCGAGCCTATCTCAACGTCGTAACGCCCCTTGCTGACCGGCACGTTACAGCGCGTCTCGGTGAAAAGGGGAGTGCCGCCGGAGGAGACGTCGTAGAAGGCGAAGGTTATGTCCTGCGGCGTTTCCACCGGAAGGCCGTTGGCCTTGCTTATCAAAAAGCCCTGGTAGCTGATGGTCCGGGTGATCTCCGCGGCGGCGAGCGCGGGCAGGCAGGCGAGGAGGGCGAGGGCCGGCAGCAGCCGGCGCGCCGCCGCCAGGGACCTTTCGATGCGACCAGGGATCATAGTTTCCTCCGCCTTACCGTATCACGGCCACCGTGCCGTTATAGACCTTGCCTTGAGCCTCTATCTGGTAGATATAGACCCCGCCCGGCACCACCTGCCCGCCGGACCGGGCGTCCCAGATCAGTGAGTTGCCCACCGGCCCGGGCGACATGGCCGCCACCTTGGCGCCGCGCATATCGTAGATCGTCCCCTTAACGTTCTTTTCCTGGGGATTGTCGAAAATAAAGACCATCGTATCATTTTTGCCGTCCCCGTTTGGAGTGATCAGGCGGTTGGTCAGGCCCGCCCGGTCGGCCGCGAAGGTGCCGCTGCGCTCGCTCGTGCGCAGCTGGTAGCGGCCCAGCAGCGTGGTCTCGAGCTGCACGCTGCGTTCGGCGTCGTTGACGCGCCCGTACATCTGCAGCCAGCGCGAACCGTTGTAGAAGAACATCGAGAGCGCCTTGACGTCGGTCTGGGCCGAGGGGACTATGCCCGCGTCCGTCTTGCGGTAGTAGAGTTTAAGCAGGCCGTTCTTGGCGAGCCGGAAGGAGTTGTCGGCCACCAGGCCGCCGCGGTAAGCCCGGAAGCCGACCGACTTCACGACGCGGCCGCCGAGGTCCTCCGGGTAGGTGGTTATCTCCACGCTATAGGCGTCCATCGGGTCGGCGGTCTCGGAGAAGAAAGCGCCGGTGCCGTCGGCCGGCACTTCGAGGATGCTCTGGTTGTCGGGCGCCAGGAAATACAGGTCCCCGCTCAGGCTGTCGCGGGCGTAGGAGGGGATGGACGTGCCGGCCATGTTGATGGCCCTCACATGGTAATAGTAGCGGTCGCCTTCCGTTATGGGGTCGGTCCACGTGAAGGCCGAGGAGGACACCTCGGCGAGGAACTGCCATTCGGCCGCGGCCGGGGCCGTGGCGCGGAAGACCTGGTAGTTCTTGACCTCGTACGGGTAGGCGGGGGAGAAGCGGTCGTTGAAGGCTATGCGGTTCTGGAACCCGGCAGGCGGGATCCAGGTCATCTTCACCGAGTTGCCCAGGTTGACGACCTTGAAGTTCATGGGGGCCAGCGGCACCAGGGCGAAGGCCGCGGCCATGTTGGAGAGCTCGGAGTAAAGCCGCTGATCGTTGATGCTCTCCAGGGCGAAATAATAGGTGGTGCCGGGGTTGAAGCCCTCTATGATGCGGGTCTCCGCGGACCCCGCCTCCAGCGGCGTCCAGTCCTGCGTGTAGGAGGAGGCGGCGTAGAAGGCTCCGTCGTCGGAGAGGTAACCGGAAGTGCTGTAGCGCAGCAGGTAGGAGGAGACCGTCCCGCTCTGGCGCGACATGTTGTCGGAAGGGGCCGTCCACGTGACCTTGATGGAGTAGCTGGAGACCGTGACCACCTTGACGTCGCCGACGGGGGCGGGCTGCGGATAGAAGGCCAGCTTGCCGGCCCTCTGGGAGAGGCCGGAGGCGTTCTGCGAGGAGACCGCGACGGCCTGCACCGCGCCCTCCAGCTGGAAATTGGAGGAGACCATGGCCGCCGAGCCGGACGTGCAGATGCCCGAAGGATCGGCGAAACTGGGAGAGTTCAGCACCGCGGCGCGCGCCGGCGCCGCGGGGAACAGCGTCCCCGCGAGCGTCAGCAGGCACAGCGCTCCGGTCCTTATGGTCACGTGATAATTATACACGGGCCGTGCGACCAAAATATTACGGACAGGTTTCGTCTTCCCGGCGTAAGATTCCACATTTACGCAACAAAACGGTCACAATTGAAAAGTAAAATTTCCGTGTATATGAGGAAAGCCCGCGCCATCTTCCTGTCGGCCGCGGCCCTGCTGCTGGGGCCGCTGACCGTCGTCTGCGCGCCTTCGAAGCTGGGGCAGTCCTACCCGGTCAACAAGCTCGTCACGCCCAACGGGGACGGCTTCAACGACACTTTCGTCTTCCGCTGCTACAACCCGCGGGACGCG
Source organism: bacterium (assembly GCA_021847485.1). Lineage (GTDB taxonomy): Bacteria > Elusimicrobiota > Elusimicrobia > Elusimicrobiales > UBA9959 > UBA9959. The sequence continues at coordinate 2,264 of JAJZRA010000053.1, forward strand.
GCCATAGACGCGAGGATCTACGACGTCTCCGGCCGCGAGGCTGGCAGCATGCGGCTCAAGAGCGCCGGCCTCTCCGATTTCTACTACACGTACGAATGGGACCCAAACTCCGGCGGGCGCAGCCCCGGGGGGGTCTACATCTACCAGATCAGCGTGGAGAAGAACGTCTATAAGGGGACGGTGGTGGTAATAAGGTAAGGTATGAGCATACGCACCATCGCGCGCGCCGCGGCCGCGCTGGCACTCCTGCCGGCGCTGTGCCTGCCCGCCCGGGCCGCCTTCGAGGACCTGGGCTTCGGCGCGCGCGTGCCCGGCATGGGCGACGCCTTCACCGGCGTGGCCGACGACCTTTCCTCCGTCTATTACAACCCGGCGGGCCTGGCCAACCTGGAGAGACCCAAGGCCATGGCCTCCCACGCCATCTTCTACAGCGGCCTCAGCGACGGGTCCAATCTCGGTCTCAGCTCGCTGGCGTTCGCGGCGCCGGTCTCCAGCGGCCGCGGCGGCACCATCGGCGGCCTCTGGCAGCAGTTCTCGCTGTCCGGCGTCTATTACGAGAAGACCGCGCAGGTCGCCTGGGGCTACAGTTTCGACAAGCGCTCCCGCTACGAGAAATTCTCGGTCGGCGCCTCGCTTAAATACCTTTCGCACGGCTTCTCCCGCCTGGGCGAGACCTACAACGCGGTGGAGAGCGGCGTGCTGCAGAACGGCAACACCGACCCGGTGCTGGCCGGGGCCAATTCCAAATCCGCCCTGGACGCCGACGTCGGCGGCCTCTACCGCCTGACCAGGCGGTGGACGCTCGGGGCGGCCGTCCTCAACGCCATGAGCAGCAACGTCGCCTTCAGCGGCGGCGACAAGGACGCGGTGCCGCGCCGCCTGCGCTTCGGGGCGTCCTTCAAGAGCCTCTGGCTGCTGCTGGCCGCGGACGCCCGCATGCAGAAAGGGCCCGACGGCAAGAACGACAAGCAGCTCGTCTTCGCGGCCGAGAAGATCTTTCCCAGCCTGGACAAGGGGGACCTGGGCGTGCGGGCGTCGCTTGGCGTGGGCGACCGCGAGTTCCGCCAGGCCACGGCCGGCCTTTCCTATAAGATCCAGAAGATCCAGCTGGACTACGGCTTCTCGCTGCCGCTGGGCACCGTGAAGGAGACCGCCGGCAACCACAAGGTGGCCCTGACCTACCATTTCGGCTCCGCCACGCAGAGCGAGCTGGCCGAAGCCGAGCTGCTGGACCAGTACAAGCGCCTGCGCGAAGCCAAGGACTACAAGAGCCCCCGCGAGACCGCCAGCCTCAACGACCCGCGCCTGGCCGACGTGAAGGCGCTGGTCCTCAAGGAAGACTACTATTCCGCCAACAAACTGCTGCTCGAGAAGGCCAACGACCTGCTGCCGGATTCTTCGGTGGTGGGCCTGACCAAGCGCCTCTCGACGGTCGCCGCCTTCTATCCGTCGCTGGCCGTGGAGGGCAGGAAGAAGTACCGCTGGGAGCAGCTGCTGAGCGCCGGCATCAGGGACTTCCTCAACGGCGCCGACCAGCGCGCGATGAAGGAGCTGGCCTACGCGCAGAGCCTCGACCAGCAGGACTCCGCGCTGTCCAACCTGCTCGACCGCGTCGGGGAGATAGCGCGCGTGACCCCCGACCGCGTGCCGTCCGATTTCAGCCGCGGCTGGGCCGAGTACAAGATCACCGAGTCCGACGAGCTCTACGCCAAGAAACGCTACTCCGAGGCCCTGCGCAAGCTCGACGAGATGCTGGAGCTGGAACCGGACAACCTGCTGGGCCTCAAGAAGAGCGGCTCGTGCAACTATATGCTGGGCAGCTACGCCAGGGCCGCCTACGAGTGGCAGCGCGCGGCCGCGCTGGAGACCGACCCGCTCGAGAAGGCCAAGCTGACGAAGATGATAGACGAGGCCCGCCTGAAGCAGGGCAAGGCCGCCGACTGGCAGCCCCCGGCCGGGCCCGCCGCCGGCGTGGCCGAGGAGAAGACCGAGACCAAGGCCGAGAAGGACGCCCGCGAGATAGAGAAGCTCTACCAGACCGGCGCCGACTACTACGCGAAGGGCGAGTACGGCAGGGCGGCCGACGCCTTCCGCAAGATCCTGACCATCGACCCGCAGAACGGCCAGGCCCGCAAGGCCCTGGAAAGGATCATCCGCCTGTCGAGATAAAATGAACCTCTTCCACAAGCTCAGCGCGGCGCTGACGGCCGCGGCCCTGGCCGCGGCCCTGCTGCTGTCCGGCATCTTCTTCGGCTTCCAGCGGCGCACCGTCACCGAGGCGCAGCAGGAGCGCCTGGACGCGATGGCGCGCTCCACCGGGGCCATGCTCCGGGAGGCCGAGCTGGCCGGCGACCCGCTGATGGCGGTGGACTACGTGGCCGGGCTGTGCGCCTCCCGCCCGGAGCTGCTCTCCTGCGAGCTGGACATCGGCAGCGGCATGAAACCCGTCAAGCACCGCGGCCGCCCGGCCGCCAGGCCCGGCGGGCGGGCGATAGCGCGCGAGGTGAGCGGCGGCAGGTACGCCGCGAGGCTCAACTTCTCGGCCGCCGCGCTGGACGCCGAGCGCCGCGCCGACCTCGCCGGCATCTACAGGGACCTGGCCGAAGCTTTCGGCGCGGCGGCCGCCTTCGCGGCGCTGCTGGGGCTGGGACTGGCCTGGCGGCTGACGCGCCGGCTTAAACGCCTGGCGGCGGAGGCGGCAGCGATAGGCGAAGGCCGTTTCGGCGTAAAGACCGACGCGCGCGGCTCGGACGAGGTCGCCGAGCTGGCGCGGGCGCTGAACTCCACCTCCGAGAAGCTGCTGGAACTGGAAACGATGAAGAAGAACTTCACCGCCTCGGTCACGCACGAGCTGCGCTCGCCGCTGGGCGTGATAGAGACCTACGCAGCGCTGCTGCTCAAGGAGGAAACGCGCTTCTCCCCGGAGGACGCGGAGGTCTTCCGCCGCATCAGGGAGAACGCCTCTCGGCTGGCCAATTTCGTGACCGCCATGCTTGACCTGGCCAAGGTGGAGCGCGGCAAGATGGAGCTGCGCCCGGCCCGCGAGGACCCGCTGGCCCTCGTGCGCGACGCCGTGGATTTCCTGAAGCCGAAGGCGCTGGAGAAGCGCGTGGAGCTGACGGCCCAAACTCCGCCCGGGCCGGCGGAGGCGCTGCTGGACCGCGAGCTGCTCACTCACGCGCTGACCAATCTGCTGGCCAACGCCATCAAGTTCACGCCGGAAGGCGGCAGCGTCACAGTTCGCGCCGTCCTGGGCGGGGGAAAGCTGCGGGTTGAGGTGCGGGACACCGGGCCGGGGCTGGGCGAGGGGGAGCCGGACAGGCTGTTTGCGCCCTACTCGCAGGGCTCGGCGGCGCCCGGGCACGGCGGCACCGGCCTCGGGTTGGCGCTGGCCAAATCCATCGTAGAGCTCCACAAGGGCTCCATAGGCTGCTCCAACGCCCCCGGCGGCGGCGCCCTTTTCTGGTTCGAGATCCCGGTCTGACCCCGGCCGCCAATTATTTCAGCCCGCCACGGCCCCTGGAGCCGGAAAACCTGGGTCGATCCACCAAGTGGGTGGGCACTGCGGTGCTAGTGCAGCCTGCCGTGGGCCCGGGGGCCGGAAAAACCGGCGTCGCGCACTGGCCTATGGCCGTGCCGTAACAGGCGCTATGCGCCACAGACGGCCACCGTGCGCGCGCCTGCCTACCTCGGACCTCGCGCTTACGCAAGCTCGGTGCGAGTTGTGTCGCTTCGCTCCACCCCGGAGGCTTTTTCCAACCCCCGGGCCCGCGTCAGGCCTATCGAACCCGGAGGGCCGGCAAGGGTATGCCTTTCGAGGGATGTCGCGGAGGGTCCGGCTTGCGTAAGCGCCGGACCCGAGCGATCAAGGCGCGGGCACGGTGTGCCCGACGCCGGCCCGAGGAAGGCATACCCTTGTCGGACCGACTTGGCATCTCGCGGTTGGGTCCCCTGGCCCGTGGCGGGCCATACCTGTGCTTGGGGGGAGGCGCGGGCGTGAAATAACTTTGTAACGTGATTTATATAGAATAATAGTAGCGATTATGAAAAAGCTGCTGACCCTTTTCGCCGCCTTGTTCTGCCTGGCCGCCGCTCCGCGCGCCCAGGAAGCCGCCCAGCCCTCGCCCAGCGCGCAGGCCGCCGAGCTCGCCTCCCGCATGCAGGCCGACGTCTCCCGCCTGCTCGAGCAGCTGGTAGGCCGCGGCCGCGCCCGCGCCTTCGTCACCGTAGAGGGGGAGATGGTCCTCAACAGCAAGACCGAGTCCGGCCCGCCCGCCGAGGACACCGTCACGCTGCCCGGCTACGCCTCGGTCAACATCCTCGAGAAGACCGGCGAGTACCTCAAGCAGCAGCGCGAGGAGAGCCAGCGCACCAGCGAGTTCCGCGTCAAGAAACTCGCCGTCTCGCTAGTCTTCGACCGCACCGTCCCCGAGACCCGCGTCAACGCGATCAAGCTGATGATCGCCGACGTGCTGCGCCTCAGCGAGGCCCGCGGCGACAGCATCATCACCGCCCGCGCCGAGATGCAGCCCTGGTGGCGCAGCGCCCTCGAGGCCCCCGAGATCCGCCCGGTGCTCATAGCTTCCGCTTTCGGCGCGCTGGCCCTGGCCGCGCTGCTGCTGCTCGGCTACATCCTGGCCTCCCGCCTGATGTCCGGCTTCGTGGACTACGCCCGGCTTAACGCCCCCGGCCCCGCCCTCGGCGGCACCGGCGGCGCCGGCTACGGCGGCGCTCCCGGCGCGGAGGGCCCCGAGACCGGCGAGCTCGGCGAGATCATCGACGTAGAGGCCCGCGCCGCTTCCGGCGGCGCCCTGCTCGAGGCCGGCTCCGCCTTCGACTTCCTGGGCAGCCTGCCGCCGGCCGAGGCCGCCGAGCTGCTCGCCGAGGCGCCCGAGGAGGACGCCGCCATCATCCTCGCCAACCTGGCCGACCGCAAGCCGCATATCTCCTCCAAGATCCTGCTGGCCCTGTCGCCCGCCAAGAAGCAGGCCGTCAGCGCCCGGATGCTGGGCCTGAAGCAGGCCGAGCCCGAGAGGATCTACGAGATCGAGAGCGAGCTGCGCTCCAAGCTCGAGAAGAGCCTGCGCGGCGCCGACAAGCTGGGCCGCCTGCTCTCGCTGGTGGACGAGTCCGCCCGCGCCGAGATCATGGACACGCTGGCCCACGCCGATCCCAAGGCTTCCGAGGAGCTGCGGCGCAAGATGGTCACCTTCGACGACCTGTGCCGCCTCGACGACAAGAACCTGCGCCCGCTCGTAGTGTCCCTGCCCTACGCGGACTGGGCCGCCGCCCTCGCCGGCGCCGGCGACACCGCCGTCAACAACGTCACGAGGCTGCTGCCCGAGGACGTCCGCCCGATAGTCCGGGACCTGATGGTCAACCGCCCCGAGGAGGAGCGGATCATCGGGGCCCGCGCCAAGATAATCTCCGCCGCGATGGACCTCAACGCCAAGGGCCGCATCGTCCTCAGGGAGGGCGCGTGAGCAACGCCGACGCTTTCCAGTCCGAGCTGGATTACCTCTGGGACGCCGTGAAGGTGGCCCAGGACGCCGAGGCCCGCTCCGAGGAGGAGCGCTCCAGGGCCAAGGCCGGCCTGGAGCACGCCTCGTCCCGCGTGGCCCACCTGGAACGCGCGCTGGCCGCCGGGCTGGAGCGCGAGCGCTGGCTCAAGGCCGAGGCGGCCAGGCTGCGCGCCGCCCTCGACGCGGCCGAGCGCGGCCTCGCCGAGGCGGCCGCCCGGGCCGGCGAGCTGCGCCCCGTAGAGGAGGTCCGCGCCTCCCTGCGGCGCGATCTGGCCCGCAAGGACGGGGAGCGCGCCATCGTGGAGGCCGAGGCCGCCCGTCTGAAGGCCGAGACCGCGGCCCTGCGCGAGACCCTCAAGGGCCGCGACGCCGCGCTGGAAGCCCTGAAGCGCGAGGTCGCGGCCGTTTCCGCCCTGCCCGAGATAGCCCGCGTCGCCGCCGAGGATTCCGCCGCCTCCGGGCAGCCGGTCACGGCCTACGCCGCGCTGCTAAAGCGTTTGGAGAAGGAGAAGGAAGGGTCCGCCCTGGCGGCCGCCGGGCTGGCCGCCGCCGAACGGGAACTGGAGGCTGCCCGCAAGGCCGCCGCCGGGGCCGCGGAGCGCGCCGCCGAGGCCGCCGCCGGGCTGCAGGCCAGGGGCCGCGAGCTCGAAGCCCTGCGCGCCGCCCTTAACGCGTCGGAGGGCAGGAATTCCGCCTCCGCCGCCGAACTGGCGGGCCTGGAGAGAGAGGCCGCCGAGCTGAAGACGGAGCTCGGGCGCCGGGAGACCGCCCTCGAGCGCGCCGCCGCCGAGGCCGCCGACCTGCGCCGCCAGCTGGACGCCGCCCGCGCCGAGACCGCGCGCACGCGCGACGAGGCCGCGGCCCAGGCCCTGCGCGCCGAACAGCAGAAAGGTAATTTTTCGGGCGCGGTCGCCCAGGTCTTCGAACTGCAGAAGCGCGCCGCCTCGCTGAAGGCGGAGCTGACGGCAGCCCAGGAGAAAGGTCAGGCGCTGGCCGCCGCCCTGGCAGCGCGCGACGCTGATATCGAGAAGGTCAACGGGCTGCTGCGCGAGGCCAAGAACGGACTGGCGCAGGAGCGCGACACCGTCAAGCGCGCCGCCGCCAAGCTCCACGCCGCCGAGAGCGAGATAGAGGCCCTCAAGGCCAAGGTGGCGGCCGCCGGGGACTACTCGGCCAAGCTGCTGCGCGCCGTGCAGGAGCGGGACCTCGCGCTGGGCGCGCTCAAGGCAGACCTGCGCAAGACCGAGGCGCTGGAGATGGAGAACGAGGACCTGCGCCGCCGGAACGTAAAGTTCACCGGCCTGGTCCGCCGCGAGCAGTCCGATTTCACGGCCAAGGTCATCGCCGCGCTGGAGCGGGCGGCCAAGGACCTCAAGACCTTCAACGTGCGCATCCCGGCCGCCGAGCGCAAGGGCCTGGAACCGGCGATGAAGAACGTGCTGGCCTCGGTGAACCTGCTCAAAGGCTGGCAGGAGTACATGGACCCCGAGACCCCGGAACTGGCCGACGCGGACCTCTCCGGCTTCTTCTCGGGCGAGACCGGGAAGTGGGAGCGGGCCTTCAAGCAGCGCAAACTGGCCATCTCCTACGCCGTGGCGACGCCGCGCCTGCGGGCGCGGCTGCACGCCGAGAGCATGAAGATGCTGTTCTACCACCTCGTAAAGAACGCCTACGAGCGCCTGCCTTCCGGCGGCAGCCTGAGGATCACGCTGAAAGCCTCGGAGGACGGCCGCCAGGCCGTGCTTTCGTTCGAGGACACCGGCCCCGGCTTCCAGCAGGAGACGCTGGGGAAGCTCTTCGCGCCGTTCAACACCACCGACAAGGGCAAGGCCGGCATCGGCCTGGCCGTGGCCAACAGGATAGCGGAGAAGCACGGGGGAACGCTGAGCGTGGCGAACAGGAAGGACAGGGGGGCCGCGGCGGAGCTGCGGCTGCCGCTGGGCGGCTGATCAGAGCCGGAAGATGTAGCCCAGCCCGAACACCGTACGTATCTTGGAGCCGAAGGCGCGCCCCAGCTTGGAGCGGAGCGCTTCTATCCGTTTGTCCACGGAGCGCGTCCCCGTCTCCAGCCCCTGGCGCCAGACCTGTTCCAGCAGGACGCCGCGCGACACCACCCGCCCCTGGTTCTTAAGGAAATACATCAGCAGGTCGAACTCCAGCGCGGTCAGCCGCAGCTGCATGCCCTTGACGCTGGCGGTGCGGGCCTCGGGAGAGACCTTCAGCGCACCGAAGGAATGCTCCGCGGGAGCCTCCGCCGCCGCAGGCCGCCGGCCCGAGCGGGCCATCAGGTTGAGCAGGCGGGCCTTCAGCAGGCCCGGGTCCGGCGGGAAGGTGAAATATTCGTCGGCGCCGTTGTCGAAGCAGGCCGCCGCCGCCGCGGGGGAATAAGGGCCGGGACCGGCCAGCGCGATGACGGAGCGGGCGGTGCGGGGGGCGCCGCGCAGCACGGCCACCAGATCGCGCCCGCTCATGTCCGGCAGCGAGGCGTCTATCAGCGCGGCCCCGCCGCCCTTCCAGACCTTGAGCAGCGCGGCGGCGGACGGGTAGAAACGGAGGTCCAGGCCCTTCAGCGCCGCGCGCAGGAGGGCGGCGGCCGCGGGGTCGGCGGTGGCGCAATGGACGGCGCGGGTCATTTCCCTGAGACGGCGGCCCTGATGCGGCGAGTCAGCTCGTCGGGGTCGAAAGGCTTTAGGACGTAGCCGGCCGCGCCGAGGGCGAGGCCCTCCGAGACCATGTCGACCTCGGAGCGCACGGTGAAGAAGATTATCGGGACGGCAGCGGTGGCCGGGGCGCGGCGGATGCGCCGGGCGGCCTCGAAGCCGCTGATATCGGGCAGGCCCACGTCGAGCAGGATCAGGTCCGGGGGTTCCGCGGCGGCGAGGGCCACGCCCTCGAGGGCGGCCTTGGCCGTCATCACGGCGCAACCGGCGCCGGCGGCTATCCGGGCCGCTATCCGCAGGTAATCGGGCTCGTCGTCCACTACGAGCACTTTAGGCCGGCGGCTCATTTCTTGGGGGGGAGCAGGGCTTCGACCTTCTTCTGCAGGTAGGAGAGCTCCACGGTCTTGCTCATGAACTCGCGGCAGTTGGACTCCTGGCGGAACAGGTCGCTCATGTCCTTGTCGAAGAACGTGCCGGTGATGACCAGCACCGGGATGGCGCGGGTATCGTCGTCGGTCTGCAGGCCGCGGATGACCTCGATGCCCCCGATGTCGGGCATCATCACGTCGCACAGGATGATGTCCGGCTTGATCAGCTTGGCCTTGGAGAGGCCCTCGCGGCCGTCGTTGGCGATCTCCACCGCGAAGCCGAGATCGGTGAAATAGTCGGAGACCATGGTGCGGAACTCGACATTGTCGTCAATTATCAGCATCTGGGGCATCGGTTTCTCCATGCGGTCTAGTATATGTCAATTCCCGCCCGTTTTCAAGAGGGCGAAGGGACGGGCGGCGGGGGGGCGGCCATCGTCTTGGAGACGGTGAAGATGAACTTGCTGCCTTTGCCCACTTCCGACTCCACCCAGATATCGCCTTTGTGCAGCTCCACCGTCATCTTGCACATCGCCAGGCCCAGGCCGAAGCCCTGGCTCTTGTGCTCCTCCATCTGCGAGTACTTCTCGAAGATCTCCTTGCGCTTGTTCTCGGGAATGCCGGGCCCGGTGTCCTGGACCGCGAAGTAGACCTTCTGCGGGTCCTCCCAGGCGGCCAGCGTGATCGTGCCGCCGGACGGCGTGAACTTGAGCGAATTGCCCATCAGGTTGGTGATGACGCGCTCGAGCAGGATCGGGTCGCCGGTGAAGGAGACCTTGTTGGCGGGCGCGGAGACGGCGAGCTTGATGTTCTTGGGGCCGGCCACCGGCTCGTGGTTCTCCTTGACGCGGGTGATCAGCGCCTCGGCGTCGAGCGTGTCCAGCTGCAGCGTCATGGTGCCGCGCTCGAGCTTGGTGGTATTGAGGATGTCGTCGATCATGCCGCGCAGGCGGCGCGACGAGTAGAGCATGCTCTGCAGATACTTGTCCGTGGCGGGGGAGGGGCCGATCTTCTTCATCAGCAGCTCGGTGTAGCCCTGCAGCGTGGAGAGCGGGGCGCGCATGTCGTGCGTGATCATGTGGAAGAAGTCTTCCTTCGCCTTCTCTATCTCCTTCTCGCTCGTGATGTCGCGGATGATGATGACGCGGCCGGGGCGCTTCAGCGTGGCGAGCAGGAACTGGTTGGAGATGATGCGGAAGCTCTTCGTGACGGTCGACGTCTCGTTGGAGATCGGCGCCTCCACCTCGGCCTTCAGGTATTTCTCCTTGTTGGCCAGCAGCTCGGTCAGCGCGTTGAAGAACGCCTCGTTCTTGACCGAGCGCGGCACGGCCACGTCGGGGGAGATCTTGGGGATGCCGAGCAGCTTCAGCGCGGTAGCATTGCAGTAGATCAGCGAGCCGCGGTCGTCCACCAGCAGCACGCCGTCGGAGATAGTGTCTATCAGGGCCTGCGCCTTGCCTTTCTCCTCCACGATCTGGTTCAACTGGAAGGCGCGGTAGGCCTGCAGTTCCAGCATCAGCCGGTTCAGGATGCCGACGAGGGACTTGATCTCGGGCCAGCCTTCCTGCGGGATCACGCTGTCGAGGTGCTGGGTCTTGAGGAACTGCTTGACGCCGCCGACCATGTTGTTGATCGGCACGATGATGCGGTTGGAGATCAGGAAAACGACCACCATCGTCACGCCGAAGATCACCACCGCCAGCAGCGAGAAGATCAGGATCGACTTGCGCTGCTTGCCGTAGAGCTCCTCCTCCGACTGCACCGAGACGGCGGCCCAGTCCAGCTTGTCGATGGCGGCGTAGGCGCCGGCGTATTCTTCCTTGGAGAAGAGGAACTTGGAGAACGTGCCGGTGCGCCCGCCGCTGCGGAAGACACGTTTGAGCTCGTCGGGCGGATAGTCGAGCCCCTTCATGTCCTGGCAGGGCAGCGGCCGGCCCTGCCCGTCGGAGATGAAGACGCGGCCGGTGCGGCCGGTGCGCTGGGAATTTATCTTCTCCAGCAGTTTGTCCATCGAGAAGTGGAAGACGACCACGCGGCCGTCCACGAGCGGGTAGGCGAGGGGGAAGTAGGCCTGGTCCTTCACGCACAGGACCTTGCCCGGCGTGACGACCCCGCTCTCGCGCGCGTCGGAGATCAGCGGGCCCTGGAAGGAGGCCAGCGACTTCTTCTCCTTGACGCTCTCGCTCTGCAGGTAGAACTGTTCCCTGCCCTCGCGGTCCATCAGGGCCAGCGACATGATGTCGGAGTTGATGCGCGCGGCCTGCTGGATGACCTCGGCCTCGTTGACCTTGCGGCCGCGCAGCGGGTTCTCGAACTCGTAAAGGAAGGCCAGGTTGCGGTTGGTGTTGAGGAACCACTCGTCGACGTTGGCGGCCGACAGGCGGGAAAGGCCCTTGTGCAGCTCGAAGTAGCTGGCGACCGAGGAGTTGTACTGGTAGACGTTCCAGCCGACCGCCAGCAGCAGCGGCAGCACCGCTATCGCCAGCAGGATCAGCAGGAAACGCGTCGTCAGTTTCATATCTCGGCCGTCAGATCTCGTGCCTTATGATGTTGATCTCGATGCGCCTGTTCTTGGCGCGGCCCTCGGGCGTGTCGTTGGAGGCCACCGGCTTGTACTCGCCGTAGCCCACGGCCGAGAGCTTCTCCGGGGCGACGCCCTCCTTGACGAAGAACTGCAGCACGCTGAAGGCGCGCGCGCTGGAGAGCTCCCAGTTGGAGCGGAAGCGCGTACCCTTGCCGAGAGGCCTGTTGTCGGTATGCCCCTCGATCTGGATCGGGTTCGGCAGGTCCTTGAAGACCGCCACGAGGCGCCGGAGGTGGGGGTAGGAGGACGGCTTCAGCACGTCGCTGCCCGGGGCGAAGAGGATGGGGTCGGAGAAGTTGATGCTGATCTTGTTGGCGGAGATCTCGACCTGGGCTATCTGCTGGATGCCGTGCTTGGAGAACAGCGTGCTGGCTATCTGCGTGTCGTGGCCGAAGGTCTCCTCGAGGCCTTTCATGCTGAACTGGGAAGTGATGTTCTTCGAGCTGTAGAAGGCGAACAGGATCATGAAGAAGATCATCAGGTAGCTCATCATGTCGCCGTAGGTGATGGCCCACAGCGCGCCGCGGTTGAGCTCGTTCTCCAGTTCGTCCTCGCGTTCGTAGAAGCGCATAAGGCGTCCTTACTTGGCGCGGACCCCGGCCGCCGCCTGGCCGCCCTCGAGGATCAGGTACCCGCGCAGGTGCATGTCCACCAGGTGGGGGGTCTTGCCGCTCATGATGTCGATGACGCCCTCGAGGATCATCTGCAGCACCAGCGTCTCCTCCACGGCGCGCAGGCGGATCTTGTTGGCCACCGGCACGAAGACCAGGTTGGACAGGCCGATGCCGAAGAAGGCCGAGCTGATGGCCACGGCCATCGACTTGCCGATCATCGTCGGGTCCGAGATGTTGCTGAGCGTCTGGATGATGCCGAACAGCGTGCCGATCAGGCCGAACATCGGGGAGAGCACGCCCATCGTGCGGTAGAAGTTGGAGTCCTCCTGCACGTCGAGGCGGCGGCGGCGGATCTCCTCCTCCAGGATCGCGCGGGTCTCGCGGGACTCGGCGCTGATCATCGCCACGCCGACCGCGCGCTTGAGGAAGCCCCCGGCGAAGGCGGGGTCGGTGTTGGTCAGCGCCATGATGCCGCCCTGCTTCTGCGCCGTCTCGGCCATGCTTACGATCATGCGCACCGACGCCTCCACGGAGGGGATCTTCGGCGCGCCGAAGATCTCGAAGAAGGCCTTCAGCCCGGCCATGAAACGCTTGAAGGAGGTGTTGATGACCGTGGCGGCGATGGTGCCGCCCAGGACGATGATGATGC
>JAJZRA010000054.1 GCA_021847485.1 bacterium
GGCAACCCGGTGGAGGAAGGCCGCCTCTGGATCCTCTCGGACGTCACCGCGCAGCGGCTGGAGGAGCGCATGGCGCGCAACTTCCTGTCGCTGATCTCGCACAAGTTCAAGACGCCGCTGGCCTCCATCAACGGCTTCGCGCAGATCCTCAGGGACGAGTCCGCCTCCAGGGAGCTGCCGGAGATAGTCGGGAAGTCGGCGGCCACGATCTTCGGCCAGGGACAGAAGCTCAACTGCCTGGTCGAGAGCCTGCTGGACTTCGTCACGATAGACGGCCTCGAGGCCTCCTCGCTGGAGAAGATAGAGTTCGACGCGGCCGACTTCCTGGGCGAGCTGGCCGAGGACATGAAGGACCGCCTCAAACCGGCCCACGGCATAAACATCAAGATCGTCGCGCCGGAACCCGTCACCGTGAAGGCCGACCGCAAACTGCTCGCGGCCGCGGTGCGCAGCCTTATCGACAACGCCGTCAAGTTCAACCCGGCCAAGGACAAGCTGGTCATCGTCTCCGCGCAGAGCCGCGACCGCCACGCGCTGATCTCGGTGGGCGACAACGGGCCGGGCATCCCGGGCGAGGAGCTCGAGAACATCTTCCACAAGTTCTACCAGGTGGAGGCCTCTTTCACCGGCCAGGTGGAGGGCTGGGGCCTGGGCCTGGCGCTGGTCAAGAAGATCGCCGAGGTCCACGGCGGCAAGGTGTTCGCGAAATCCCAGCTGCAGAAAGGGTCAGCCTTCACGCTGGCCATTCCTTCCTGACCCCCCGCAAAAGGAACCGGACGCGTCTTCCGGCCTAAAAAAAACCCCGGCCGAAGCCGGGGTTTTTTAAACGCGCTCCCGCCGGGGTCAGGCCAGTTTCTGGTCGGCCACCAGCCTCTTCAGCTCGGCCAGGTCGGGCGTGATCACGTGGGGTTTGCCCACGGACTTCATCGCGCTCTGGATGTCCTTGAGGCCGTTGCCGCTGATCAGCAGCACCACGCTCTCGTTCTCCTTGACCTTGCCTTCCCTGACGGCCTTCAGCAGGCCGGCGTAAGTGGCGGCGGCGGCGGGTTCCGCGAACACGTTGGAACCGCGGGCTATCCTGGGGATGGCCTGCAGGATCTCGGCGTCGCTGACGCGCACGGCGAAACCGCCCGAGTCGCGCACGGCCATCACGGCGGCCATCCCGTCGCGAGGCAGGCTCACCGAGATGCTGTCGGCTATCGTCTTGCCGCTGACCGGCTGCACGTCGGTAGTGTTGGCCTCGAGGGCGCGGGTCACGGAATCGGAGTGCTCGGCCTGCACGGCCACCAGCTGCGGCAGGCGCTCGATGATCCCCAGGCGGTGGAACTCGACGAAACCCTTCCAGATGCCGCTGATGATGTTGCCGTCGCCCACGGAGACGAAGACCTTGTCCGGGGTCTCCCAGTTCATCTGCTCGCAGATCTCGAAGGCGCAGGTCTTCTTGCCCTCGCGCGTGAAAGGATTGATGCCCGTGCTGCGGTTGTACCAGCCGTACTCCTGAGAGGCCTTCAGGCACAGCTCGAAAGCGTCGTCGTAGGTGCCCTTCACCATGACGACCGCGGCGCCGAAGACCAGCAGCTGCGCCACCTTCGGAGCCGGAGCCGTCTCCGGAACGAAGATAACGGTCTTCATGTCGAGGCTGCCGGTCAGGCAGGCGAGCGAAGAGGCCGCGTTGCCGGTGGAGGCGGTGGTGATCACCTTCTCCTTGAGCTCGAGGGCGCGCGCGGTCACTACGGCGCTCGCCCGGTCCTTGAACGAGGCGCTCGGGTTGCGGCCGTCGTCCTTGATGTAGAGGTTCGGCACTCCGGCCTCGGCGCCGAGCTTCTCCGCCTTGTAGAGAGGGGTCCAGCCCACCTGCACCGGCGGCACGTTCTTGATGCTGGCCACCGGCAGGATGTCCAGGTAGCGCCAGATGCTGCGTTCCGGGTTCTCCTTGAGGACCTCGAAGTTCAGGCGCTTCTTTATAAGGTTGTAGTCGTAGAGCACCTGCAGGTTGCCGCCGCAGGCAGTGCAGTTGTACTTGGTATCCGTCAGCTTATGGTCTTTGCCGCAGCGTATGCACTGCAGCGTCTTTATCTTTTTCATTATTGAAGAGCCTCTTTAAAACCCGGGGCGCAGTTCGGTCCTTGGTCTTACCGGACTCAAAACCGGCCCCGGCCACTCCCTTCCCTTATCAGCCGGGCAGGACGGTGGTGCCGGCCTTGCCCGCCAGGGTCTCCTCGAAGAGTTCCGTCTTGGAGATGTAGGCGACGCTGCCGCCGTTCTTGATGAACTCTATGACGGCCTTGATCTTGGGGCCCATCGAGCCGGCCGGGAACGGCGCGGGCTTCTGGTTATAGATGGCCTCGAGCTCGCTGGCCTTTATCACGCGCAGCGCCTTCTCGTCGGGCTTCTGGTAGTTCAGCTTCGCGCCGTCCTCGCCGGTGAAGATCGTCAGGCTGACCTCGACCTCCTCGCCGCGGGCCTTCGCGCGCTTCATCAGCATGCAGCCGAGCAGCGCGGAGGCCAGGTCCTTGTCGATGACGGCCTCGACGCCGGTGTACATCTTGAGCGGTTTGCCGCCCTTGTGCGGCTTGGCGTACTTCACGCCGTAATTGGTGACGTAGGTCTCCTTGCCGTCGGCGATCTCGGGCGTGACCTCGCGCACCGGGATGCCGCCGCCGCCGACGGTGATCGGCACTATGCCCTTCTCGAGCATGGCCTCTATCGCGTCGATCTCGACGATGTCGACCGGGGCCGGGGACGGCACCACGCGGCGCCAGATCTCGTTGCCCTTGTCGTCCTTCTTATAGAGCTTCATCGCCCAGCCTTCGGCCTGGCGCTGCCTGGCCTCCTCGGCGGTGTAGGACTGCCCGACGTACTTGGAGGGGTTCTTGAAGTCCGGGTCGTCCTTGTTGACCACGACCTGCGTGACGATGCCCGCCACGATATTGTCGATGCCGCGGATGTTGAGCTCGTTGTTGAGCTGCGCCAGCATGAACGACATCGCGCCCTGCGTGTCGGCCACGCAGACGTCGAGCGGGAGCGGGAAGAGCTGCGGGCGGCACATCTCGGCGCGCTGCAGGATGTTGCCCACCTGCGGGCCGTTGCCGTGCGTCATCACGTACAGGTCCTTCGGGTGCTTCTCGAAGATGTCGGCCACCAGCTTGCCGGTCTCGGCCGTGCGCTGCCACTGCATGGCGATGTCGGGGTTGATGGTCCTGCCGTCCTTGTCCTTGAGGCCCACCGGCGCGACCTCGTTGCCGCCGAAAGCGAAGATGCGTATCTTTTTCATGAAGTAGTCTCCTGTCTAGTCTCTGCCTTGACCGAAGCCAGCGTTTCCAGGATGGCCATGCGCACGGCTTCGGTAAATTTTGATAAATCCTCCGGGCTGGTTTCAAGCCGCCGCAGCAGCCGCAGCGTCAGTTCCAGCTGCACGCCCCCGGCGCGGGCCCGGTTCACGATATTGCGCGGCGAGGCGCCCGGCAGGCGGCGGCAGGGCGTCTCGGCGGCGAAGCCGGCCCCTTCGAGCCTGGCGGCCACGGCCGCGGCCGCGGCGGCGTTGGAACCTCCCACGCAGACCCAGGAGCCGCGGTCGGCCTGGGCGTGCACCGAGACCGCCAGCACGCTGGAGGCGGCTATGGCCACGGCCGCCGGGTCGTCGAAGTTCACGGCGGTCACGTGCAGGTCGCCCGAATCGCCGTGCCAGCCGCTGAAGATATAGAGGTTGAAGTCCTTGCCGGCCAGCCGGCGGGCCACAAGGGCGGTGCCGGCCTCGATGTCGCCGCCGTGCAGGGCGAAGACGGCCGCGTCCGAGCCGCGCGGGTAGGCCTCGCGGGAATAGTCCAGGCCTTCCGTGTTGGCGGCCCGCAGGGCCGCCAGGTCCGGATAGACGTCCCTGCCGCGGCGCAGGCCGGGGCCGTAGGCCGAACAGCCGGCCAGCAGCAGGGCGAGAAGGGCCAAGAAAGGGAGCTGCATGATAAATAAACCCGGGCGGGCCCGGGATATAGCGATATGATATAAAAAAAGCGGGCACCGCGACCAAGCCCGCGGCTTCAGACCGGGCCTTCGAGCTCGGAGGCGCCGAAAGCGCGGAAGTAGGGCCTCATCAGACCTACGCAGGCCGGGCGCAGCGCGCAGCCGCGGCAGGGCCCCGGGTAGACGCGGTCCTCCGGCGGCAGGCTCACCGCGGCCAGCGGCCGCAGGGGCGGTTTCAGCAGGCAGAGCGGGAAATGGTAGAGGCGGGCTTCCGGGAAGGAGAGCAGCGCGCGGGCGGCCGCGTTCACCCGCGCCGCCGTCGCGGAGAGCGGCACGGCCAGGCGCGCCGCGTTCCCGGCGCCGCGGCCCTCGCTCTCGTAGTGCATCACCACCACGCGGTAGTCCCTGCCGGGGAAAACCCGCCGCAGGAAGGCCAGCACGGCCCCGAGCGACCTGTAATTGAGGCGGTGCAGGATGACCCGCAGCTCCACCTCCGGCGGGCGCGGCAGGGCGAAAAGGTTCTTAAGGCCGGCCACGGTCCGGGCGAAGGAGCCCTTTACGCCGGTCACGGAATCGTGCAGGGCGGGGCCCGGGCCGTGCAGCGAGACCGCCACCGAGAAAGGCCGGCCGGCGGCGGCGCAGACCGCGGCGGCGAAGGCCGGGTCGGCGAAGCGGCGGCCGTTGGAGAGCAGCGTCAGCCGCGCCCCGGGCAGGCGGCGGCGGAAATAGGCCAGGAGCTTGAGCAGGTCCGGGTTGAGCGTCGGCTCCCCGCCGGTCAGGTTCCACGCGCCGGCCGTGCGGGCGTTCTTGCGGTAGGCCGCCCCGCCGCGCAGGTGGCGCTCCAGGCGGCGGGCCTGCGCGGGCAGCAGGTAGTCGCGGGACGTATTGCGCGCGAAACCGGCCGTATTGGCGCACATGACGCACAGGTTGTCGCACTTGTTCCAGACCGGGATGTCGGGCATCGCGGCTATTCTACCAAATTGGATTTACGACGGAGGGAAAGTTTGTAGAATATCGGGGTGGAACGCTCCGCTGATGTCCTGATACTCGGCGCCGGCATCTCCGGGCTGGCCGCGGCCGGCCGCCTGCGGAAAGCCGGCCTGAAATGCCTGGTGCTGGAGAAGGCCCCCGTGCCCGGCGGTCTTTCGCGCACCGTCCGCGCCGGCATGTTCCCGTTCGACCTGGGCGGGCACCGCCTCTATTTCTCCGACCCGGCCGCCAGGAAATGGACCGAGGAGCTGCTTAAGGGCAGGCCGCTGCTCCGCCCGGAGCGCAGCAGCGCGGTCTTCACCGGGGGCCGCCTGCTGCGCTACCCGCCGACCTTCCTGAACGGCCTGCTCTACGCCGCGCCGGTGCTGCTGGGCCGCGCCCGCCGCGCCCCGGCGGGAGAGCCGGCCACGCTGAAGGACTGGCTCGAGCAGCGCCTGGGCGCGCGCGCCCACGACCGCTATTTCAAGGACTATACCCGCAAGGTCTGGGGCCTGGGCACCGACGGCCTCTCCCCGCTCTGGGCCGAGCGCCGCATCGGCGGCGGCTTCAGCGTCAAGACGCTGCTGCTTGAGCTGTTCGGCGGCAGGCTCTCCTCCAAGGAGAACGTCCGCCGCTTTCTCTACCCCGAGAAGGGGATAGGAGAACTGCCCGAGGCGCTGCTGGCCGCCTCGGGCGCGGAAGTGCTGACCGGCGCGGAACCGAAAGAGATCGTCTTCAGGGACGGCAGGCCGGCCGAGGCGGTCTTCAAGCGCGGCGGCGGCACGGAGAGGGTCAGGTTCAGGGCGCTGGTCTCGGCGATGCCGCTCAAGTCCCTGCTCGGCCTGCTGCCGCCCCTGCCCGGGACCGCCCCGGCCGCGCTGCGCTACCGCTCCCTAGTGGTGCTGTTCGCCGCCCTGCGGCGCAGGAAGGCTTCCCCCTATCACTGGGTCTATTTCCCCGACGCGGACGCCCCCTTCTGCCGTATCTGCGAACTCGCCAACTGGAGCCCGCTGCTCGCTCCCGGCGGCTGGCTGCCGCTCACCCTGGAGTTCTTCTGCGACGAGGGCGACGGCGTCTGGGGCATGAGCGCGGAGGAACTGGCGCGGGCCGCCTTCCGGGCGCCCGGCATGCGCAGGCTGGCCGGGGCTTTCGAGCCGGGAGAGCTGGCCGTGGAGCGCCTGCCGCACGCCTACCCGCTGCTCTACGCCGGCGCCGAAGCGCCGCTCACGGCGATAAAGAGCGCGCTGGCGGCCATACCCAACCTCTTTATCTGCGGCAGGACCGGCGCGCACGCCTATATGGACACCGAGGAGTGCCTGCTGGACGCCTGGTCCGCCGCCGACGCCGTCAAAGAGCGCCTGGCCGCCCGCCGCGGCCAGTAGAGACTTGCCGGACCTGCGGCGGGCGGGGCCGACGGAACACGACCATTTCAATGCGAGTACTTTTCGTACATAACGGCTACGAGAGCCTGGGGATCGAGTACCTGTCGGCCGCGCTGAAACGGGCCGGCCACGAGACCTCGCTCGTCATAGACCCGTGCCTCTTCGACGAGGCCGGTTTCTGGCGCGTCCCGGCGCTGGCCAGGGCGCTGAGCTTCCGGGAGGACGCCCTTAAAAAAGCCGAGGCCTTCCGCCCCGACGTCGCGGCCTTCTCCGTCTTCACCGACACCCTGCCGTGGGCCCTCGAGATGGCCGGCGAACTGAAGCGCCGCACCGGCGCCGTCACCGTCTTCGGCGGCATCCACCCCTCGTCCGACCCCGAAGGCACGCTCGCGCATCCCGCCGTCGACTACGTCTGCCTGGGCGAGGCGGACCTCTCGCTGCCGGCCCTGCTCGCCGGTCTCGGCACCGGCGGCCCGCTGCCGCCCGGCGTCCGGACGAGGGAGAACGGCGGCGCGGTCCAGGGCCCGCCCCCGGCCCCGCCGGCCGACCTCGACGCGCTGCCCTTCCCCGACAAGGAACTCTTCCCGGCGGCCGCGCCCGTCTATTCCTCGGGCTATCTGGCCTCCGCCTCGCGCGGCTGCCCGCACGCCTGCGCCTACTGCTGCAACAGCGTCTACCGGGAGCTCTACAGGGACTCGGGCGTGCCGTGCCTGCGCCGCCGCTCCCCGGAGAACGTTACGGCCGAACTCTCGGGCCAGGCCGCGCTCAAGGCGGGGTTCGTGCATTTTACCGACGAGGTCTTCAACTCGGACTACTCCTGGCTCGGGCGTTTCCTGCCGCTCTACGCGCGGGAGGTCCGCCTGCCTTTCTCGTGCTTCGTCTTCCCCGACGCCCGGCTGGCCGCGCTGGCCCCGGCGCTGGCCGCGGCCGGCTGCTTCAAGGTCCAGCTCGGCGTCCAGCGCTTCGACGAGCGGCGCCGCGCCGAGCTGCTCGGCCGGCGCGCGGCCAACGCCGACATCGCCGCCGCGATAAAGGCGCTGAAGGCGGCCGGCGTCTACGTCACCTGCGACAACATCCTGGACCTGCCCGACGAGAGCGAGGCCGAGCTGGCCGCCCTCGCCTCCTTCTACGCCGCCAACACCCCCGACCACAACGAAATCTTCTTCCTGCGCCTCTACCCCGGCACCCCGCTGGCGGCCGCGGCGGGCCCGGCCAAAGAGGCCCCCGGCGGGCTGATGCGGCCGGCGGGCTATTCGCCGCTGCCCCCGGAACGCCAGCGGGCCTGGTTCACGCTGCTGACGCTGCTGCCGCGCCTGCCGGCCTTCTCCCGCCGTGCCTTTGCCAGGAGGCCGGGCCTCTTCGCCGCCGGCGGCGGTCTGCCGCTGCGGGTGGCCGCGCGCCTGCTGAGCCGCCCCCGCCGGGACTTCCACACGCTGCGCTTCGTCCGCCTCTACCTGCGCTTCATACTTGCTAGAATAGCCCGTAGGTGAAAGGCAAAATACTCGTTACCGGCGCCTCCGGCTTCATAGGCCGGCGGCTGGTCTCCCGCCTGCTGAAAGACGGCGCGGACGTCCGCTGCCTGCTGCGCCCGGCCTCGCCGGTTCCGGCCGAGCTGCAAGGTTCCGAGATAGCGCGAGGCTGCCTGCTGGACCCGGCCGCCCTGGAACGGGCCTGCGCCGGGATCTCGGCCGCCCTGCACTGCGCGGCGCTGGTGCGCCCGCGCGGCCTCCTCGTCCGCAGCTCCGCCCTGGAACGGGAATATTTCTCGGTCAACCGGGACGGCGCCTTCAACGCCGCCCGCGCGGCCGCCGCGGCGGGGGCGGGCCTCTTCCTGCACCTGAGCAGCATAGCCGCGCAGGGTCCGGGCCTGTCGCTGCGCGAAAGCGACCCCTGCCGCCCGCTCACGCTCTACGGCCGCTCCAAGCTGGCTTCCGAGGAGGCCGTCCGCCGCGGCGCGCCGGCCGGCTCCGGCTGCCGGCTGGTCATAGCCCGGCCGGCGATGATCTACGGCAAGGATTCCCCGAGCTGGGGCAGGTTCTTCTCCGCCGTGCGCGCCGGCCTCGTGCCGCTGCCCGGCAGAGGGCGCAACACCATTTCCGTCTGCTGGGTGGAGAGCCTGGTGGACGCGCTGCTGCTGCTGGCGGAGAAGGGAGAGGACCGCGGCGTCTACGCCGTCAGCGAGGGCCCTCGCAGCTGGGAGGAGATGGCGCGCCTTTCGGCCGCGGCCCTCGGGACCGCGCCGCGCCTGGTACGAGTGCCGGAGCGCCCGCTGGGCCTGCTCTCGGCCGCCGCCGCGGCCGCGCTGCGGGCCGCCGGCCTCGCCGCCCCCGGCTTCAATTATCTCGCCGAGCCAGGCTCCTTCCGCGAGGCCGTCTCCCGCTGGGGGCACGACGTTTCGCGGCTGGCGGCGCTGGGGTGGCGCCCGCGGCTGGACACCCGCGAGGCGCTGGCGGCGGAACTGGGGAGCCGCTGAGGCCCCGGCGGACCGGCGCATTATTGTAAAATATAGGGCTTATGAAGAAGACTTCCGCGGAGCCCGGGTGCGCCCTATGAAAAGATCGGTCCTCCTGACCGGCGCCACCGGCTTCATCGGCGGCCGGCTGGCCGCGGCGCTCGCCGCGGAGGGCGCGGAGCTGACCTGCGTGGTGAAGCCGGGCGACAAAGGCGCCGCCGGCCTGCCGCCGGGCGCCAAAGTCATAGAAGCGGACCTCGCAAGGAAAGGTTCGCTGCTCGGGCGCCTCTCCTCGTACGACACCGTCTACCACCTTGCCTCCTTCACCAGGCCCCTCTCCTATCTCTGCGGCTACCGCGCCCTCGAAGAGGCCTACTTCCGGAACAACGCGGAGGCGGCGCGCCATTTCGGCGAGGCCTGCCTCGGCAGGACCGGCCGCTTCATATTCTTCTCCAGCATCGCCGCGGCCGGCGTCGGCGCCGGCATCCGCGAGGACGATACCCGCCCGCCGATAACCGCCTACGGCAGGAGCAAACGCCGCGCGGAAGAGTTCATGGACGCCCTGTGCGCCGGCGGCCTGCCCGCCGTCACCGTCCGGCCGGGCACGGTCTACGGGCCCGGCAACACCTCCATGCTGGTGCTCTTCCGGTTCATCCGGCTGGGCCACCTGCCGTCCATCGGCCCGGGCCGCAACCGCGTCCCGCTCTGCTACGTCGGCAACCTCCTGGACGCCCTGGAACTGCTCCGGGAGAAAGGCCGTACCGGCGAGAAATATTTCATAGTGGACGAACCCGCTTCGCTGCGGGAGTTCGCGGGCCATATCGCGGCCGCCTTCGGCACCCGGCTCAGCGGCCTGTACGTTCCGAAAGGGCTGTTCGCCTTCGGCATCAGGACCAAGGAGCTGGCGGAGGCCGCCCTGCGGGCGCGCATCAACCCCTTCAGGATGGACCTGAACTCCGCCGCCGTGACGGCCGGCTCCACCGACTGGACCTGCAGCAGGGAGAAACTGCTCGCCCTCGGCTTCCGGCAACGGACGGCCATGCCCGAGGCGGTAGCCTCCACGCTGCGCTGGTACCGGGAGGCCGGCCTGCTCTGATACGCGCCCGAGGCCACCCGGCCTCGCGCCCGTACCCAGGCGCGCGGCAGGTCCCTCTTTAACGCCCATGAACGAAGACTCTTTCTTAAAAGCCTGTCCCGTCTGCGGGAGCGCCGTCCTGGGCACCGCGCTCTCCGCGCCCGGCCTGACGATGCGCGCCTGCGGCGCCTGCTCCATGCTTTTCGCCGAACCCTACTGCTCGCAGTTGACCGAGAAGTGCGACAAGTGCGGCAAACGCTGTCCCAAGCCCGCGGACGCGCCGGAGCACTACGCGGACCTTTATATCGAAGGCCGGCTGAGGCTGGAGGCGGCCAGGCTGGCGCGCGTCGAGGCCGCGCTGGGCCGCCCGCTCTCCGGGCTCAGGGTCCTGGAGGCGGGCGCGGGCGTAGGCGCGCTGGGCAGCCTGCTCGCTGCCCGCGGCGCGGATTACTCGGGCCTGGAGCCGGTACCGATGTTCCACGAGGCCCTCTCCAGGGGCTTCCCCGCGCTGGCCCCCCGCGTGCGCCGCGGCTTCCTGGGCGCCGAGGACCCCGGCCCCTACGATCTGGTCGTGGCGGCGGACGTGCTGAATTACGTCGCGGGGCCGGTGCAGGTCCTGGCCCGCCTGAAAGCCCTCCTGGCCCCGAACGGGACGCTCTACCTGGAGGTTCCGAACGAGCGGTTTTTCGCGCTGCGCACCGCGGCCCGGCGCGCGCTGGGCATCTACTCTTCCCCGGTACACCCGGGACACGTTAATTTCTTCGGGCCCGGGCCTCTGCGCGAAGCGGCGGGCAGGGCGGGCCTCGCGGTGCGGGAGCTCTACCAGGTCAGCCTGCTGGCCGACGCCGAGCGCCTGCGCATGACGTTGAGGCGCAGGCCGCCGGCCTGGCTCCGCGCGGCCTCGCTGGCCGCGCGGCTGACGCGCTTCGACCTGCTGCTGCAGCAGGGCAACCTGGTCTGCGTCTGCGGGGCGGCCAGGTGAGCTCCTCCCCGCTCCGCCTGCTGTTCTTCGCCGGGCTCGCGGCCTTCGCGTTCGGCGTCACCAGCTCCGGCGCCTTCTCCCCCGCCGGCTCCTATTACCTGGACAACTTCAACCTGTACTTCCTGCCGGGGCTCTTCGACCGCTCGCTGTTCCCGGCCGACAAGGTGACCCTGCTGTTCAGGCACATGATGGAGAACCCGCTGCTGCGGGAGTTCCCGCTATTCTATTTCTACGGCATGGTTTCCCGGTTCGTCCCGCTGCCGTACCTGACCAAGGCCGTCTCCTTCCTGCTGGCCCTGGGCTCGGCCGTTCTGGCCTTCCGGACCGGCAGACGCGTCTTCGGGGACGACAGGACGGCCTTTCTGTTCTCCACTCTGGCGATGGTCTGTTTCCTGTCGATGGACTCCTTCTACTTCGGCCAGAACCGCAGTTTCGGCGCTTTCCTGTTCTTCGCGTTCGCCGACCTGGCGGTAGCCGGCCGTTACGCCGCGCTGCCTTTCTTTATTTATCTCTTCTATATTTTCTACCCCTACCTGGCCCTGCCGGCCGCCATCGCCGCGGCCGCGGCCTTCTTCCTGCTTCGGAAGGAGGGGCGCGGCAGGACCCCGCTGCTGGCGGCGGCCCTCGTCTCGCTGGCGCTGGCCGCGGTCACCGACATAGGCCTGGACGCGGCCATAGAGGGCGCCGGGGCTTTCGACTACAAACTGGCCGGCTTCTTCGGCTGGCCGGTCTCGCCCGGCAACCCTCTGCACCTGGTCGTCTACTACCTGCTGAACGCCAACGAACACAGCAGGCTCTACTCTGCGCTGCTGCCGGCCCTCGCGGCGGCTTCCCTGCTCGGCTGGCGCGGCTCGGGCTGGAAGCCGCCCGTTCCGGTCCGGAAGGCCGCCCTGGCGCTGGTTCCCTTCCTGGCCTCGTTCGCGCTGCTCTACCCGTTCTCGCCGCTGATAGCCTCGAGGCAGGCCATCTTCGCCGTGCCCTACCTGCTCTGCCTCGGCGCCGCCGCCTGGGCGGAAACCGCTCTGGCGCGCACCCGTATGGTCCCCGCCGCTTTCGCCGCGGCGGCCGTCTTCGCGGCCGGCCATCCGGTCCTCAACGAGATAGACGACATAAGCCCTTACGCCGGGATCTACCGGAGCCTCGGGACCCTCCCGAAGGACGCGATGATAGCCGGAGCCCCGGAGGGCCGGCTGCTGGCCGGCATCCCCTATTATTCCGAGCGCCAGATCTTCTACAGCGACATAACCTCAGAAGTCCTCTCGGCCGCGGCGTCCCGGAGGGAGAAACAGGAAAGGCGGGCCGCCGAAGCCGCGGCGGTATGCTCCCCGGACCCGGCCGCCGCCGCGGCCTTCGCCGCGGCCAACGGCGTCACCCACTTCCTCGTGGAGCGGAGCCAGGCGCCAGGAGGGAGCTGCGGGCCCCGCGGCTCGGCCCTTTATGCGCTGGCCGCCTCCGGCCGCGCCGTCCTGAAGGCCGCGGCCCCCGAGGGGGAGGTCTTCCTGGTCGGCGCGGCGGACCTTCCGGCGGGAGGACCGCGCAAGCGCGGCTGAGCGGGCCCTCCGGCCCGCACCTTTTTACCGGCGGCCAGGCGCCGCCGCAGGAGCGTTGTAAAGCATGTATTCCGACAAAGGCCTCTACCAGCTAGCCAGCAAATTTTTCCGGCTGATGACGCGCCGCTACGCCTTCCCCCCGCGCGACCTGGCGATAGAACTCTCCACCAGCTGCGACGCGGCCTGCGGGATGTGCTTCCGCAACACGCTGGACCTGGAACCGGCGACGATGTCCGCCGCGGTCTTCGGGCGGATAGCGGAGCGCCTGGCCGAGGCCTACGGCCCGGAAGGGCCGGCCTACGTCAACTTCGTAGGGCTGGGCGAGGTGCTGCTGAACCCGGACCTGGAGACCATCCTGCGGGACTTCAAAGCGCGCTTTCCCGGGGCCAAAGCCAACGTCTCCACCAACCTGCTGCGCTGGGACCCGGAACTCTTCCGGCGCCTGCTGGGGGGCCGCCTGGCCGACCGCATCTCCGTATCCGTAGACGATACCCTGGACCCCGGCCCGGCCTACCACGGCCGCTGCGCCAGGGTCGTAGCCAATGTAGAAGCGCTGGGTGCCCTTAACGCGGAACTGGGTTCTCCGGCCGAACTGCGCCTGCAGGCGGTAATGATCTCCCGCGAACAGGCGTTGCGGGTGCTGGAACTGGCCGCGCGGGCCGGCGCGGCCATCCTCAACCTCAACCGCCTGACGCCGCACGGCTTCCCCGCCGGCGCCCGGCCCGGCCGGCCCGGCATCGCCGGGGAACGGGCGATACTCGCCGCGGCGCGGGCGAAGGCGCGCGGTCTCGGCGTCAGGGTCTGGAACAACAACAGCTACGACCTGTTCATGGACCTGGCTTCCCGCCGCGGGCGCTACTGCCTCATCACCGACGACCACCTCTTCGTGGACGTGGCGGGCCGCGCCGCGCCGTGTTTCTGCCTGCGCCGCCTGGCCTGGGGCAGCCTGCTCGAGAAGCCGCTGGCCGAACTCTACCGGGAAAAACCGGATTTCTACGCCCTGCAGCCCGCCGCCTGCGGCGGCTGCGACGTCTACCGCAAAGGGCAGACCCGCTGATGCGCGTCCTGCTCGTCAACCCGCCTTACGCCGCGGACCCGCTAGAGAGGCGGCTGGGCAACTACATGCCGCCGCTGAACCTGCTCTACCTGGCCGCGCGCCTGGAGAAGGACGGCCACGCCGTGAAAGTGCTGGACCTCTACGCCGCGCCTCTCTCGGAAGAGGCCGCGCTCAAGGCCGCCGCGGACTTCGGCGCGGAGCTCGCCGGCTTCGCCACCTATTCCCAGAACATGCCTGAGGTCTACGCGCTCTGCCGGGCGCTGAAGGCGCGCCTGCCCGGCGTCCGGACCATCCTGGGCGGGCTCTACGCGAGCTTCCTGCCGGAGGAATGCCTGAACGAGGCCTCGGTGGACCTGGCGGCCGCCGGCGAGGCCGAGGAGACGCTGGCCGAGCTGGCCGGCGGCGCGGACCCGGCCGGCATAAAGGGCCTCGTCCTGCGCGGGCCGGGCGGCGCCGTCCGCAACCCGCCGCGGCCGCTGACAGCCGATCTGGATTCCCTGCCGCCGCCGGCCTGGCACCTGGCCGACCTCGACGTCTACACCCTGCCGCCCAACCGCGCCGTCACGCGCGGCCGCAAGGCCTCGGTGCTCACCTCGCGCGGCTGCGCCTACCGCTGCTCCTTCTG
>JAJZRA010000055.1 GCA_021847485.1 bacterium
GAGCCAGGCCGGGATGGCCGCGGCGCCGCCGGCGGTGAAGAGCTCGAAGACCAGGTCCAGGTGGCGCTCCACCCAGGCCTGGTCGTCTATGCGGGCCGCCACCTCGGGCCAGCGCGGCGCTATCAGCTCGCGCGCGGCCGCGTTGAAGCGGAAGCTGTGCAGCGAGATGTTGCAGACGGCCGCCGGCCCCAGCCGGTCCAGCTCGGCCGCGGGCAGCGCGTAGAGGTTGTCCCGCCAGCCCCGGGCCAGCGCCAGAGGGCCCGGCTGGCGCCCCAGCGCGGCCAGCGCCTCGGCCGCGGTGGCGCAGCCGGACAGGTCGGCCGCGGCCCCGAGCGCCGCGTAGAAAGAGACGTGCGTGTGATGGTCGCGCAGCAGCGGCAGGACGGCCTTCATCGCGCGCCGCCGCCTTCGAGCGGCGCGAGCAGCTCCGTGAGCCAGCGCTCGTCGGCGGGGCCGAAGGCGCCGGGCGTATCGTGGTCGACGTCGAGCACCGCGGTCACGCGGCCCTCGGCGTCCTTGAGCGGCACCACGATCTCGGAGCGGGACAGCGCGCTGCACGCGATATGCCCCGGGAAGCGCGTCACGTCCTCGACGACGACGGTCCGGCCGGTCTCCCAGCACCGGCCGCAGACGCCGCGGCCGCGGCGGATGCGCGTGCAGGCCACCGGCCCCTGGAAAGGCCCCAGCACCAGCTCGTCGCCCTTCACCAGGTAGAAACCCACCCAGAAGAAGCCCAGCCCGTGCTTGAGGGCGGCGCAGAAATTGGCCATGTTGGCCGTCAGGTCGGTCTCGCCGGCCAGCAGCCCTTCGATCTGCGGCAGCAGGCTGCGGTAGCGCTCTTCCCTCGTCCCGCCTTCCACTTTCAGGTCTTCGCTCATAAGGTCTTCCCCGGGGCCGCGTCCAGCCGGTAGCGGACGCGCAGCACGCCGTCCGCCCAGCCGGTGGAGACTATCCTGAACGTCCCGAGCTCCGCCGTGGAGGCCGCGTGGACGCCGATGCAGGCGCAGGCGTCGTAGTTGCCGATACGCACCACGCGCAGCGGGTCCCCGGCCGCGTCCTCCGGCAGCCGGGCCAGGTCCAGCGTGCGCTCGGCCTCGGCGCGCGCCACCAGCCCGGAGCTCACCGGCAGGTCCGCGGCTATCGCGGCGTTGACGCGGCGCTCGATCTCGGCGCGCTCCTCCGGCGTCAGGTCCCGGCCGAAGCGGTAGTCGCACTTGGACTTCTTCCTCTCGATATGGGAGCTGAAGGCGCGGCCGCAGCCGAGCAGGTCCGCCACCGTCCGGTTCAGCAGGTGCTCGGCCGTGTGCATGCGCGGGTCGGCGTACTCCTTCAAGCGCGCCTCCCGGGGCGCAGCACGGCGGCCAGCCCGGCCAGCAGCCTGTCCACGTCGGAGCGGTCGTTGTAGAAATGCAGCGACACGCGCACGCCGGCGCCGCGGGCCGCGGTCATGACGCCGCGGCGCTCCAGCGCCGCCACCGCCCGCGCCGGGTCCTCGGCCTTTATTATCGTTATGCCGGAGCGGCACTCCGGGTCCAGCGGCGTGGCGGTCTCCAGCCCCAGCTCCAGCAGCCCCTTCTCCAGGTAGGCGTCCAGCTCCAGGATCCGGTCCCGGATATTGCGCACGCCGAGGCGGTTGAGCAGCCGCGCGGCCTCGCCCAGCGCGAAGATGCACGGGAAATGCACGCAGCCGGCCTCCACGGCCGAGGCCGCGGGCTTCATCGCGCGCGCGGTATTGTCCATCGTCTCCGGCACGGCCACCGAGCGCCAGCCGGCCTCGGGGAAGCGGACCCGCTTCAGCCAGCGCCGGGAAACGTAGAGCCCGGCCGCGCCGTAGCCCGCCATGGTCCATTTGAAGCACGAGAACGCCATGAAATCTATCCCGGCCTTCCGGGCGTCCACCGGCATGGCGCCGAGCGCCTGCGTGGCGTTCACCACGAAGGCGACGCCCTTCCGGCGGCACAGCCGCCCGAGCGCCTCGAGGTCCTGCCTGAAGCCGGTGCGGTACTGCACGTAGCTCGTCACCAGCACCTTCACGTCGGGGGTGAGCAGCTTCTCCAGCTCCTCTACGGGGTAGCGGCCGCCGCGCGGCTCCGCGAACTTCAGCCTGAAGCCCGCGTTCAGCCAAGGCAGCGTGGAGGACGGGAACTCGTCGCGCATCGTCAGCACGGTCCCCCGCCCCTTCAGCGCGCCGGCTATCAGGCTCATGCCGTGCGAAGTGTTGAGCGTGAAGCCCACCTCCTCCGGCGCCGCCCCGATCAGCCGGGCCAGCGCCGCGCGGGAGGCCTCCATGCGGGCCAGCCAGTTCTCCCAGTACGCGTCGCCGTGCTCCAGGGCTTCCTTATAATAGGCCGCCCCGGCCTCGGCCACCGGCCGGGCGAGGGGCGCCCCGCCCGCCGCGTTGACGAAAGTGTATTTTTTGAGCGCCGGGAACAGTGCCCGGACCTTGCGCCAGTCTTTTTCTTTCATAGAAGTCAGGTCCTCTCAGCGATATTCTACCAAACCGGGCGCTCCGGGACCCGCGGCCGGTAAAGGCGCGCCCGGGGACCGCGGATAATATAAACGCGGGTGTTCCCGCGCCGGCTCATGAAGAAGATCCTGATCGTGGAGGACGACGCCCAGATGGCCAGGCTGCTTTACAGGCAGCTCGACGCCAGCGGCTACGCTCCCGTCAACGCCTACAGCGGCGAGGACGGCCTGAAGCTGGCCCGCGGCGAGCGGCCGGACCTGGTCCTGCTGGACATAGGCCTGCCAGGCATGGACGGCACCACCCTCTGCCGCATCCTGAAAAGCCGGGGAGAGACCGCCGGCATCAAGGTGATCATGCTGACCGGCAACAGGCTGATGGGCGAGATGGAGGATTCCTTCTCGGCCGGGGCGGACAGCTACGTCAACAAGCCCTACGACCTGCATCTGCTGCTGGACCATATCGAGCGGCTTATAGGGGCCCCGTCCCCGGCGCGCTAGGCGCCCTATTTCGCCCGCGCGTCGAACGGCGCCGGCACGAAGACGATGTCCTCCGGCTTGAGGCCGCCGGGTAACAGCGCAGCGGCCCCCGGTCAAGGGGGCCGCAGCTCCGCGTCAATTCTCCCGCGAATCCCGCGCTATTTGGCCAGCTCCACCGCGTAGGCCACGGCCAGCCGCGCGAACTTGACCGAGTGGGCGGCGCCGCCGCCCATCTTCGCCAGCGTGTCCACGGCCTTGTGGATATAGGGATTGCACTGCTCGTAGGTGGACTCGAACGGCGTCGAGGCCGGCCAGCCCTTCTTCGCGAACGAGGCGTGGTCCGAGCAGCCGTAGCCGCAGTCGAAGCTGCCCCAGGTGTAGCCCAGGTAGGAATCTATCAGCTTGCCGAGGAAGGCGTTCTGGTCGGCGCTGGTGTTGTCCGAGACGAAATAGATGTCCCGGTCGGAGCCCTTGTAGTTGGTCATGTCGAGGTTCAGCATGCCCTCGACCTTCACGCCCTGCTTCTGGAAGGCGGCCGCTATCTCGCCGGAGCCGCGCAGGCCGGCCTCCTCGGCGGCGAAAGCGATGAACTTGATCGTCCTGGCGGGGCGGTAGCCGCCCTCCACCAGCGCCTTTACGACCTCGTTGGTCACGGCCACTCCGGAGGCGTTGTCGTCGGCGCCGGGCGCGGGGTTGTCGCCGTAACCGGCGATGGAGTCCAGGTGCCCGCCGATCACGACCACCTTGTCGGGTTCGGAAGTCCCGCGCATCGTCAGGATCACCGACTCCTGCGCGAAGGCGGCGTGCTTGAAGGCCTCCACCGAGATGTCGGGACGGCCCTCGGAGTACGCGGCCCACTCGCGCTGCAGGCGCTTGGAGGCCTCCACCCCGGTGGCGCCGCGGTAATAGCGGTTCTTATAGGAGGAGAGCCAGGCTATCGAGGAAACGATGGACTCCTCGCGCACCAGCGGCAGCAGCTTCTTCACGCGGGCGGCCTGGTCCAGCGTGTAGGCGCGCGCCCGCGGGGCGGGCGGGGCCTTCAGGTCCTCCAGCGCCTCCTCCAGCGTGTCGTGCGCGATGAAGCCGGGCGCGCGGCGCATGGCGCGGTGCATGCCGTCGGCCAGCCGGCCCAGCTCCGTCGGGTCGAATTCGTAGACGGCCAGGCGGCCGCTCTGCGCGACCGGGGCGGTCTTGAAGAGGGCCCCGTCCAGCGAGGCGGCGGCGGACTTCTCCATCGTGACCCAGACCGGGCCCTCGGCCCGGCCCGGCGCGGGCGGCAGCAGGCCGCCGGCCGAAGCGGCGTCCTCCACGGCGGCCCGCACGGCCGCGCGGACGTCCACGCCGCGGTCGAAATCCGGAGCGTAGCCGGCCGCTGCCGGCGCGGCGGCGCCGCACAGCGCCGCGTATATAAGGAAGAGGTTGAGCTTGTTCATTTTGCTCCCGGGCGGCCCGTTAATTTTTCACTTTGCAAACCGCCCACATATCGGTATAATACCTTAAAATTGACTTTCGTCATAGACCTAGGTCAAACCAAGGAAGGAAAGATGAAAAGAAACCTGATGCTGTCCGCCGTATCCGCCCTGCTGCTGGGCTCGGCCGCGCTCCCCGCCGCCGCCTCCAACTGCCCGGGCTTCCTGCCCCCCAACACCCTCAACATCCCGGTCGGCTCCGCCGACGACAAGGGCATCCTCGAGGAACAGTTCAACAACGTCCTCGACACCATCCAGCGCCTCTACGGGCCGGAGATCGCCGCCCGCGGCGGCGTGCTGCAGAT
Source organism: bacterium (assembly GCA_021847485.1). GTDB lineage: Bacteria > Elusimicrobiota > Elusimicrobia > Elusimicrobiales > UBA9959 > UBA9959. The sequence continues at coordinate 4,718 of JAJZRA010000055.1, forward strand.
CAACCGCCTCTGGACCGACGGCACCGTCAACGCCTCCGCCCAGCAGAGCGGCAACAAGTACATCCTCAACATGTACGGCGGCCTCGCCCGCCACGACGCCGTCACGATGGACGGCTTCGCACTGGTCGTCTGCCACGAGCTGGGCCACCACCTCGGCGGCGCCCCCAAGCTCACCAGCTGGTACGGCAACAGCTGGGCTTCCATCGAGGGCCAGTCCGACTACTACGCCAACCTGAAGTGCCTGCGCAGGGTCTTCTCCGACCCGGCCTCCGAGAACTTCACCCGCACCCGCGGCAGCGACGAGACCGCCCAGAAGGCCTGCAACGCCGCCTTCGCCAAGCCCGAGGACCGCGCCATCTGCGTGCGCTCGACGATGGCCGGCAAGTCCGTGGCCTACCTGTTCAAGGCGCTGCATAACGACAGCGTCGTCCCCGGCTACGACAGCCCCGACACCAGCGTGGTCAGCACGATGTACACCCAGCACCCGGCCACCCAGTGCCGCATGGACACCTACCTGCAGGGCTCCATCTGCCGCCAGCCCGTGAGCGCCAAGCTCAGCGAGACCGACCCGGCCGCCGGCACCTGCACCCGCTCCGGCGGGTTCGACCGCGGCTTCCGCCCGCTGTGCTGGTACAAGCCGGCCAACCCGGCCGAGCTGCTGCCGCCCGGCTCCAAGGTCTTCGGCGAGGAGGACGGCCTGCCCGTCTCCTTCAGGGACCTGGCCGCCGGCCCGGCCTGGTAACCCAGGGCCGAAAGCAAAAAAGGACCGCCGGGAGACCGGCGGTCCTTTTTTTACGCCCCCTGACCGGCGGCCTCAGCCGGCGCGCTCCAGCTCGGCGGCGAGCTCCTCCGAGATTATCCCCACCACGCCGGCGCGGGCGGCGCGGCCCTCGCGCCGCATCCCCAGCGCCGCGGAAATTATCCTGAAATCGGCCTCCGGCGCCAGGCAGGCGCCCAGCCCCGCGGCTATGGCGGCGGGCCCGCCCTTCACCAGGATCGGCACCGACGGGATGGCGCCCTTCTTCAGCGCGTCTATCAGCGGGTTCAGCAGGGCGTTCAGCACGATGTTGCCTATCTCGAGCAGCAGGCTCTCCCGCAGGTCCTTGACGTCGGCCGCGCGGTAGAGCGGCTCCTTCACCAGCGCCCCGGCTATGAACTCCGCGTCCCCGGCCCGGAAGACCAGCGCCGCGGCGAAAGCCGGACCGCTCCTGACGTTTACCTGCACGGCCCCGGCGTCGCGGCCGAAGTCCGCCACGCGGGCCACGTCCTCCAGCTTCCCCGGGAAAACGTTGACGTCGTGCAGCTCCCACGCCCAGGAAGAGGCCTCGGCCGTCTTGAGCATGCACCGGCTCAGCCCGCCGGCGGCCAGGCGTTTGATGGTCTCGTTGCCGGCGCCGGGGAGGCGGCGCGGCAGGAAGGCGCGGAAGGCCTTGTCGAAATCGCCCGCGGAGAACGGCTTGAAGATTATGCCCGACGCGCCGAGCAGCATCAGGCGGCGGTTCACCTCGTCCTGCTCCACGGCCGTCACTATGATGACCCTGGCCTCCGGGTCTATCTCGCGGATCTTCTCCAGCGCGGCCAGCCCGCCCATGCCCGGCATGATCAGGTCCAGCAGCACCACGTCGGGGCGGTGCTTCTTGAAAGCGGCCACGCCGCTCTCGCCGTCGGCGGCCTCGCCGGCCACCGTATGGCCGCCGTGCTCCAGGATCACCTTCATCAGGTACCTGGTCTCGGCGCTGTCGTCGACAATGAGTATTTTCATCCGCTGGGCCTCGCCCCCTGCGCATATACTACCATACCCCGCGCCCGAAAAAAAGCCGCCGGAGGTCCGGCGGCTTCGCGCGGGCGCCCGGGCGCGCTAGCGCACTATGTCCAGGCGGATGAAGGTGGTGTAGTGGTCCGGCGTGTAGTAGACTTCGCGGCCGCCGCCTATCATAAGGCGCTCCGGGCCGCGCGGGCTGAGCACCGGCCCGGCCATGTAGGTGGTCCCGCCGATGAGCACCGGCTCCGGGCCGGCGCCGGTATTGCGGCCCGGCACGATCAGCGTGTACTCCAGGTAGTAGCCGGCCGGCCTGGCCGGCAGGCCGGGGTGCGGCTTGCTGTGCACATTGCCGTCGTTATTGTACGGCATGTGGGCGCAGACCGCTATCTTCGAAAGCAGGTCCTCTATGGCGCGCTCGCGCCGGGCGTCGCTGACCGCCGGCGCGAAGGCGCGGCCGGGCTGCAGCGCGGCATGGGGCACGCAGGGAGGGTTCTCGTAGCGGGCGGGGGCGGCTTCTGAGAAGGAAGGGGTGGAGACGAAGAGCGCCTCGGTCTGCGCCGGCACCAGGTCCGAGAGCAGGTCGTAGGCCAGGCTTTCGCGCTCGGGAACGCGCTGGGCGGAGGCGGGGGCGAGCCAGGCGGAGAGCAGGACGGGGAGCAGCAGCCAGAGCTTCGTTCTCTTCATACCAAGATTATGCTAATTAAAAGCGCCCAGCGTAAGGGCAAAAGGGCCCACCCGCCGCCGGGACCTTGGGCCGGGGCGGCCAATGCTATAATACGCTTAGAGAGGGAGGGCATATGAAAGCTATCAGAGTCAGGAAGTTCGGCGGGCCCGAAGAGCTGCGCCTGGAGGAAGTCCCGGAGCCGCGGCCGGGGGCGGGCCAGGTCGCGGTGCGCGTCCGCGCCGCCGGCGTGAACCCCTACGAGACCTATATCCGCGCCGGCTCCTACGCCTCGCTGCCGGAGCTGCCCTACACCCCCGGCTCCGACGGCGCCGGCACCGTGCACGCCGTAGGAGAAGGCGTGAGCTCGGTAAGGCCGGGCGACCGCGTCTACCTGGCCGGCAGCCTCAGCGGCACCTACGCCGAGTACGCGCTGGCGCTGGAGACGCAGGTCCACCCGCTGCCCGCCAGGCTGAGCTTCGCGCAGGGCGCGGCCCTCTGGGTGCCTTACGGCGCGGCCTACCACGCGCTGGTCCACCAGGGCGGCGCCCGGCCAGGCGAGACCGTGCTGGTCCACGGCGCCAGCGGCGGCGTAGGCTGCGCCGCCGTGCAGCTGGCCCGCGCGCTCGGACTGACCGTGCTGGGCACCGCCGGAACGCCCGCCGGGCGGGAACTCGCCCTCGCGCAGGGCGCGCGCGCCGTCTTCGACCATTCGTCGCCGGGCCACTTCGGCGAGCTGGAGCGCGCGGCCGGCGGCCGCGGTTTCGACCTGGTGCTGGAAATGCTGGCCAACGTCAACCTGGGCGGGGACCTGAAACTGCTCGCCCGCGGCGGCAGGGTAGTGGTGATCGGCAGCCGCGGCGAGGCCGTCATCGACCCGCGCGACCTGATGGGCAGGCGCGGCTCCATCCGCGCCTTCACGCTGTGGGCCCTGGCCCCGGAGGAGGAGCGGGAGATCCACGCCTACGTGGGGGCGGGCCTGGCCTCCGGCGCGCTGACCCCGGCGGTCGGCCGCGAGTTCCCGCTGGCCGAGGCCGCCGCCGCCCAGGCCGCGGTTATGGCGCGCGGCGCCGCAGGCAAGATAGTGCTGACCGCCTAGAGCGCCGGCGGCCGCGCTTTTTGTATGATATACGCGGGCCGGGGGAAGCGTACGCGCCCCCGGCCCGGGAATTTAATGCGTTAAGGTGTCCAGATGACCTTCGAAGAGATCCAGCCCTACGTCATACCCGCCGCGGCGGCGGTCTACCTGATCTACCGTTTCCTGAAGTTCCGCCGCGTCAAGGCCGGCCTGCCCGGGCTGGCCGCCGGCGGCGCCGTCTTCGTGGACGTGCGCACGCCCGCCGAGCACGCGGCCGGCTCCCGCCCCGGCAGCCTCAACATCCCGCTCGACGAGCTGGAGCGCCGCGCCGGCGAGCTGGACAAGAGCAGGACCATAGTCCTCTGCTGCGCCTCCGGAGCGCGCAGCGGCGTGGCCGCCTCCATCCTCAAGCGCAAGGGCTTCACCGTGGTCAACGCCGGCCCCTGGCAGAACACCCTCGATCGCTGAGAGCCCCCCGCCCTAAGGCAGGGCCGCGGAACGGCTCAATCGAACCAGTTCATCACGAAGACGCCGGCCGCGACCAGCGCGGCGCTGCCGCCGGCCAGGCTCGGCGACGGCGCCTGCCCCGCCAGGCCCGACGGGCTGAGGTAGAGATACATCTCGTAGCTGAACCCTGCCAGGCCGGCCAGCGCGGCCAGGCCGGCAACGTATTTAAGCGCGGTCAGGCCGGGGGCGGCCTTGGCCGCCGGCTCCTGCCGCGCGGCCGGCCGGGCCACTTCCACCCTGGTGTCGGGGCCGCCGGTCAGGCCGAGCAGCTTCTTCACCAGGTCCAGTTCGCGCGGGTCCAGCCAGACGCCGCCGCAGGACTCGCACTTGTCCACCACCAGAAGGGGATTGACCAGCCCGCCGCGCGCCATCGCCGCCTTGCAGCGGGGACAGGCGAGGCCGCCGGGCTTAGGGGAGATCAGCTCCAGGCTCGCGGCGGCCGCGCCCTGGGACCGCTTAAGCAGCGCCTCCAGTTCGCCCTTGTCGAACCAGATCCCCTTGCACCCGGGACAGACGTCCAGCGGGATATTCCCCAGCACCGGGGTCTCTACCAGCGTTTCGGAAGCGCACTTGGGACAATCCATATCGGCCGTTCTCCTCATTTAGGGTCCAGGCCCGCGGCCTCGGCGGCGGGCAGGCCTATATTCTATACTTTTTTTACCCGCCGCGGCGGCTTGGCGGCGGCGGCGGCCTATTTGATATAGTTTAAGTCCGCCGACGTATGACCAAGAACCGCTACCTCTTCACGGCCGCGGCCCTGCTGGCGGTGCTGGCGGCCGCGCCCTACCGCGCTTTCGACCTGGACCGCTTCTTCATCCCGAAAGAGCTGGTGCTGAACGCCGCGGCGCTGGCGCTGGCCCTCGGGGCCCTGCGCCGGGCAAGGACGCTGGGCGCCGACCTCGCCGACCTGCTGCTCGGGGCCTACCTGCTGCTCGGCCTGGCCGGCGCGCTTTTCGCGCCGGACTACTGGCTGGCCGGCCGGGCGCTGGCGGTCACGCTTTCCGGCGCGGCCGTCTTCTGGGCGGCGCGGGCCGGGACCGGCGAAGACGAGCGCCGCGCCATAGCGGCGGCCGCCGCCGCCGCGGCCGTGCTCGGCGCAGCCCTCTCGCTGGCCCAGGCCTACGGCCTGCACAGCGGCTTCTTCAGCCTCAACCGCGTGCCCGGCGGCACGCTCGGCAACCGCAACTTCGCGGCGCATCTCGCCGCCGTCTGCCTGCCGGCCCTGACGCTGACCGCGCTGCGGGCGCGCGGCAGGGCGGCCGCCGCCGCGGGAACGGCGGGCATGGCGGTGCTGGCCGCGCTGCTGCTGCCCAACTCGCTCGAGTGGAAGAGCAAGTCCCCTTACCTGGACACGGTCGCCGGCGTCGCCAACTACCGCACCGGCAGCGGCCGCGGGCGCCTCGTGCAGTACGGCCGGACGCTGCGCATAGCCGCGGCGCACCCGCTGCTGGGCGCCGGGGCCGGCAACTGGGGCGTGGTCTATCCCGGGCACGTGGACGGCTTCGACCGCTCCCTGGACTACGTCTACGGCCGCACGCTGAACCCGTGGCCGAGCAGCGACTGGGTGGCCGTGCTCGCCGAGCGCGGCGGGCCGGCGCTGGCGGCGCTGCTGCTGCTCTTCGCCGCGCTGTTCCGGGGCGCCTGGCTGCGGGCCTCGCGCGGGGAGACCCCGGCCGACGTCCTCGAAGGCTATACGCTGGCGGCCTCGCTGGCCGCGGCCGCGGTAGTCGGCTGCTTCGACGCTTTCCTGCTGCTGCCCGCGCCGGCGCTGATCTTCTGGGGCCTGGCCGGCGCGCTGGCCCTCCCCTCCCCCGCCCTGCGCTCGGCGGAGCTCACGCCGCGGCTCAGGCGCGGCCTGACCGCCGCCGCCCTCGCGGTCTGGGGCCTGGCCCTGCTGCGCGGCGCGGCGCAGATAGCCGCCATGGCCGTCTACTCCGGGGCCCGCGGCGCGGCGCAGCTGGAGACGGCCGCCCTGCTGGACCCCGACAACACCCGCATACGCTACCGCCTGGACGTCCTGCGCGGCCGGCGCCGGGCCGCCGCGCGCCCGGTACTCCCGGAAGCCGCGCCGCCCCCCACCGACGCCGATACTCCGGAACAGCAGGACCGGCCCGAACCCGCCGAGGCCGGGCCGGGAGAACGCTGACCTCGCGAAAGGCGGCCGGGCTTCCCCGGCGGCGGTTTCCCTCTCCTTCCTTAAGCTCTTTCCAGGCGCGCGCCGGCCAGGCGGCAGTTGAGCCATTCGCCGCTGACCTCCGCCCCTATCTTCCGGTAGAACTCTATGGCCGGCTCGTTCCAGGCCAGCACCTGCCACTGCAGCCTCCGGGCGCCGAGCTCGCGCGCCTTCTCCTCCACGCGCCCCAGCAGGGCCCGGCCTATCCCCCTGCCCCGGTGAGCCCGCTTCACCACGAGGTCCTCCAGGTGGACGCAGCGCCCTTTCCACGTCGAGTAGGAGAGATAATAGAAGGCCATCCCCAGCGCCTCCCCGTCCTCCTCGGCCAGCAGCGCCTCGAAGGCCGGGCGCGGGCCGAAACCGTCGCGCCGCAGCTCCTCCGCGGTCAGCGCCACCTCGCCGGGCGCCTTCTCGTACTCGGCCAGTTCCCTGATGAGCCCCAGCACCGCGGGCATATCCCCGCGTTCCGCTTTCCGGTAAATTATAGCCATACCGGGATTCTAGCAAACGGAGGCGCCGCGCGGGTTTTTGCTAAACTTTCCTCATGAAGGAAAACCCCCGCGGCCCGCGCTTCAACGGAGACCAGGTACTGTGGAAAGGCGACTGGGTGCCTCTCAGGTCCCTGCTGACCTCGCTGCCGCCGGAGGAGTTCGCCCGGCTGGCCCGGGCCCGCGGCCTGGCCTTCTTCGAGGCCACGCACGCCTTCTGCGGCCGCTGCGGCGCCCCGATGGAGCCGGCGCCCGACGCCGGGACCCCGCACGCGCGCCGCTGCTCCGCGCCGGCCTGCGAAGGACGCGCCGCTTTCTCCTACCCCGCTTTCTCGGTGGCCGTGCTGGCCGCCGTCACGCGCCGCGGCGGCGAGGAACTGCTGCTCGCGCACAACACCGCCTGGCCGGGCCCGCGCATGAGCCTGGTGGCGGGTTTCCTGCAGCCGGGCGAATCGCTGGAGGACTGCGTCCGCCGCGAAGTGCTGGAGGAGACCGGCCTGAGGGTCGCGCGCCCTTCCTTCCGCGGCAGCCAGGCCTGGCCTTTTCCCTGCTCGCTGATGTGCGGCTTCTCCGCGGAGAGCGAGGACGGCGAGCTGCGCCCCGACGGCGTAGAAATAGACCGCGCAGAATGGGTAACGAGGGAGCGGTTCAGGGCCGCCGCGGAGTGGTCCCCCTCGGCCGAGGGGCTGCAGGTCCCGCCCAGGGGCAGCCTGTCCCGCCAGCTGATGGACGCCTGGGCCGCCGGCCTCCAATAAGTTAAACTTCCCTATATGGCGCGCTTCTTAGATCCGCTCGACAGGGAGATCTTCGGCATCGCCCTGCCGGCCTTCCTGGGCTTCCTGGGCTTCGTCCTTTTCGACGCCGTCAACATCTTCTGGGTGGGCCGGCTCGGCACGTCCGCGGTGGCCGGCGTGGCGGCGGCCGCCTTCCTGACCTGGGCCGTCTACGCGGCCATGAACGCCACCACCGTCGGGGCCAACACCCTGATAGCCCAGGCCTTCGGCGCCGGCCGCCGGGAAGAGGGCCTGCGCGTGGCCGCGGAGGCCGCCTGGCTCAGCGTCGGCGCCGGCCTGCTCATCATGGCGGTCCTGCTGCCGCTCATCCCCGCCGTTTTCCGCTTCATGGGCCTGCAGCCCGGCACCGCCGTGCACGCGCGCCATTACCTGACCGTCTACGTCTGCGCGCTGCCGCTCTATTACCTCTGCAACCTGGCCGGCAGCGTCTTCAACGCCTACGGCGACACCCGCACCAACGTCGTCATCATGTCGGCCTCGGTGGCGGTCAACATGCTGCTGGACCCGGTGCTGATACTGGGCTACGGCACCGGCCGGCCTTTCGGCGTCCTCGGCGCGGCCGCCGCGTCGGTCGTCGCTACGGCCTTCGCGCTGACCTTCCAGGTCCGCTACCTGCGCCGGCGCGGCTTCCTGCCGCCGCTCGCCGGGCTCGTCCGGCCGCCGGCCTTCGAGCGCGCCCGCGCCATCCTGCGCATAGGCGTGCCGTCCGCGTCGGTGAACCTGGTCTGGTCCATGGTCTACCCGGCGCTGACCGTCATCATCACGCGCTTCGGCGAGGCGCCGCTGGCGGGCCTGAGCGTCTGCTTCAGGTGGGAAGGCATCCCCTACTACCTGGCGATGGGTTTCTCCACGGCGATGGCCGCGCTGATCGGCCAGGCCTACGGGCGCGGCGACACGCGGCGCATCCGGCGGATAGCCGGGCGCGGCCGCGAGCTCATCACGGCGCTGCTGGTGCCGGTGGCGCTGGCATTCATCCTGGTCCCGGAGTGGCTGGCGCGCCCCCTCACCTCGGACCCGGAAGTCATAGCCAACGCCGCCCGCTACCTGCGCGTGATCGGCTACTTCGAGATCTTCCTCGGCTGGGAGCTGCTCTTCCAGGGCGCCTTCAACGGCCTGGGCTACACGCGCGGCTACATGCTGGTCGCGGTGCCGCTCACCGTGGCGCGCTGGCCGCTGGCGTGGCTGCTCGCCGTCACGCTCGGCTTCGGCACCACCGGCATCTGGTGGGCCATCAGCCTGTCCACGCTGGCCAAGGGCGCGTGGCTGGCCTGGCTCTTCCACCGCGGCCGCGCGGCGGGCCGGCTGCTGGAACCGCAGCCGGCCCAGCAGGCCTGACCGGCCGCCTCAGCCGCCCTTCAGGCGGCGCTTGCGCTCGCCTATATCGCGCACCAGCCTGCCGAAGCTCTTCAGCCGCCGCTTGGCCTCCAGCATCTTCTTTATGTCCGAACCGGCCTCGTGGCGCTCGGTCTCGCGGCGCAGCTTGTGGTAGCTCTTGAGCCGCTCCGGCGCCAGCGCGCCGGCCTCCACGGCCGCGGCCACCGCGCAGCCCGGCTCGCCGGAATGCGAGCAGTCCGCGAACCTGCAGCCGGCCGCCAGCCCCGCGATGTCGGCGAACGAGGAGTCCAGCCCGTCGCCGGCGAACTCCACCCCGAACTCCCTTATGCCGGGGGTGTCTATCACCTGGCCGCCGCAAGGCAGGAAGTAGAGCTGCCGCGCGGTGGTGGTGTGCCTGCCGCGGGCGTCGTCCTCCCTGACCGCGCCGGTCCGCGCGGCCTCGCGCCCGGCCAGGCGGTTGAGCAGCGTGCTCTTGCCCGCCCCCGACGAGCCGACGAA
>JAJZRA010000121.1 GCA_021847485.1 bacterium
GCGGCTTGCCCGCGGCGACGCGCACGGCCAGCGCCTCGCTGAGCTTGTTGGCCTTGGCGTCGTCCCACGGCAGCGAGAGCAGGTCCCTGAGGTCCTTTACGGCCTCGGCCTCGGCGCGCAGGGCCTCGCCGTCGGGCGCGGAGGCCGCCAGGGTCAGGGCTTCGGCGTCGGCGAGGAAAGCGGCGGAAGCCTCCGGGTCGCCGAGGGCGTTGCGCGAGTTGCGCTCGATGAAGTTCTGGTAGTCCTTGAAGTCGGAGTTGCCGGCGGCGAAGAACGACACCTGGATGGACGTGGGGGCCTTGCCGGCCTTGGGGCCGAGCAGCTGGATCTCGTAGATCTTGTAATCCTCGTCCCTGTCCTTGTCGCGCTCGAGGCTCCAGCCCGACGGGACCAGGCAGCTGAAATAGCCGCCCTCGATGGCGTACGGCTTGTATTTCACGCCGCCGCCCTTGGCCTGCGACCCGGCGCAGGCCGCCCCGGAGGCCAGCGAAAGCATGACGGCGGTGATGAGCAGTTTTTTCATAAAGCGGGCGGGGCGGACGGGGCCGGGCCGGTCTTGGCCGCGGTCAGGGCGCCACGGGTCTCCTCTTCGGCGGCCTTGTAGCCGCCGCGGTAAAAGTCCATATCGGCGAGGTCGCGCTGCAGCTTGAGCAGGACCGGCGTGCGCACGTCGCGCGCGGAGCCGGCCAGTTCGTCGGGCGACATCTCGAGGGCCTCCTGCAGCGTGAGGCCGTTGGCGTCTATCTCCGCGGTCTCGGCGGCCGGCAGCGAGGCCCGGCGGGAGAGCTCGGCCGCCACGGCCGCGCGCGCCTGGGCGGCGGCGCCGTCGAGCGAGGGCAGGCCGGAGGCGTACAGCTGGCGCACCGTAGCGGAAAAGCCCTTGGCGCCGGTCTTGGAGTAGCGCGTGGCCAGCGCGAGGCGCTTGGAAGCGTAGGAGGAGTAGTCCCGGCCGGAATCCAGCAGGGACTTGAAAGACGCGTCGGAGGCCAGCTTCTCGTTGGTGTAGAGCGCCTCCAGCGACATGGCCTCCACCTCGTCCTCCTGCACGTGCGGCTTGTAGCGGCCGGCGGCCCGGTCCGCCTGAGCCTTGTGGGCGGACTCGTAGACCACGGCCGGCGACATGTATTTGGCGATCTCGGCCACCTGCTCCGGACTGCGCATCACGGAATCCGCGGTGTAGCCTTTCATCCGCATGAACTGCTGGATGGTCTCGGAGTCCAGCGCGATGCGGCCGGTGGCCGGGTCGTAGGCTGAATAGCCGCTTCCGCAGGAACGGACCTCCACGCGCAGCGGACCCGAGGCGAGGGCCCGGTCCCCGGCTTTAGTCCCCGCGAGCTCCTTAGGTATGGCCGTGCCCAGCATGCCGGCCAGCACGCTCATCTGCTCCGGCCGGAGCACCTCGGCGGGGGCGGAGCCGCGGGCAGCGGTGATCCTGGCCCTGAGCTCCGGGTCCACGTTCACGGAGCCGTTGTCGAAGAACTCGCCCAGCTTGGAGAGCTGCTCGTTCAGGCGCTGTTCCGGGCTGAGGCCCTTGAGCGTAGCCAGCCGGTCCAGCTCGGCCTGCTGCGCCGGGGAAAGCTTTTCGCGGGCGGCGGAGATGTCCGCCTTGCAGGAATCCTGGTCGCGGCGCAGCTCGGCGGCCTTGTCGCTGTAAGGCAGGAAAGTTTCGTCCTGCAGCGCCAGCTTGAGCAGCACGGCGTTGCGCTTGGCCAGCGTCATCTTCTCCCAGTTGGCGCGGGTCAGGTTCACGTCGCTGCCGTTCATCCAGGTGGCCTGGCCCCACTCCATGTTCTGCACCGACGTCGCCGTGCCGAAGATCACGTCCCATTTGCGCACGGCCTTCTCCAGCGCCTTACGCTTGCCCTGCGGGTAGTCCTTGCGGTAGCGGTCCGTCCAGGCCAGCACCTTCTCCGGCTCCGGGCCGGCGCCCACGGCGCAGAGCGGCTTGCCCGCGGCGACGCGCACGGCCAGCGCCTCGCTGAGCTTGTTGGCCTTGGCGTCGTCCCACGGCAGCGAGAGCAGGTCCCTGAGGTCCTTTACCGCCTCGGCCTCGGCGCGCAGGGCCTCGCCGTCGGGCGCGGAGGCCGCCAGGGTCAGGGCTTCGGCGTCGGCGAGGAAAGCGGCGGAAGCCTCCGGGTCGCCGAGGGCTATCTCGGCCCGGTAATCGGCCAGGCGCTGGGCCGGAGAGACCATGGCGGAGACCCCGCCGGCGCAGAACAGCAGCGCCGCGGCGGCGGCCAGGCCCAGGGTCTTGGCGCGGAGGGCGCTCATAACGTCACGGCTTGCGCCGCGCCTCCAGCAGCTCCAGCAGGAAATCGTCCCAGCGGGAATCGGCGGCGAAGGCCAGCCGGGAGTAGTTGCCGGAACCGTAGGTCTGTTCCGGCACATAGATGGCCAGCCCGTGCGCCTTCGGCAGGTTGGGCGCGGCCGACCTTATCAGCAGATAGTCGGAGATATATTTCTTCACTACCTCTCCGGCGTCCTTTACCGCCCGGCTCTCCGGGCCGAGGGCGGCGTCCACGTTGGTCACGAAATCGTACAGGTCGCGGGATTCG
>JAJZRA010000056.1 GCA_021847485.1 bacterium
GCGCCGTCGAGCTTCTTCGCGGGGTTCATCAGGGACTTGCCGCAGTGCGGGCACTTTACTTGAACGCTTACCATATCGCCTCCGGATAACGTGTAGCGCCGGGAGGAGGGCCTCCGGGCTCCCGTTATGATACTAAATTATGCCGCGCGCCCGGCGCTTATTCGTAGCGCAGCGCCTCTATCGGGGAGAGTTCCGAGGCCTTGCGGGCCGGCCAGAAGCCGAACACCACGCCGACCCCGGCCGAGAAGCCGAAAGCCAGGGCGACGGAACCAGGGGAGATGTAGATGGTCCAGCCCGCCAGCTTGGAGAGGATCACCGACGCGCCGGCGCCGAGCAGGATGCCTATGATGCCGCCCGTCACCGAGACGATGACGGCCTCTATCAGGAACTGCAGCAGGATGGCCTTCTTGGTGGCGCCGATGGCCTTGCGCAGCCCTATCTCGCGGGTGCGCTCGCTGACGCTGACGAGCATGATGTTCATGATGCCTATGCCGCCCACGACGAGAGAGATGCCCGCTATGAAGCCGAGCAGCATGCTGAAGGTCTTCACCGTGCCGCTCAGCATCGACTGCAGGTCGGCCATGTTCATGACCGACACCGGGTCGTCCTTCCAGGCCGGCACGCCCTGGCGCTTGCGCATCAGCTGGATAATATCGGCCTGCACCTGCGGCATCAGCTTGTAGTCGGTCACCTCGACCCAGATATTGTCTATGTACTGCTTGCCGAGCAGGATGCTCATCGCGGTGTTGAGCGGCACCAGCACGACGTCGTCCTGGTCGCGGAAGCCCCCGGCGCCCTTGAGCGGCAGCACGCCGATCACGGTGAAGTTCTTGCGGTTGAGCTTGATCTGCTTGCCGACGGGGTCCTCGGTCCCGAACAGCTGGGTGGCCACGGTCTGACCGACCAGCGCCACGCGTTTCAGGGCCTTGTTCTCCTGCTCGGTGAAGAACCTGCCGTAGTACGGCTCGGAATTGCGCATCGAGGCGTACATCGGGGTGGCGCCGGTCACCGAGGTGCGGTAGTTCACCGAGTTGTAGACGGCCTGCACGCCGCCCTGCACGTTGCCGTCCACCTTGGTGACGTAAGGCACGTCCTTCTTGATGGCGGCCATGTCGGCCTCGGTGAAGCGGCTCACCGCCCCGTGGCCGAACGAGGTGCCGCCGCGGCTGAGGTTGCCCGGCAGGATGCCCAGCAGGTTGGTCCCGAGCGACGACATGCGCTCCTGGATGGACTTCTGAGCGCCGTAGCCCACCGCGAGCATCGTGATCAGCGCCGAGACGCCGATGATGATGCCGAGCATCGTCAGCAGCGAGCGGGTCTTGTTGGTGACGATGGAGCTGACCGAGGACTTCAGGTTCTCCCTGGCCTCGCGCCAGCTGAAGAAGAACGACGACGAGGAGCGCAGGCGCTGGGGCTCGGCCGGGACGGTGGACGGCGGGCGCTTGGTCCTGTCCTCCACCACGAGGCCGTCCTTGATCCGGATGACGCGGTCGGCCCACTCGGCGATGTCGGGCTCGTGCGTGACCAGGATCACGGTTATGCCCTGGTCGTTGAGCTTGCGGAAGATGCCCATGATCTCGTCGGCCTGAGCGGAAGCCAGGTTGCCGGTGGGCTCGTCGGCGAAGATGATCTTGGGGTCGTTGACCATCGAGCGGGCGATGGCCACGCGCTGCTGCTGCCCGCCCGAAAGCTCGTTGGGGCGGTGGTACATGCGGTCCTGCAGCCCGACGCTCGCCATGTGCCTGGGCGCGTTGGAGAGCCTGGGGTCCGCGCCGAGGTAGATCTGGGGCAGCGCCACGTTCTCGAGCGCGGTGATGCGCGACAGCAGGTTGAACTGCTGGAACACGAAGCCGATGATGCGGGCGCGCAGGTAGGAGAGCTCGGTGTCGTCGAGATCGGCCACCTCCCGGCCGAACAGCCGGTAGGAGCCGGAGGTCGGCTTGTCGAGCAGGCCGAGGATGTGCATCAGCGTGGACTTGCCGGAGCCCGACGGGCCCATGATGGCCACGAACTCGCCCTGCTTGATCTCCAGGTCCACGCCGCGCAGCACCTCGAGCGGCTCGCCGCCCATCTCGTAGACCTTCCTGATGCCTTTGAGCTCTATCATAGTCCCGCCCGGGGTTTAATGGCCGCGCACCGCGCGCTGCTGCTGCCGGTTGATGTTGGGCCGGCCGGGCATCAGCGGGTTGCCGCCTTCGGCCTGCTGCGGCTTATAGGCCCTGTCCTGATAATAGACCTTTTCTCCCGCGGAGAGGCCCGAGGTGATCTCGGTCCTGCTGCCGGAGTCGGAACCGGTCTCGACGCGCTGGTAGACGGGCTTGCCGCCGTTGACCGCGGTGATGACGGCGGTATTGCCGGAGGGGTCCACCGTCAGCGCCTTGGAGGGGACCATGACGGCGTCGTCCTTCCTGGAGACCTCGATGCCGATGTTGGCGGTCATCTGCGACTTGAAGAAAGACGGAACATGGTCGGGGCGGATCTTCACGCCGTAGGTGATCACGTTGGAGACGTTGGTGCCTTCGTCGAGGATCTGGAAGACGCGGCCCATGACCGGGCGGTCCGGGTAGGCGTCCAGCACGATCTTGACGCGCTGGCCCACCTTCACCTTGCCCACGTCGGACTCGTCGACGCTGGCCTTGACTATCAGCTGGTCCGACATCGCGTAGAGGACCGTGCTCATGCCGACGGTCTGGCCCTCCACCACGTTCTTCAGGATGATCGTGCCCGCCAGCGGCGCCATGACCTTGATCGGCTTATAGGCCTCCTGCCAGCTCTTGTACTGGTCCGGGCCCAGCGAGCGGGCCGCGTCGAGGATGGCCACGCGGTCGGTGGAGCTCATCAGCGCCAGCACCTGGCCGGCCTTCACGACCTCGCCCTCTTCCGCGAGCAGCTGTTCGATGCGTCCGGCGGAGGGCGGCGTGATCTCCACGCGGTTGAGGGGTTCCACCTGGCCGGTGGTCTCCACGGTCTCTATCAGCGGCTCGGCCTTGGCCTCTACGGAGACGTAACGGACCTCGGAGGCCTTCTCCCGGCGCGAGTAGGCCCAGAGGCCGCCCGCGGCGGCCGCGGCCGCCAGCGCCCAGACGGCTATCTTCTTATAAGGGAATTTAGTGCTCATGTCGGTTCTCCGTTGTCCTTGACCTCACTGACCCAGGCCCACGCCCAGCAGGTTCTCCACCGCGATCTTGGCCGAGTTGGCGTTCTTCTTGAAGTTGAGCTGGTTGAGCTGCGAGTCCACCAGGCTCTGCTCGATGTTCTCCAGGTCGATGTAGCTGATCTGGCCGGCCATGTACTGGATCTGCGACTCCTTGTAGCGCTCCTCGTTGGCGCCGAACACCGCGGCTATGGAGCCGGCGGTGTCCCTGGCGTTCAGGAAGCCGTAATAGGAGGTCACGATATTGTTCTCCAGCGAAAGCTTGAGCGAGCGCAGCGTGTCCTCGCCGGCTTTGAGGGCGGCCGAGGCCGCCCGGGTGTTCTCGGCGTAATAGGTCGGGCCGTTGGAGAAGATAGGCAGGTTCAGGCTGAACCCGAAGGACCAGGAGCGGGAACCGGGGAACTCGTGCCCGGCGGACCAGCCGACGCCCTGCGTGGCGGTCAGCGTGGGGGCCGCGTCGAACTTGGCGGACAGCATCCGCTCCTTCAGCGTCTCCAGGCTCTTCTCCTGCGAACGCACCTGTGGGATGCCGTCCAGCCTGGCCCTGATCCCGGCGGTGTCCAGCCGCATGTCGGGGATCTCCAGCGTGCCCTTGGCCGTCACGGGGGAATAGTCGGCCGTGCCCATGGCGGCGAGCAGGTCGCGGCGGGCCATCTCCACCGAGCGGCCGGCCTTGGCCAGGTCGGCCTTGGCCTGCTCGGCGAGGGCCGCGGAGTACATCATGTTGCCGCGCGATTCCATGCCGCTGTCGTACTTGAGCTTGATGAGCTTGGCGTTCTGCTCGCGGATCTCGAGGATGCGGGTCTGCGCCTTCAGGTTCTCCTGCGCGTAGATCAGCGCGAGGAAAGCGTTGGCCAGCGTCTGGCGGAGCGCCGCGGACTGGTTCAGGTAGTCCTCCTCGGCCTTCTCGAAACCGAGCTTGGAGGAGCGGATGGAGGAATAGGTCTTCAGGTTGAAGAGGGTCTCGCTGGCGGAAATGCCCGCGGACCAGCGGTCGGAGGGGGAAGCCCCCTGGCCGCCGCTGCGGCTGAAGGAATGGGAAAGACCCAGCTGGGGATAGACCGAATTCAGGCCGGCCAGGTAGGAATACTTGGCCTGCTCTATGGTCCTGCGCTGGGCCGACAGGGCGGGGTTGTTCCGCAGGGCGATGGCCGCGCAATCCTCCCAGGTCAGCTCGGAGGGGATCCCGCCCGCGGCGGTCTGCGCGGCGGCCGGGACGGCCGCGGAGGCCGCGGCCGCCAGCGTAAGGAATAGCTTTTTTATGGTCATAGTGGGTGGATATACCGCAGCCTTCATTACTGCTAACGCGGCCCGGGGCGGTTTTATTGCATCCCGCCGCTTCCCCGCTCGTGAAATTTACCTAACGGTAAGTATAGCGCATACTGACCACGCGGTCAATATGCGCCGCCACCCCCATGCCGGGCCCCGGCGCCGCTATTTCAGCTTTTCCTGGCCGGAGAAGGCCCGTTCCAGCCTGAAACCGGCGAGGATCTCCCTGTCCTCGGCCGAGGGGGAGCCGGCTATGTGCGCCGCCACCGCCTCGCCCAGGCCCGGCCCCAGCATGAAGCCCTGGCCGCACATGCCCACGGAGAGCACGTAGCCTTTGAGGGCCTTGGGGAAATCCACCACCGGGAAGCCGTCCGGGGTCATCGGGTAGAGGCCGCGCCAGGTGCGGCGCACCTTCAGGTTGGTCAGCCCCGGCATCAGGCTTATCATGCGCCGGGAGATCTCGGGCAGGAACTCCGAGGTGGAGCGCCTGTCTTCGCCCCAGATGGGCGGCTGAGGCGTCAGGCAGAACACGATCTGCCCCTCCCAGTTCTGGTAGAAATAGTAGTTCTTGGACTTGTCGCCGGGGCGGATGTCCACCACCATCGGCTCGAAGAAGCGGTCGACCGGCTCGGTGATGCCGGCCTCGTGGCAGTCGGGCCTCACCGGCACCTTCACGCCGGCGAGCTCCGACACGGCCGCGGCCTGCGCGCCGGCGGCGTTCACCACCCACGCGGCCTCGTAGCGGGCCTGCGCGGTGCGCACGCCGGTCACGGCGCCGTTCTCCGAGAGTATCTCCTTGACCGGCTCGTTGAAGCGGAACTCGGCGCCCAGCTTGACGGCCCTGCGGCAGAAGGCGTTGACGGAGAGCAGCGGCGAGGCCGAGCCGTCGTCGGGCGACCAGGTGCCGCCGCGCAGGTCCTTGGCGGCTATGCCGGGGGCCAGTTTCTTCACCTCGTCGGCGCTTATCCAGTTTATGTTGAGGCCGAACCCCTGCTGCACCTTCAGCAGCTCCCTCAGCACCTTTTCGTCGCCCTCGGTATAGACCGGGAACAGGTAGCCGCCCTTGATCCAGCCTATGTCGTCGCCGTGGGTCTTCTCCCAGGCGGCGAATATTTTCAGGCTGCGCAGGCAGGCCTTGATCTTGGAGCCGTCGGAGTGCGTGGCGCGCAGGCCGCCTATCGCGCACTTGTTCTGACCCTGGCCGGGCGAGGCCGCGGCCTCCAGCACCAGCGTCCGCAGCCTGCGCTCCGCCAGCGCCATCGCCAGCGGCGTACCTATGCTGCCGGCCCCTATGATGATAACGTCGTATTTATTCTCGGTCATAGCTCTCCCGGGACGCTCCGCTCAGAAGCCGCTCCAGCTGGCCTTCTCCTCCTGCTCCGTCCGGCACTTCACGCCGGAGAAGACGCCGAGCGGCGCCTCCACGAACAGCGGCCGCCGCGTGAAGGCGGTGACCTCCTTCGGGTCCACGCCCTCGCTCCTGAAGATGTTCAGCAGCATGACCGAGCAGGTCTTGGAGCCGCAGGCGCCCATGCCGGCGCGGGTGACGGCCTTCAGCTGGTTCAGGTCGCGCACGCCGGCGCGGATCTGCCGGCGTATCTCGCCGAGCGAGACGCGCTCGCAGCGGCAGATGATGGTTTCGTCCTCGGCCTTCGCGAGCTCGGCCGGGGTTTTGGCGCCGGCCTCCGGCTCGAAGAGCCTCAGCGAGGCCGCCAGGTCCGCGACCTCCGGCTTCGCCTTCACGACGACTATCAGCGTGTTCTCGGCCTTGAAGTCCTTCACGTCCGCCACCTCGGCCTCGCCGAGGTCCTTGCCTTCCCAACCGGTCAGGCGCACCTTGTCGCCTTTCTTCACGAGGCCGCGGCCTATCTCGAAGGGTATCGCCACCGTCGGGTTGGCCCGGTCCTTGCGGTAGTCCACTATCGTTATAGCGAGCCCGGGGCAGATCAGCAGGCACTTGAAGCAGCCTATGCAGTCTCCGGTGAACTTAGGCGTGTTCATGATGCTCTCGCCGGAGAGCCTGATGGACTTCTTGGGGCAGACCGTCACGCACGGGTTGCACGGGATCTCCTGGCGGCAGTGCAGCACCGGGTAGACCGGCTTGTCGTGGTCCTTCGCGGCGGGCTCCTTGGTAATGCCGGGGCGGGACTTCAGCACCTCGAGGCGCTCGAACCAGAACTCCGGCACCGGGGCGGCCATCACGCCGAGGGATTTCAGCACCTTGTGCGCGGTGATCTTGCCGCTGAACATCGCGGCGGAGGCCTCGGCTATCTCCTCGGCGTCGCCGCAGACGAACGACTCCATGCCGGCTTCCCGCGCCTGCGCGTGGAACTCGTCCACCGACGAGAGCCCCACCGCTATCAGCAGCGTGTCGGCCTTGAAGGTCTTCTCGGTGCCCGGCTTCGGCCTGAACTTCTCGTCCACCTCGGCGACAGTGACGCTCTCCAGCTGCTCCTTGCCGTCGGCGCGCACTATCGTGTGGCGGGTATAGACCGGCACGCCGAGGCGGCGGACCTTGTCCTCGTGCACCTTGTAGCCGCCGCACTTCGGCAGGGCCTCTATCAGGCCCACCACCGAGATGCCGGCCTGCAGCGCGTGGTAGCCGGCTATCAGGCCCACGTTGCCGCCGCCGACGATGAAAAGCCGTTTCGCGGGCCGCACGAGGTCGCGGTTCACCAGCGTCTGGAAGGCGCCGGCGCCGTAGACGCCGGGCAGCGTGTTGCCCGGGAAGGCGAGGGACTTCTCGCGGGCGCCGGTGGCGCTGACGACGGCCTTCGGGCGGATAAGATAGTACCGGTCGCCGCGCAGCACGCCCACTTTCTTATCCGAGAAAATGGCCAGGCAGACCGCGTTGTTCCAGGCCTTCACCGAGGGGTATTCCTTCAGCTGCTCCTCGAGCCTGTCGGCGATGTCTATGCCGCGGGTGCCGGCGTAGCAGTCCTCCACCGAGCCGAAGAACTTGTGCGTCTGCAGCACCAGCTTGCCGCCGAACTTGGCCTTGTCGTCTATGATCAGCGTGTTGACGTTCAGCTTGCCGAGTTCCGCCGCGGCCGCGAGGCCCGAAGGGCCGCCGCCTATTATCAGCGCGTCCACGTCCAGCTCCTCGACGCGGCCGAACTCGACCGCGCAGGCGGTCCTGGGCAGGCGGGCGGTGCCGCGCAGCGTCTCCACCCTCATGCCCTCGCGCACCGGCGTGACGCAGGACTTCACGGCGAGGCCGTCGGCTATCACCGAGCACTGGGCGCACTGGCCGTTGGCGCAGAAGATGCCCTGCGGGCCGTCGTCCTTCTTGTGGCGGCTGAAGATCTTTATGCCGTTGGCGAACAGCGCGCTGGAGATCATCTCGCCCTCGAGGGCGGAGCATTCCTTGCCGTCGAAAGTGAACTTCACGGCCCCGCGCGCCTCGGGCTGGAGCACGGGGTGTTCGGTTATTCTCTGGGTTTCCATAGGGAAAAAGTCCTTTTAGTCCGCCGCCGGAGCGGCCGCGCCCCGACGCCGGGGCCGTGCTCATATACTACAATAAAAAAAATAGGGCGGGGAACCTCCGGCGCGGCCTTTTGATATAATACCGGGTATGGAGGGTACCATGAAAAGATCCCTGTTCTTCCTTATAGCGGCGCTCTGCGCCGCCCCGGCCGTCTCGGCCGCCGAGCTCTCTTTCGCGGAGCAGCTCTCCCCGGCCCCCGCGGCGCAGGAGGTAAAGGTGCCGGAGGCCCCGGCCCCGTCAAAGGCCCGGACCGGCCGCTACGTGCAGGTCTCGGGCTACGTCAACCTCAACGGCAACGGCTGGATGCCGGGCAAAGACGGCGGCTTCACCACCGTGACGCTGACCGGCTGGGTCACGTTCCGCGACTCCACCGGCCAGGTCGCCAGCGACAACGCCTACGTCAGCGTGCCGGTCTCGCTGTGGGTCCGCCCCAACCAGTACGTCTTCCAGTCGGTGTTCCCCAACGTCTACGCCCAGTTCACCTACCAGGGCAAGCCGGCCGGCTCCGCCTCTATGACCGGCAGCGTCTCGGTCTCCGGCTGGCCGTCGTCCGGCTTCTTCTCGCTGAGCGGCTCCGGCTACCTCAACGGCTCGCTCTTCGTGGCCGACATGGAGTGAGGCCGGCCGACGTCGGGACGAAAGAGCGGCCAAAAGCCGCTCTTTTTGTTTTAAAATATACGCTATGAAGATACTGGAAGGAAAGACGCTTTCGGCCTCGATCCTGGGTTCGCTGCCGCCCCGCATCGAGGCGGTGAAGGCCCGGCTGGACCGGCCGCCCTCGCTGGCGATCATCAACTATTTCGCGGATTCCCCGTCCGCGGTCTACGTCAAGCGCAAGATCGCGGCCTGCGAGAAGCTGGGCATCCGGGTGAAACTGTTCGCGCCCGACCAGGCCGAAGGCTACGCGGGCTTCAAGGCCCTGCTCGCGCGGCTCGGCTCGGACGCCGACTACGACGCGATCATGATAGAGCGCCCGCTGCCCGACGGCTACGAGACGCTGGAGACCTGGGACTCCGTCCCGGCCGCCAAGGACGTGGACGGCCTCTCCTCGCTGAACATGGGCCGGCTGTTCATCGCCCGGAAGTTCCGGGAGATAGAGGAAGGCGGCTTCTTCGTGCCGTGCACGGCGCTCGCCGTGGTGCGCCTGATGAAGTTCCACGGCATAGAGCCCGCCGGGCTCAACATCGCCGTGGCCGGGCGCTCCGCGGTGGTGGGCCGGCCGCTCGCCCAGATGCTGACCGCGCTGGACGCCACCGTGACCGTCTGCCACACCCGCACGAAGGACATCGCCGCGGTCTTCCGCGCGGCCGACGTGGTGGTGACCGCCGCCGGCAAGGCCAAGTGGCTCAAGAAGGAGCTGCTGCCGGCTAACGCGACCGTGATAGACGTGGGCACCAATTTCGACGAGAACGGCAGGATGTGCGGCGACGCGGACTTCGCGGACCTCGCCGGCGCGGCCGCCGTCTCGCCCGTGCCCGGCGGCGTGGGCCCGGTGACCCTGGCGTGCCTGATAGAGGCCTCCGTCAGGGCCGCCGAACTGGCCCAGCCCAGGGAAAAGAAGGGAGGCATCATACTGACATGACCAAGCTGCTCAAGAAGGTTTTTCCGGCGCTGCTGCTGGCGGCGTTCTGTCTGCCCGTCCTCGCCCAGACCGAAGAGGGCGCGGAAGGGGCCCCGGACGGCGCCGCCGCGCAGGGGACCGAGTCCCCCAAGCCCGCCCGGCCGGCGAAGAAGAAGCCCCGCGCCAAGAAGAACGACCAGCTCCCGCTCGACGACATAAACCCGGCCGACACCGGCGCCACGGCCAGGAAGGCCCCGGTCAAGAAGGCCGCCAAGAAGAAAAAAAAGAAGAAGGCCAAGCCGGTCTCCGAGTACAAGTTCTCGGCGGTGGAGAAGGTGCCGACCTACAAGTTCGACAAGAAGGCCAACCCCATAGTGAAGACCTCCAAGAAGAAGGCCGCCAAGAAAGGCGGCCGCGCCAAAAAAACCGGGACCCCGGCGCCGAAACTGAAGCCCTCCAAGTCCATAGGCGAAGAGGAGAAGCCGGCCGAACCGCCGCAGGGCGCGGGGGACGGGCAGTAATGGCCGACCTGCTGGCGAAGCTTTACGGGCTGCCGCCTTCGGCGCGCCTGCTGGAGCGGCTGGCGGCCGAAGGCGTGGAGATCCGCCGGGCGCTGGGGCCGGAAAAGCACGCGGTGGTGGAGTGGGCCGAAAAGAAGTTCTCCCGCTCCTGGGCCTCGGAGTGCGACGTGGCCATGTCCGGGCAGCCGGTCACCTGCTTCCTCGCGGTGAAGGACCGCGCCATCCTCGGTTTCGCCTGCTACGACGCCACGCTGAAGGGCTTCTTCGGCCCGATAGGCGTGGACCCGGACTCGCATAAGAAAGGCCTCGGCAAGGCGCTGCTGATAAGGACGCTCGAGGCCATGCGCGACGCGGGCTACGGCTACGCGGCCATAGGCTGGGCCGGCCCGGTGGACTTCTTCCGCAAGACCGTGGGCGCCACGGTCATAGACGGCTCCGAGCCGGGCGTCTACCGCGGCCTCGTCAAAGCCTCCCCCAGATGAAGCGCGCCCGCGAGTGGCACTCCGGCTTCTTCCGGAACTCCTTCTACAACCCGGCCTCCCCGGCCGCCTCGGCGGCGGCCCCGGCGGAGGCCGCCTTCGCCGCGAAGCTGCTCGGCCTTAAGAAAGGGGCCGCGCTGCTGGACCTGTGCTGCGGCCCCGGCCGGCACGCGGTGGAGTTCGCCCGCAGGGGCCTGGCCGTGACCGGCTACGACTTCTCCGCGGAATACCTGCGCGAGGCGGCGGCCCGCGCCGCGGCGCGCGGCGTGGAGCTGCGGCTGCTGCGCGGCGACATGCGCCGGCTGAAGTTCCGGGAGGAGTTCGACGCCGCGGTAAACCTCTTCACCAGTTTCGGCTATTTCCCGAAATACTCCGACGACCTCAGGACGCTGAAGGGCGCGGCCCGCGCGCTCAAGCCCGGCGGCCTCTTCCTGATAGACCTCCTTAACGGGGACCTCGTCAGGCGGCTCTTCATCCCGCGGGACTGGCACGACCTGGGCGGCCATTACCTATTGGAGGAGCGGGAGCTCCGGGGGGACCTGCTCTTCAACACCTGGACGCGTCTGGACAGGAAGACCGGCCGGGCGCAAAAAAGGACTTTCTTCAACCGGCTCTACGGCAGGGCGGAGCTGGCGGCCGCGCTGCGCCTGGGCGGTCTGAGGCCGCTCAAGTTCCTGGGCGGCTTCGACGGGAGCCCGCTCTCGGCGGACAGCGTCCGGCTGCTCTGCCTCGCCCGCAAGGCCTGACCCTACTTCTCTCCGCGCCGGTGGCGCCAGAACAGCGCCCCCACGCAGAGCAGCAGCGCCGCGAGGTTGCCGGTCTTCCAGGCCAGCAGCCAGAACGGCGCCGAGACCGCCGCCACCGAGAACTCGGCCACGCTGGCCGCGCCCAGCAGCAGGAACAGCCCGCCGGTGACCCGGACCAGCGCGTGCTGCCGCGGCGCGAAATGCGCGCGGCAGGCGTAAAGCGCGAAGAACCCCACCGCGAACCACAGCAGGGCCTCCAGCAGAGCGAACTTGTCGGCTATCGCCATAACCCTCCCCCTGTCTACCCGGGGCTATGATAGCAAAAAAGAAGCCCCGCGGCGTAAGCCGGCGCGGGGCAGCTGCGCCGACGCGCCCTACTTCAGCTCGAAGGTGCCGATGACGCTGGCCTCGTTGCCGGAGGACAGCGGGCCGGAACGGAAGAACTTCACCGTGACCATGTACTTGCCCGGCTTGGGCGCGTCCATGATCTTCAGCTCGTAGGTGCCGGCCACGTCGAAAGCCTGCGTGACGTTGAACTTATTGAAGGAGTCCAGCAGTTCCTGCACCGGCATGTTCTGCGTGATCTCGGGGAGCCGCATCCCGTCGGCGGTGATCGTGATCTTCTCGCCGCGGAAATACTGGGCGCGGTTATCGGCGAGCACCAGCCTTACCGAGCCGTCCGGCGCCACGGCGGTGAAGCCGATCGACAGCTCGCCGGAGGAGGCCTGCGCGGGCTTCTTCGGCCCGGGGGTCAGCGTGAAGACGGTGGCGCGGCGGAAAAGCCCGTCGTCGTTGCGGGACTCGACCGAGTACTGGTAGAGCATGCCGTCCAGGCCGAGCTCCACGGTCCTGGGGTCGCGCATGCACAGCTCGAGGCGCTCGGTCTCCCACGATTCCAGCGCGCGCGGGCCGATGTTAACGGTGACCTTGCGCTTGTGGTAGTTGGTGGCCGGGCGGCAGTACTCGGGGGCGCCCCAGTGATTGGGCTGGCACTCCTGGCCGTATTCCTCCAGGATCATGTCCATGGTCTGGCTGAGCTGGCTCTGCGAGGTGAACTCCATCGTGCGGCAGGTCTCGCGGTAGCCGCCGAAGTTATAATGCGGCGGGGGCGGGGCCGGGTGGTAAGGCGGGGGCGGCGGAGGCAGCGGGGGCGGGACCGGGTGATGGTCGCCGGGATGGCCGGGCTCGAAATGGCCTGGCTGGGACGGATGCTGCGGGACCGGGCCGGGATGGTGGTCCTTGCCGCCGCCGGAGAGGTCGGACACTATGTCGAGGATATCGGATACGGCGTCCAAAGCCCCGGACCTGTCGCCGTCGAAGCTGACCTCGGCGGCGCGCACCGCGGCGGACAGCGACATCAGCGCGGCGAACGCGAACACGGCTTGTTTTTTCATCTTCCCTCCAGTCGGACTAAGGCGCGGCTTTGTGAGATCTCCCGCGGCGCCTAAGGGAATTTTCTCAAAAACGGGGAAAAGCCGATAGAGACGATGGGCCCAGGCAGGCGCGGTATTCCGGCCTACTCGCGGCCGGGACCTTGGGGCTGCGCCGGAGGGCGGGAGGCGAGCTGGCCGCAGGCGGCGGCGATGTCGGCCCCGCGCTCCTGCCGCAGGTAGGTGCGCACGCCGGCGGCTATCAGCTCGCGCTGGAACTGCTTGACGCGCGGGAATTCGCCGCCGGGCCCGCCGGGGGGATTGTAGGGGATCAAGTTGACCCGGCAGGGGATGTCTTTTACGAGCCCGGCCAGCAGCGCGGAATCGGAAGGGCGGTCGTTGACGCCGCGGAACAGGATGTATTCGAACATCACGAGCGCCTCTTTGGCGCGGCAATAGGCGCGCACCGCCTCCAGCACGCGGCGCAGAGGATAGGTCCTCTCCATCGGCACCATCCGCGCGCGCTGCTCCTCGTCGGCCGCCACCACGGAGACGGCCAGCCTGACCCTGAGGTCCGAAGCGGTCAGCTCCTCGATGACCGGGACCACGCCCACCGTGGAGACTGTCATCTTGGCCTGCGGGAAATGGCGGCCGCGGCTGTCGGAAAGCGTAAGGATGGCGCGCCGGACGTTCTCCCAGTTGAGGAAAGGCTCGCCCATGCCCATGAAGACCAGGCTGTTCAGACGGCCGGCCGCTTCCGCGAGGCAGGCCTCGAACTGGGCGATGATCTCGGGCGAGGTAAGCGAGCGCTTCAGCCCGAGCGCGCCGGTGGCGCAGAAAGTGCAGCCGCAGGCGCAGCCGGACTGCGACGACAGGCAGGCGGCCAGCCTGTCCTTGGCCGGCAGCACCACGCACTCCGCCGGGGCGTCCCCGGGGAAACGCAGCAGCAGCTTTTTGGTGCCGTCGCGCGAGACCTGCCGCCGTTCCGGGGCGGGCAGCGGGGCGAGCGAGAAGGCGCGGGACAGGGCCGCCCGGACGCGCTCCGGCACGCCGGGCAGCGAGGCGAGGTCGCAGCCGCGGAGGCGGTGCACGGCCAGGAAGACGGCCGCCGCGTGCGAGGGCTTCTCGCCCAGCCGCGTCAGCGCCTCTTCCAGCTCGGGCCTCGAAAGCCCCCGTATATCCGCCAGTTCCACGCTCATTATTATAATGATCCTTAAATACCCACACTAAGCCCGCCGCGGCCCCGGAAGGAGTACCGCGAGAAGATGAGTCGGGCCGCCAAGGGGATGCCTTCCTCGGGTCGGTGTCGGCCACACCGTGGCCGCACCTTGTTCGCTCAGGCCCGGCGCTTACGCAAGCCGGGCCTTCCGCGACATCCCTCGAAAGGCATCCCCT
>JAJZRA010000057.1 GCA_021847485.1 bacterium
ATATGGGAGTAGAGCTTGCCCTCTATCTGCACGAAGTGCTCGCGCCCCGAGGAGGACATGACCACGCCGCTGTCGAAATCCAGCTCGCCGAAGGCCTTGCCGTCGCGGAAAGGGTCCATGATCTCGTAGCGCCAGGGGCGCTTGCCGTAGGCCAGCATGTTGCTGCCGAGCCGCAGTTCCACCGGGCTGACCGGCGACAGCCGGTCCAGGATGGCGTAGGCCCGCGCGAAGCAGTAGCCGCGCAGGATGCCGCCCATATTGATCTGGACGGGCCGGGAGAAGCGCACCATCCGGCGGGCCCGGTCCACCTGGATGGCGGAGGAGCCCATGTTGGCCAGCGCGCGGGAGATCTCGGCCTTCGCCGGCATCTTGCGGGTGGAAGCGGCCTCTTTCCAGATGGGCCAGAGCGGCGCGAAAGTTATGTCGAAGGCCCCGCCCGTCATGCGGTAGTAGTCGAGGGACAGGGTCAGCAGGCGCAGGAACTCGTCGTCGACCTTGACCCACTCCCCGTAGGCCTTCTTATTGACGACCGAGGTCTGGCTGTAAGGCTCGTCGAAGCTGAACTCCGAGGAGATGCGCTTCCATTCGCCCAGCACGGCGTCGGCCACCCGGGCGGCCTCCCGCTGGTCCGAGCCGTAGACCTTCACCTCGGCGTGCACGCTCATTATATAGGCCGAGCGCTCGTAGGCGGGCGCCTCCCGGCGGCCGCAGCCGCCGGCGGCCAGCGCGGCCAGGGCCAGGCAAAGCGATGTTCTGTTCATGGCTGAAAGTCCCCCTCGCATATTTATGAAAAATACCTTTTTTACCGCGTGTTTTCAACCGGGACGCCGCGCTGTCGCCGCCGGCCCTATATTTAGTATTCTACATCTAGCGCTGGACAAATTCCGTTAACGGGGGTTCCACTTCGTTATGAAAAAGCTGATCCTGACACTTCTGGCCGCGGCCCTGCCGGCCGTCCTTTTCGTCAAGGCGGGGGCCGAGGCTCCCGCCGCCAAGGCGGCCGCGAGCCCCGCGGCCGGCGAACTGTCCGCCCTGGCGGACAAGCTGGCTTACGGCGTCAAAGAGACGCCCGGTATCAAGCTCGCCGTCCTGGCCTTCCCCTACACCGACGAGCGCGCCTCGCAGGGCCCGGTCGTGGTGCAGGAGCGCCTCACCACGCTGCTGGCCGGGGCCCCCAAGGTCACGCTGATCGAGCGGTCGCTGCTCGCGAAGGTCATGGGCGAGCTCAAGCTCCAGGCCTCCGGGGCCGTGGACGAGGAGACGGTCAAGAAGCTGGGACAGCTGCTCGGCGCCGACGCCGTGGTCACCGGCACGCTCAACGACCTCTCCGAGGGCGAGACCGAGGTCAACGCGCGGGTGGTCCAGACGGAGACCGGCCGCATCCTGGCCGCGGCCTCGGCCTCGGTGAAGAAGACCTGGAAGGACGCCGGTTCCGCCGTGAAGCCGCCGCAGGACTACGGCTCCAAGCCGCTGGTCCAGGTGGCGGTCCTGCTCGACACCTCCAACTCCATGGACGGCCTCATCAACCAGGCCCGCACGCAGCTCTGGAAGATAGTCAACGAGCTGGTCTCCTCCGAGAAGAGCGGCTCCAAGCCGGTCATCGAGGTGGCCCTCTACGAGTACGGCAACACCGCCCTGCCCAAAGAATCCGGCTGGATCCGCCAGGTCAGCCCTTTCACCTCCGACCTCGACAAGGTCGCCGCCGACCTCTTCGCCCTTAAGACCGCCGGCGGGGACGAGTACTGCGGCCAGGTCATCGAAAAGGCCGTCAAGGAGCTCAAATGGAGCCCCAAGTCCGACGTCTACAAGGCCATCTTCATAGCCGGCAACGAACCTTTCACGCAGGGGGCTGTCCCGTACCAGCAGGCCGTGGCCGACGCTAAGGCCAAGGGCATCTTCGTCAACACCATCTTCTGCGGCTCCCGTCAGCAGGGCCTCGCCGAGCAGTGGAAAGCCGCGGCGGACCTCGCCGACGGCGACTACGCCAACATCGACCAGGCCGCCCGCGACTACGACGTCAGGACCCCGCAGGACGCCGAGATAGCGCGCCTCAGCTCCAGCCTCAACGATACCTACGTGGCCTACGGGGCCGGAGGGGCCGAGAAGCTCGAGTCCAAGAAGGAGGCCGGCAACTTCGCCAAGTCGGCCGGTTTCGCCGTGGCCGCGGAGCGCGCGGCCTTCCAGGCCTCCGCCCCGGCGGCGGCCCGCGCCGACGCGTCGTGGGACGTGGTCTCGGCCGTGGAGAGCGGCGCCCTCAAACGCGACGAGATAAAGAAGGACCAGCTCCCCCCCGATCTGCAGAAGCTCGACAAGGCCGCCCTGGACAAGTACATAGACGGCAAGCTCGCCGAACGCCGCAAGATAAAGGCGGAGATCGTGCGCCTGCAGGCCGAGCGCAAGGCCTATATCGCCAAGGAGGAGAAGCAGCGCTCCGGCGCGAAGACGCTGGACAAGGCGATGATAGACACGATCCGCCGCCAGGCGACCAAGCGCGGCTACAAGTTCTCCGACTGACATGAAGCTGGCGCGCCGGCTCCTCCCGCTGCTGCTCCTGGCGCCGGCCCCGCTCCGGGCCGCTTCCCCCTCGATAGAGGAGGAGGCGGCCCAGCTCATTATGACCGCGGCCGACGCGTCCGGCCTCGCCGCGGCGCGGCGGGACGTCAGGGCCGGGCTGGGCGGCGTCCAGCTCCAGTGGGGGTCCTATTCGCTGGAGGACACCCGCCGCCTGACCGAGGCCCTGCAGGCCGGCGCCTCCGTGCCGCTCTTCATCGGCGTGGACTACGAGGGCGGCAGCGTCTACGTCCCCACCACGCTCGGCCTGCTCGAGCTGCCGACCAACATGATGCTCGGCGCCGCCGACGACGAGAACAACACGGCCACGCTGTTCTACCTGGCCGGCAAGGAACTGCGCCGGGCCGGCATCAACATGGCCTTCGGCCCCGTTCTCGACGTGAACTCCAACCCGCGCAACCCCATCATCGGCATCCGCTCGTTCGGCTCCGACCCCGCGGAGGCGGCCCGCCTCGGCGGGGCCGTCATCAGCGGCTTCAAGGCCTCGGGCATCATCGCGGTGGCCAAGCATTTCCCCGGCCACGGGGCCGCCTCCCAGGACTCCCATAAGACCCTGCCCGAGATAGACGCCTCCACCGCCGCGCTGGCCGGCACCGACCTGGTGCCTTTCAGGGCGGCCGTCGCGCAGGGAGTGCCGGCGGTGATGACCGCCCATGTGCTTTACCCCGCGCTGGACCCGCGCGAGCCGGCCACGCTCTCCCCCGCCGTGATCGGCGGGCTGCTGCGCCGGGACCTCGGCTTCGGCGGCCTGGTGGTCACCGACAGCCTGGACATGCGCGCCATCACTTCGCGCACGACGGTGGCCAGGGCCGCCGCGGCCGCGCTGAAGGCCGGGGCCGACGTGCTGCTGATAGGCAAAGGGGATTTCCGCGCCGCGGTGCGCGAGATAGCCGCCCAGGTGCGCGCGGGGCGTATCCCGCGCTCCAGGCTGGACGAGGCCTACCGCCGGGTGCTGGCGGCCAAGCGCGCGGCCGGGCTCTTCTCCCGCCCGGAGCCGCCGTCCCCCTTCGACAAGGCCTACATCGACATCACCGACGAGCTCTCGCGCCGGGCCCTGACGGCCGCGCGCGGCGGCGGCCTGCTGCCGCTGCCCAAGAGCAAGAAGATCGCGGTCATCATCTTCGCCCCGCAGCGTTTCGCCGGCAACGCCCTGAGCCTCTACCGCGCGCTGCTCGGGAACGGCTACGAGGCCAGCCAGTACGTCTTCGACATCGGCGTCAGGCCCGAGGAGGAGCGCAAGATCCGCGAAGCCGCCGCGGCGGCGGACATTCTCGTGATCGGAAGCTTCCAGTGGACCGGGGTCCAGAACGCCAGCCAGCGCGCCATGATAGACTCGCTGCTGGATTCCGGCAAGCCCTCGGTGCTGCTGAGCCTGATGAACCCCTACGACCTGTCCAACTACCCCAAGGCGCGCTGCGCGCTGGCCCTCTACGGCATGACGGCGCCGTCCATGGCCGCCGCCGGCGAGGCGCTGGCCGGCGAGCTCAAGCCGGCCGGGCGGCTGCCGGTGGCGCTGCCGGAGGCCCGGTGAAGCCGCTGCGCACCTCGCTGATAGCGCTGGCGACCGTGGCCGCCGTCCTGGCCGCCCGGCACTGGCTGGCCGAGCCCATCTATATCGCCAGCGACTCGATGGCGCCGACGCTGGTCAAGGGGCAGCACCTGTTCCTCGACAAGCTCACGTTCCGCTTCAGGGAGCCCCGCCGCGGCGAGATCATCGCTTTCCGGTCCCCGGTCGGGGAGGACCACGAGTCGGTCAAGCGGGTCATAGCCGTGGCCGGCGACACCGTGGAGCTCCGGGAGAAGAAGGTCTGGCTGAACGGCGAGCCCCGGTACGAGAGCTACGCCTACTACGCCAGGCCCGGGGAGGCCCTCCAGGGCGACACGATGCCGCCGACCGCGGTCCCGCCCGGCGCGCTGTTCGTGCTGGGCGACAACCGGGACGAATCCAACGATTCCGCCTCCTGGAAGGACCCGGTCACCGGGCGGCCCCCGAGGTTCCTGCCGCTGTCCGAAGTGACCGGCAAGGTGCGCGGGGTCTATTGAGGGGCCGGGCGCAAATTATCTAAACTTAACTTTTCCGCGGTGAGCGCTTCTCCAAGGAGACCACATGAGACTTGTCAGCGTTCTGGGAATGTTCGTGATACTGGGCGTGGCCTGGCTGGCCAGCAAGAACCGGAAAGCCATCAACTACCGGGCCGTCGCCGCCGGCACCCTGCTGCAGGTGGTACTGGGCGCGCTGATCATGCGCGTGCCGCTGGGCCAGAGGTTCTTCCTGTTCCTCAACGACATCATCGTCAAGCTGCTCTCCTTCACCAACGAGGGCTCCAAGTTCGTCTTCGGCGGCCTCGTGGACAGCCCGTCGCTCGGTTTCATCTTCGCCTTCCAGGTGCTGCCCACCATCATCTTCTTCTCGTCGCTGATGAGCGTGCTGTACTACCTCGGCGTCATGCAGCGCATCGTCAAGGCCTTCGCGTGGGTCATGACCCGGCTGATGGACTCCTCCGGCGCGGAGTCGCTCGTCGCCAGCGCCAACATCTTCGTCGGCCAGACCGAGGCCCCGCTGGCGATACGCCCGTACATGGCCGGGCTCACCGAGTCCGAGCTTTTCGTCGTGATGACGGCCGGCATGGGCACCCTCGCCGGCGGCGTGATGGGCACCTATACCGGCATGCTGCTGCCCTACATCCCCGGCGCCGGCGGCCACCTGCTCGCGGCCGTCATCATGTCCTCGGTCGGCTCGATCGTGATCGCCAAGCTGATGGTCCCCGAGACCGAGGAGCCGGCGACCCGCGGCAAGCTGGACATGAAGCTCGAGCTGCCGGACAGGAACGTCGTGGACGCGGCCGCCAACGGCGCCACCACCGGCCTGCAGATGGCGCTCAACGTAGGCGGCTGCCTGCTCGCCTTCATGGCGCTGCTCGCGATGCTGAACTTCCTGGTGGGCCACGGCGGCGCGCTCGTCCACGTGCAGGGCCTGTCCCTCGAGAAGATCTTCGGCTGGGTCTTCACGCCGGTGGCCTGGCTGACCGGCATCCCCATGCGGGAAGCCCCCCAGGTGGCCAACTGGATAGGCCAGAAGACCGTTCTCAACGAGTTCGTCGCCTACTTCAACATGGCCGAGTTCCTCAAGAACAATCCCGGCGCCATCAGCCAGCGCTCGCTGATCATCGGCGCCCACGCGCTGGCCGGCTTCTCCAACTTCCTGTCGGTGGCCATCCAGATAGGCGGCCTCGGCGCGCTGGCCCCGGAGCGCCGCCACGACATAGCGCGCCTCGGCCTCTACGCCGTCCTCTCCGGCTCGCTCGCCTGCCTGATGAGCGCCGCGATCACCGGCTTCCTGCTGTAACCCGGACCGGGGACAAAAAAAAGGGCGGACCTTCCGGTCCGCCCTTTTTTACGCCCGCCGTCTATTTCAGCTTCCAGATCCGCACCGTCTTGTCCTTGGAGCCGGAGAGCAGCGACTTGCCGTCGGGGAAGTAGGCCAGCGACTCGACGCTGTCGGTATGTCCGGCCAGCTGCCGCACCGGCTTCTGCCCGGTGCCGGCCAGCTTCCAGATCTTTATCAGCGAATCCATGCCGCCGCTGGCGATGGACCTGTTGTCCGGGGATACGGCCACCGCGCGCGCGCCGCCCTCGTGCGCTTTGAGGGTGTTCATCAGCTTGCCGTCGCTCAGGCGCCAGACCTTGACCGTGCCGTCCATGCTGGCCGACACGGCATAGGACCCGTCGGAGGTGACCGCCACCGCGCGGACGGGCTCCTTATGCGCCTGGATGGTCTTGAGCAGCTTGGAATCGGCCACGTTCCAGACCGTGACGGTGCCGTTGCCGGCGCCGGCGATGATGTAGCTGCCGTTGGGCCCGACGGCTATGGAATAGACGTTCTCCATCTCGGATTTCATCGTATGGATGGAGTCCCCCGCCGGAAAGCTCCAGACGCCGATGGAGTTATAGCCGCCCGAGGCGACGTAGTCCGCGTTGGGCGAGAACTTCACCCCGTACATGCTGAAACTCTGGCCCGGGATGGTCTTGAAGTTGGCGCCGGACGGGACCTTCCAGACCTCTATGGTCTGGTTGCCCAGCGAGGCCAGGTAGTCGCCGTCCGCCGAGAAGTCCACGCCCCAGACGGCGTCGGTATGCGCGACCATGACCTTCTTCACTTTGCCGGTCTTGACGTTCCAGAGGGCCACGTTCGTGTCCAGGCCCGCCGAGGCGGCGTACTGCCCGTCGGGAGAGACGGCCACGGCCTCGACCGCGGCGCGGTGGCCGGTCAGTATCCTGGCCGGCGCCGCCTTAGCGCCGGCCGCGCCGGGCTTGCCCTTGGCGGCGTGAACCGCCGCGGCGAGCAGCAGCGCGGCGGAGGCCGCCGTTAAGATATTCAGCATTTTCCTCATGCGTATATTCTATACTAAATCCCCTCCCGGCCGACAAAAATATTCTAGAATTGCCTTTAATGGCGCTGAAACTGCTGATCAATTCCCTCTTCAGGGGCGGGGCGGAGAAACAGTTCGCCGCGCTGGCCTCCCGCCTGCCGGCCGCCGCCGTGCTGCTGCTGGAGAACGAGATCTCCCAGGACACGGGCGGGGCCGCGGTCACACCCCTTTCCTCGCACGACTCCGCCACGAGCCCGCTCCTCAAGACCGCCTCCATCCCGCTCTACGCCCGCCGCCTCGCGCGCGCCGCCGGCCGCGGCGACACCGTGCTCTCGTTCATGGAGCGCGCCAATATCGTCAACGTCCTGGCGGCCGCCCGCTCAGGGCACCGCAGCGTCATCTGCGAGCGCACCCGTCCCTCGGGCGAGTTCTCGGGGCTGCGCGGCGCGCTGATGGCCCCGCTCATCCGCCGCTACTACCCTCGCGCCGACGTAGTAGTGGCCAATTCGGAGGGCGTCAAGCTGGACCTCGCCGAGAACTTCGGCGTGCGCCCCGACAAGATCACGGTCATCCCCAACGGCTACGACACGGCCGGCATAGCGGCCAGGGCCGCCGAGCCGCTGCCGCGGGGCTGGGACGCCGTCTACCGGAGGCCGGTAGTGGTCACCGGCGGCCGCCTGACGGCCGCCAAGGGGCAGTGGCACCTGCTGCGCATTTTCAGGGAACTGAAGGCGCGGAACGGCGACGCCGCGCTCGTGCTGGTCGGCGAAGGCGAGCTGAGGCCCCGCCTGGAGGCGCTGGCCGCCGAGCTGGGGCTGAAGACCTTCTCCGGCTCCGAACCCCCTCCTCCCGACGCGGACGTCTATTTCGCCGGCTACCGCGAGAACCCCTACCAGTTCCTCAGGCCCGCCAGGATCTTCGCCTTTACCTCGCTCTGGGAAGGTTTCCCCAACGCCCTGGTGGAAGCGCTAGCCTGCGGCGTGCCCGCTGCAGCCGCGGACTGCCTGGCCGGGCCTCGCGAGATCCTGGCGCCCGCGGACGGCCCCGTCCCGCGCGCGCTGGCCCCGGAAGCCGCGCCCTACGGCGTACTGATGCCGCCGCTTTCCGGCGCTTGGGCGGGCGCGTCCCCCCTGGATCCGGCCGAGCGGGCCTGGGCGGAGCGCCTGACCTCCCTTCTCGACGACAAACCGGCGCTGGAAGCCTATTCCCGCGCCGGCCTGAAAAGGGCCGCCGACTTCGAGCTCTCCCGCGCCGTGCGGCGCTGGGAGGAGCTGCTCGGCGTCACCAGATAAAGTAGACCGAACCGTCCTCCTCCTTCCTCTTCTTCCTTTCGTTTCCGGTTTTCCCCCCGCGCGCAGGCCTCCGGGCCGGAACCGCCCGCCGCACCGCCGCTTTGCCGCGGACCGGCGCCCCGAAGGTCAGGGCCACGGTAACGCGGTGGGAGTCGCCCAGGTCGCCGTAGGGAGAGAAAGCGTAGTCCAGGCGCAGGTCGCCGTTGCGCAGGCCCAGGCCCAGCGCGGCCCCGGGACCGGCCAGGTCGGAGCGCCCGCCGGAAAAGCCCGCGCGCAGGAAAAATTCGGCGTCGGGCCCGGCCCGGAAAGAGGCCTCCGCTCCGGCGGCCGGCGCGACCGCGGACTCCCCCGGCTTCACGAGGTCGGCCTCGAGGCGCAGACGGCCCGGCAGCTCCCACGCGGCGCCGGCCCGCAGCACCAGCGGCAGCGGCGCGGAAGCGGAAGCCAGCTTCATCGCGCTCCCGAAATTGGAGGCCGAAGCGCCGAAAGTCCAGTCCCCGGCCCGTTTGAGCAGCCCGGCGTCCCCGCCCAGCGCGTAACCGGTCTCGCCGGGGATGGCCTGGTAGAGCCCCTTCAGCGCGGCCCCGCCGTACCAGCCCCGCCCGAGCGGCAGCGCGCCGCCGGCCAGCAGGGCGGCCTCGCGCGACGAGAAGGTGCCGGTCTTGGCGCCGGCTTCGTCGTACTTGTCCATGCCGCCGCTGAACAGCGCGTTCAGGCCGCCGTATAGTGCGGCCCCGCCGGAGAGCGGCGAGAGGTAGACGGCGGTCTCGTTGCGGATCCCCTGCACCCATTCGTTATGGCCGAGGGCCAGCTCGCGCCGGGCGGCCAGCGCGGCCTCCGCCGGATTATAGAACACGCCCCAGGCGTCGCCGCCGCCGGAGGCGCAGTAGGCGCCGCCCATAGCCGCGGCCGCGGCCCCCTGGTCCAGCTTCAGGAACGGGAGCGCGGCCGTCCCCGCCGCGGCCGCGGGGCCGGCGGGACACAGGATGAGCAGCGCCAGGATCGCCGTTCTGTTCATATCAGCGGACCAGGAAGAACTTCCCGGACCCTTTGCCGTAGTTCGACGTCTTCACCAGATAGATGTACAGGCCGCTAGCGGCGCGGCCGCCGCCCTTCGCCCCGCCGGTCCAGGTCCCGACGTTGACCCCGTCCACGCCGTCCCCGGGGACCAGCTTGCGCACCAGCTCGCCCGCCTCGTTGTAGATATAGATCTCGGTCCCGGCCGCGTCGGGCGGGATCCCGCCGATGGTGAGGCCCGCCGAGCGGCGCAGGTCGCACGGGTTCGGGTAGGCCTTCAGCCCGGAAAGCCCCTGCCCCGCGGCGGCGGAGACCCTGACGGAGTAGAGCGAGAAGTGGCCGGTCTCGGCGGACAGCGTGTTGGCCGCCGGGTCGCGGCGCACGCCGTCCAGCGGCTTCCAGCGCCCCGCGGCCTCGTCCAGCCAGTAGAGCCACAGCCGGCTCTCCGGCACGAAATCGCCGTCCACCCGTCCGTCGCCGTCGGAGTCGGGGTAGGACAGCGTGACGGTGACCGGCTTCAGGAAAGAGGTGACCGGGGTCCCGGCGGCGGCGCGGGCCGAGAACTCCCGCGCCAGGTCCTCGGAGACTATCGCGGAAGAGTCCCCGGCGGCCCCGTCGGCGGCGGCATAGCGCGACGCCGGGACCGTGGAGATCGTCAGGTAGAGGGCCCCCGTATAGGCCCCGGCAGGCAGCGTGACGGCCGCTCCGTCGCTGTTGGCGGCCCTGCCGCCCGAGGTCCCGGACACGGCCGGGTCCGCGGTGAAGGAGAGCCCCGAGGTTATCACCGCCCCGGTATTGCCGGCGCTGTCGACCGCGCTGAACGCGAAGCAGGAAGTCCCGGTGGAGAACCAGGTCTCGAAGAACGCCGAGGCGGTCCAGGTGGAGAGAGCGGCGTAGCTGAGCGCCATGCCGGCGCCCAGGCCGCCGCAGCCCGGCCGCAGGCGCAGCGACGGGGCGCCGGAGAGGCCGTTGGCCTCGTCCACGATCAGCCGCGCCGTCAGCGGGCCGGAGGCGGCCGGCAGCGGCGACGTGATCTCGACGCGGGCGGTAGGACTGGTAGTATCGACGCGCTGGCCGTCGGAAACAGTGGCTCCGGAATAGTAGCCGCTGACGCTGTGCGCGCGGACCGCGAAATAGTAGACGGCGTTCTCGGCGAGGGAGAGCCCGGTCCGGGTAACGGCGCGGGCCGTGGCGACCGACGTCCAGCCGGCGACGTCCGCCGCGCCCGGCGAGGTGCCGATGGCGTACTCGTAGCGGTCTATGCCGCTGGAGTGGTAGGACTCCCCCCAGTTGGCCGAAAGGGCGGTCTTCGAGGGGACGTAGTCGATATCGACGCCGGTCCCGTCGTTGACGTACTGGATGTCGGTAGGGTTGAGAGTATTTACGGTCAGCGAATCCGACGGGGTATTGGAGGAGTAGGCCCCGAAGCTGTCCCTGGCGCGCGCCTCGAAGGTATGCGCGCCGTCGGGCAGGGCGGCCGGCGTGAACGTGAAGCTGTCGATGCTCTGGTCGAAGGCCCCGTCGCGCGGCGAGGCCGCCAGCCACCCGCCCCCGTCCACCCGGTATTCGGCGGAGGCTATCCGCCCGACGGAGATATTGTTCCTTGCCGAGGTGTAGTAATAGTGCGAGGTCTGCGAGTCGTACGGATTGGAGTTGGCGTAGGCCGTGGTGGAATAGGCCATGCCGTAATAGGTCGGCGTAGTGTCGGAGGTCGGGTCCGGCAGGAACGGCGAGAGGACGGCCGTGGGAGGATGGTCGCCTATGTCCGGGATGCCGTCCGAGTCCCCGTCGCGCCAGCCCAGCATGTTCCTGCTGTAGCCGCAGACGGCCGGGCCGCTGCAGGAGGGGCAGGAGAGCGAAGAGGAGTAATACGGCTCTATCCCGCCGCGCATGACGCACGGGTCGTTGGTGGAGCCGCCGTTCTCGCAATTGGCGTTGGCGATGTTCAGGTAGCCGGAGTAGGACGACGGAGAACAGCCCGAACCCGCGTACTCGTCCTGCGCGTAGAAGATATGGCCGGTCTCGTGGGCTATGACCGGCGCGAAATCGCCTATGCCGTAGCTGTCGTTATCGTAGGTGGTCACCGCGTAGGGGCCGCCGAGGTAGGCGTAGGCGAAGTAGCCGTCGGGGAACTCGCCGTCGGCGTCGCCGTAGCTGTCCGCGACGAAGACCGTGAAGGCCCAGTCCGCCCCGTTGGCGGACCTGACGTCGTTGTCGTAGTGGTAGACCTGGTCGGTATAATCGGCCTCGGCGTAGCCCATGCGCGTCATCACGTCGTGGATCCAGTCCCCCTCGCCGCCGGGGCAGGCGGCCACGGCGGGCAGGCTGCCCGGGTCGGCGTTGCAGTCTATCGGCTCGTAGCCGGTGGCGACGGTGGTGGTGACGAAGACGAAGGAGAGGGCGGCGCCGGGGTAGCGCGCGGACCACCAGCCCATGCCATTCTGCACGGCGGCGACGACCTGCGCCTTGCGCGCCTCGCTCCAGGTCTGGGTCTGGGGCATCAGCGCGCCGTTGCTCTCGGGGAAGACGACGGCGACGGCCACTTTGCCCAGCAGGTATTCGCTGGTGTCGTACCAGCCGGCCCCGTACGGGGCGGCCGAGGCCCCGGCGGAGAGGAGAAGCAGGGAGAGCAGGGCGGCGGTCTTTTTCATCTCAGCGGCGGGTCCTCCGGCGCACGTCGCGGGCGATCGGCGGCGGATTCTCGACCACGAGCTCCGCCGGCGCGGACCAGTCCCCGGCGGAAGCGCCGTCGGACGGCATGACCCTCATATAGTACGGCGCGCCGCGCTTGAGCGGCAGGCCCGACAGCTTATAGGAGCAGGTATCGGTGAAGACGTCCACCAGCGGGGCGGAGAAATCGGCGGTCTCGGAGATCTGCAGCCGGTAGTAGGCGGCGTCCCCGGGCCAGGCGAGAGGACGGCCTTTTACCCGGACGGAGGCCGGCAGTTTCTGCCGGGCGGGGCCGGCCCCTTTGGCCGGCGAAGGCTTGGAGACGGCGAAGGAATAGGGCTCGGAGAAATCCCCCTCCCGGGCGCCGCCGTCGGGCAGGCGCAGCAGGCCGGCCACGCGCCAGTAATAGACGCCGTCCGCCCAGAAGGCCGGCAGGATGCGGTAGTCGTTGCGCGCGGTCACCGTCTCCAGCGCCAGCGAGCCGAAGGCCTTGTCGGTGCTGATCTGCAGGCGGTAACCGGCCGCCCGCATGACCTCGTTCCAGGTAAGGCGGATGCCCGCGCTCTTCCTGCCGGCGGACTGCACCTTCGCGCTGACCACGAGCGGCGCGGCGGGCGGGTCCTCGACGAAGCGCTTGTTCCAGGCGTTCACGGCGAAGACCGCGTTCTCGCCGTAGCGGGCGAAGGAGCTCCAGTCGTCCACCTTGTCGCGGTAGACCTCGGCACCATAGACGCGTTCCAGTTCCGCGTCGAGGTCCTTGGGGATATAGCCGATGAAGACGCTTGGCGGGAAGGAGCGGGTGAGCTTGGCGCCGCGCTTGTAGAGGAAAGCCTGGAACTTGCGGTCGAAGGCCGTCCTGTCGGACGGGACCACGAGTAGGGCGTTGTCGGGGGCGGTGTCGGCCGCCGGCGCGGGGCCGGCCCACAGCGCGGCCAGGATGAAACCGGCCGCCAGGCGGCTCATTACGGTACGGGACATGGGTCCTCCATCACATGACGATATTATAGACGTATGCCTTTGCGTTTTTATTGCGGCCGTGATAAAATCTGATTATGTCCAACGAACTGCAGCCTGCGGTCGAGACCGTGGAGGCCGAACTGCTCGGCCCCGGGGCCGGGCCGCGCCGCCGGCCGGAGGAGCCTTTCGTCCGCCCCGCTCCCGAGAAGCCCGGCCTGCTGACCCGGCTCAAGATGCTGATAGCCGCCGGTCTGGCTCTGCTGGGAGTCGGCCTGGTCTTCGCCGGAGCCCTGCTCACGTCCACCGTGATCGGCGCCGTCATAGGCATTCCGCTGCTGCTCGCCGGCGGCCTGGTCTTCTTCCTGCTCTTCAAGCTCCTCTCGCTGGGCGCCAAGCCCGCCGTCTTCTTCCGCCGCTTCTAGCCGCCGCCTTCTCACGCTGGCCTGCCGTTGGCCCGGGGGCCGGAAAAACCGTGGGTCGGTCCACCAAGTGAATGGGCCCGTCGGGCACGCTATCGGCCACACCGTGGCCGCGCTCCCGCTCGGGCTCGGCGCTTACGCAAGCCTCGCCCTGCGCGAGGGCCCGCCGAACCCATCCACTTGGCGTCCCGCCAGACCCCGGAGGGCCGGCAAGGGTATGCCTTTCGAGGGATGTCGCGGAGGGTCCGGCTTGCGTAAGCGCCGGACCCGAGCGAACAAGGCGCGCGCACGGTGTGAGGCCGGGCGAAGAGCGAAGCATAATCATGCTTCGCGTCCCGGCCGCAAGAGCGCAGGCAATTTTTTCAGCGAAAAATTGCCGAGCTGGGGTCGCGGAAAGCCGCTATGCGGCTTAT
>JAJZRA010000122.1 GCA_021847485.1 bacterium
CTTCCTCAGGGCCGCCGCCGAGCTGCTGCGCGCCGGCGTCCCCGCCAGCTTCCACGTGGCCGGCTACGAGGCCAACCTCAAGTACCACGACCTGCGCGCCGAGGCCGCCGACCTCGGCATCGGGGAGCACGTCTACTTCCACGGCCGCACCGAAGGGCCCTACGCCTTCATGGGGTCCTGCGACCTCGGCGTCATAGCCTCGCTCGGCAGCGAGGCCGTCAGCCGCGCCGCGCTGGAGTGGCTGGCGGCCGGCAAGCCGCTGGTCGCCGCCTCCGTCGGCAGCCTGCCCGAGTACGTGGAGAAGGAACGCCTAGTCCCGCCCGGCGACCCGGCGGCCCTCGCCGCCGCCGTCGGCGCGCTGCTGCGCTCCCCCCACCTGCTGCCCGAGCTGGGCGCCGCCAACCGCGAGAAAGCCGCCCGCGCCTTCTCGCCCGCCGCCTTCGCCGAGGCGACCGAGCGCTTTTTCCTGGAGGCGGCCGCCGGGCGGCCGTAAGCCCATGCCCACCCTTTCGGTGGCGATGATCGCCAACAACGAGGAGAAGAACGTCGGGCGCTCGCTCGCCAGCGCGGCCTGGGCCGACGAGATAGTCTTCGTCGACTGCGGCTCCACCGACGACACCGAGCTGGAGGCCCGCAAGTTCCCGGTCCGTTATTTCGCCCGCCCCAACAGCATGGCCGTCTACGTCAACAAGCAGTTCGCCGTGGACCAGTGCGCCTCGGACTGGATCCTCATCCTCGACGCCGACGAGGAGATCACCCCGGCCCTGCGCGACGAGATCAAGGCCTTCACCGCCTCCTCTTCCGCCGCCGCGGCCTCGATGCCGCGCCGCAACTTCTACTTCGGGGAATGGCTCCGGCACGGCGGCAAGTACCCGGACACCCAGCTGCGCCTCTTCAGGCGCGGCAAGGCGCGCTTCCTGCCGCTGCCCGTGCACGAGCGCCTGGAGGTGGACGGCGAGACCGCCCGCCTCGGGGAACCGCTGCTGCACTACCCGTACTCCGACGACGAGGACCGCCGCCGCAAGCTCGCCTTCTACACCGAGATCCTGACGCGCTCCTACGCGCTGAAAGGCCGCAGCCGC
Source organism: bacterium (assembly GCA_021847485.1). Classification (GTDB taxonomy): domain Bacteria; phylum Elusimicrobiota; class Elusimicrobia; order Elusimicrobiales; family UBA9959; genus UBA9959. Next base: position 1,083 of record JAJZRA010000122.1, read on the forward strand.
CTGTTCATCGTCCTGCGCCCGTTCAGCCGCTTCCTCTCCGCCTATATCCTGAAGCTCGGTTTCCTCGACGGCCTCGCCGGCCTGCGCGTGGCGCTGATGGACTTCCGCACCGTGCTGGCCTCGGCCCTGCTCTACATGCGCACCCCGGACGAGACGAAATAGTCCGAAAGACCCAGGCCGCGCTGGGCCTTTCGGCGCTTTCCACCACCGCCGGCCCCCGGCTATAATAGTTATATGACGGCAACCCTGCGCACCGCCCTGCTTTTACTGCTGCTCGCCCCGCTGCCCGCCCGCGCCGGCGCCCGCACCGGCTCCGAGAACACGGCGAAGTTCGAAGGCTTCCCCTACCCGATCGAAGCGGTGCTCTCCGGCAAAGCCTCTTTCGAGACCGGCTACTCCGCCCCGCCGGCCGCCAGGTACGACACCGTCCTCCTGCAGGGCCTGATGCCGGACGAGAACGTAGCCGTAGAGATCGTGGTCAAGCCGCGGTCCATCTTCTCGTCGCCCGCCGTCTACGGGCAGACTGCCGGCCGCGTCTACCCTAACGGCCGCTTCTGGGCCAAGTTCCGCGTACCGCTCACCGACCAGCCGTTCAAAGTGCGCGTCAGCGCCTATCCCGGCCGGGCCGCCCGCCCCGGCGCCGCCGTCGTCCTCTACGAAGCGGAGACCGCCGTCGAAAGCCTCTCCAAGGAGGCCCCGCAGGAGGCCGAGAAGCCCTACGTCCCCGACCCGGCCCTCTCGCTGCCGGCCGACGCCCCCTTCAAGCTCATCCGCCGCGCCGAATGGGGCGCCGAGCTCCCCAAGTCCAGCTACACGGTGCACCAGCCCTTCTTCTTCACGCTGCACCACACGCAGGGCAACTACCCCGCGACCCGCGAGGCCGCCCTCTCCGAGATCCGCTTCATCCAGGACTATCACCAGAACGCCAAGGGCTGGATAGACATCGGCTACCATTTCCTCATCGACCCTCAGGGAGACATCTTCGAGGGCCGCCCTATCCGCGCGGAGGGCGCGCACGTCCTCAGCCATAACACCGGCAACATCGGCATCTCGATCATGGGCAACTACCACCCGCCCGTCTCCAACCCCATCACCCCCGCCTCCATGGACTCCTTCGTGGCGATAGGCCGCTACCTGCGGGACACCTACGCGGTCAACGTCAGCAGCTTCTACGCCCACCGCGACATAGGCAACACCGACTGCCCCGGCGACAACCTCTACGCCCTCAAAGGCCGGCTGCGCGACCGCATCTTCGCCGACGCCCCCCAGCCGCAGCCCCTCCCGCAGCCCCTCCCCCAGGACGCCCCCCCGATGACCCCCGCCCAGCAAGAAGCCCTCCGCAAACTGACCCAATACCTGGAAACCCAATAAAAGGGGACAGGCTACTTTTTCAGAAAAAAAGGGGACAGGCTACTTTT
>JAJZRA010000058.1 GCA_021847485.1 bacterium
GCCGCGTTTTGCCGTTTACAGAGGACGACTATGCTGAAAAAAATGTTCCGGTTACTTGGCGCCGCCGCGCTGTTCGCCGGCCTGGCCGCCGAGGCCTCCGCCCAGCAGCTCTACGTGAGCGATATCCAGGTCAAGTACAGCACGGTGGCTCCCTCGGGGAGCGCCACTCCTTCCAACGGCTACTGCAACGACGTCGACGATAATTCCCCTAACGTTTCCTACCTGACCGACAGCGGCAACGTCTGGAACACCTCCTCGCTGATAGAGTTCGAGCGGCCCCGCCCCGGCTTCTACCCCGGCGGCTGCCTCGCGCTGTGCGCCAAGCTCACCTGCGTCAGCACCGCCGGCTACTTCGGCGTCGACGAGCTGACCTTCGAGGTGTTCAAGTTCGGCGCCGGCTCCAACCCGCTGGACCCGGCTTCCACCCCGCCCATCAAGACCGTCTCCATGTACGACATCGGCACCTGCAATAGCTCCAATAATGTGCCAGAAAATATCCTGAATAAAGCCGGTGGCTCCTATTTCTGCACGGCGTGGGACGGCTCCTACAACCTCAACGGCATCTTCGGCAAGACCAACGGCCAGTTCGGCTTCCGCGCCAAGGTCAAGACCAACCAGGTCAGCGCCACCGCCGGCAACATCTCGATAGAGCAGACCGCGGCCTTCCCCGGCCAGAACCAGATCCCGATCCAGATCAACGTCACCAACATCCACACGGTCCGTTCCAGCCCGACGGTGGTCGGCAAGATCACCGGCGTGGCCGCGCAGCCCTATAACATCCTCTACCGGCTCTCCAAGGACGCCACCGTCACGATAAACGTCTACGACGCCAACATCGGCGGCACGCTGCCGCTGGTGCGCACCATCATCGCCGGCGCGCCGCGCGTGGGCGAGGGCATCCCGGACGGCACGCTGACCAACGGCGACTTCTGGGACGGCCGCGACAGCCACGGCGACCTGGTGCCCGGCGGCAACTACCTGGTCCGCATAGAGGCCGGCTCCAACGACAACTGGCAGCCGCCCACCGACCTGGCCTGGCCGGCCACCATCCAGATGTCGCTCGACCCGCTGCAGGTGACCGACGTGGCCATCAAGCCGCTGGGCGCCTCGTCCACCGACCTGGCCACGATCAGCTACCAGCTGACCGAGGCCGCCACCGTCTACGTGGAGGTCTATACCCCCGGCACCGTCTTTACCGACGTCAATACCGCCCCTATCTCGGTCAGCGGCGGCAGCGGCACGCTGCTGCGCCGGTTCGTGGAGCAGAAAGAGGGCCGCAAGACCGTCACCACCTACTGGGACGGCCGCGACAACGGCGGCAATATCGTCTGCGACGGCAACTACGTCTACGCCATCTACGCCGTGCTGCCCGGCGCCGGCGGCAGCGTCTGGACCCGCAAGACCCTGGTGGGCACCGTCCCGGTCGCCCGCGGCCCGGTCATAGCCTTCCTCGCCCCGTCGTCCACCGTGATAGGCTCGTCGCCGGCCGTGGCCGGCCTGGACCCGTTCTATTTCCGCTACACGCCGTCGCGCGACACCTATGTCAGCCTGAACATCCGGGATATGGGCAATAACCTGGTGCGGCGCGTGACCACGCGGGAGGTGCGCTTCGCCAACTTCTCCAACCGCGAGATCTGGGACGGCAAGAGGGACGACGGCACCTACGTCTCGAGCGGCGCCTACATCGCCGAGCTCGTCACCGAGGACCCGTTCCAGTGCTCGGTGGTGAAGACGTCGACGATGACCGTCGAATTCCCCGTCAACATGTTCCGCGTCACGGACGTAAAGGCGACCCCGCTGCTGGGCGGCGCTTCCGACGTGGCGACGATCTCGTTCGAACTGTCGCAGCCGATGTACGTGGAGCTCAGCGTCTATTACACCACGGTCACCATCGTGCCGTCGCAGGTGTGGCCGGATGGCGGCAACCCCAGCCTGTCGGTGCTGCCTTCGGAGACCGCCTACAGCGTGCAGGGCATGCGCCCCGGCCGCTACAAGATCACCGAGTACTGGGACGGCCGCGATAATTCCGGCATGCTGGTGCCGGACGGCCGCTACCCGTTCGCGCTGGTGGCCCACACCACTTCCCCGGTGACGACCGCCCAGACCATGTACGCGACCGACAAGGTCTACGGCTACGTGGACGTGGCGCGCGGCCAGATCATCTTCACGATGTTCGACGTGACGCCGACCATCCCGACGATGTACAACTCCTCGGACACGATCAAGCTGCCGCCGTACGAGGTCGATTACTCGGTGACGCGCCAGTCCTCCGTCACGGTGCAGATCATGACGATGACCAGCCCCTCCAAGGTGATCGCCAACGTGATCAGCGGCCAGATCCGCGACGGCGACATCGTCTACCGCGACTTCTGGGACGGCAAGGACGACAGCGGCAACTTCGTGGACGGCGGCGCCTACAACGTGCGCGTGACCGCCCAGGACATAGCCTCGCAGCTCGCCTCTTACGCGACGGTGCAGATGACGATAGACGTCTACCCGCTGCGCATCTACGACGTCTCCATCACGCCGCTGACGCTGGACGGTCCGGCGGTGGTCTCCTACCAGGTCTCCGAACCGATGAAGGTGGTGACCAAGGTCTACAAGCCCGGTACCATGGTGAACTCCGCCGGCACCGTGCTCAACGAGGACCGCGCGCTGGTCAAGCGCATCATCGGCGTGCGGCCCGCGCGCACCAAGGTGGAGGAGTACTGGGACGGCACCGACCTGACGATGTCGAAGGTCCCGGACGGCAACTACGTCTTCAAGATCTACGCCTCCACCGTGACCGACTCGATCAGCACCATAGACGGGAGCGTGGCCCTCGGGACCAAGATGGCCGACGATATCGTCGTGTCCAATATCCCGGTGACGAAGGGCGGTACCGCCGACCTGTGCGGCGACTTCGCGAAAGACAGTTTCTTCGCGCCCAATCCCTACTCCGGCGAGGCCGGCTGGTTCAGGATACCGGTGCTGATGAACGGCCGGGTGACGCTGGCCATCTACAACATCGCGGGAGACCTGGTCTACAAGAGGGACTACGGCGTCAAGGGCGGCGGCGACGATATCGACGGGGCCGGGAAGTGCGTCGCTTCGCACACTTCCGAGGCCTGCTGGCCCAGGGTCAACAGTTCGGGGCGGACGGTGGCCCCCGGCGTCTACTTCGCGGTCCTGCGCTTCGAGGCCAGCGAGGGCACGAGGGACGTCTGCCAGACGGTCAAGAAGATACTGGTGCCGTGAGCTTTTTAGGGTGATCTTATGGGAACTATAAAAAAACTGGTCCTGGCCGCGGCCTCAGGCCTGGCGCTGTGCGGCGCCGCCGCGGCCGCCAATACCAAGGTCGGCACGGAAGGCGCGGCCTTCCTGAAGATCCCCACCGGCAGCCCGCGGGCGCAGGCCCTCGGCAACTGCGGCGTCTCGCTGGTGGAGGGCGGCGAGGCCCTGGGCATCAACCCGGCGGGCATCGCCTCCGCGCAGATGCGGGAGTTCTCGTTCTCCTACCTGAGCTGGCTGCAGGATTATTCCGGCCAGTACATGGCCTACGTGCACCCGATCGGGCAGTCCGTGGTCGGCGTGAACCTGGCCTATTACGGCATCAAGAACTTCGACGTGCGCGACGCCGACGGCGTGCCGCAGTACGGCGCCGACGTGAAGGTGCGCAACGGTTACGCCTCGCTGGGCCTCGCCAAGGGCTTCTTCCTGGAGAAGCTGCTGGTCGGCGCCTCGGTCAAGGAGGTCATGGAGGACAACTATACCGAGGAGTACAAGAACCTCGTCTTCGACGCCGGCGCCATCCTGCGCCTGGGCCGCAAGCTCTCGCTGGGCTGGTCCGGCCAGAACTTCTCCGGCAAGGCGCACCAGGTGGTCAAGGTCACCCGTCTCGGCGGGGCCTTCGCGTTCAACCCTTTCCTGACCGTGGCGCTGGAGCAGAAGACCTATTCCGACCGCAAGGGCAAACTGGGCGGCGGCGTGGAGTTCAACCTGCCGGAGGAATTCCTGCAGGTGGGGCGCGTCTCGCTGCGCGCGGGCTACACCCCCGGCGACGACGTGGGCAAGAGCGTCGGCGACAACACGCTCAAGAGCCTCGGCATGACCGAGACTTCCGGCTGGGCCTTCGGCGTGGGCATCTACAGCGCGCAGGCCCTGGGCTACGGCATGGGCTTCGACTATACTTTCGCGCCCTACGGGTCGCTGGGCAAGACCAGCCAGCTGGCCCTGAAGTTCCAGTTCTAGGCCATGGCTAAGGCGGCGAAGAGGAGCGGGCAGACCGCGGTGGAGTACCTGCTGGTGACGGTGTCGCTGCTGATGGTCTTCGTGATGATGTACAAGGCCCTGCAGTATTCGCTCTCGAACCAGTTCAAGCGCGGCGGCCTGGTGATAGTTAAGATGTACAAGGAAGACCCCTGGTGAGGGGGGCGCGAGATTTGAGTATTCGGTTATTGTTTACGGAGGACCAACATAATGAACAAGGTGTTTAAGAACCGGAAAGGCCAGAATACCGTCGAATACCTGCTGATGCTCGCGGTCGTCGTGGGCGTCGTGCTGATCGCCGGCGTGGCCCTGAAGAAGTACATGCCCCAGCTGTTCGGCAGCATCCAGGGCATGATCAACGGCGCGGCCAGCTCGCTGGGCGCTTCCGGCGGCAACCAGTAAGGTCCGTCCCGCTCCGCGCTTCGGCGCGGACAGGGCCTCCGCCGGTCAAGGCCGGCGCGGGCCCCTGAACGGACGGTCCGCGTCTCCGACGCGGCGGCCGGCGGCATCGGCCGCCTGCCGCCGCGGGAGGCCTGGATCATGGGCATTGTGCGTTCTATGGCTGGCGCGGCGCGCCGCGCCGCGAGGGCCGGGCAGGTCACGGTCGAGCTGTTGCTCGTCCTGCCGGTCTTCATGCTGCTGCTGTTCTTTATCATGGAGATGGGCAACCTCGGGTTCCAGACGATCCTGGCCCATCACTGCGCTTACGAGCTGGCGCGCATCGGCTCGATGATGGCCGGCCCGAACGGCGGCAACGCCAAGCAGGCGGCCAATCAGGGCGAGGCCAACGTGAGGATGCGCAGCGTCCTCAAGGAGATGTTCCCGCAGTCGCCCGGCGTGAACGTGGACGGGATCCTGGTGCAGACGCTGAAGGACCCGCAGTCCGGCCAGATGGGAGAGGACCTGCTGGTGACGCTCACTTTCCCGGCCAAGCTGATCTTCCCGGGCTCCAGCTACTTCCTGGCTGACCCTCCTAAGGGGTCGAGGATAAAGAAGATCATAGTGCGGGTTAGGATGCCGGTGGAGAAGCCGTACTTCCAGTAGGACGGCCTTATATTTAAGGTAAAGATTTAACGCGGATTTAACGGGAAGTTAACAGTTCAACGGGAGAATATACATATGGAAAAGAAAGGCATGCTCGTCCCCATGGTGCTGGCCTTCGCGGCGGCCGCCATCTACTGGTGGGTGCTGACCTCCAAGGAGCGCGACCTCGCGGCCGCCAACGAGCCCGCCACGGTGCTGGTCGCCAAGTACGACCTGCCGGCCCGCACGATCATGAACGTGGACCTCGTCGAGACCCGCGTGATCCCGAAGATGTACCTGGAACAGGACGCCTACGAGGTCAAGAGCCAGTCCGACATCAAGCTGGTCTCCAACCTGGTCACCGCGGTCCGCGTGCCGAAGGGCAACCAGATAACCCAGAGCGCGCTGGTCTCGCTCTCCCCCGAGGCCGGCCTCAGCGTCAAGGTGCCGCCCGGTTACCGCGGCTGCGTGCTGCCGCTGGACAACGACCTGCTGCGCCTGATCAAGCCCGGCGACCGCGTGGACATCCTCGTCAGCTTCGACGCCGTCATGGGCGACAACCGCAAGGAGAAGGTGACCGCGACGATCCTGCAGAACGTGCTGGTGCTGGGCGTGGGCGCCAACCTGGGCCAGGGCCTTTCCGGCGCCCAGGCCAAGGCCAAGGACGCCGCCGCCGCGGCCGACCAGGCCTTCTCCGAGAAGTCCGCGCTCTCGCTCGCGCTGAACCCGAACGAGGCGCAGTACCTGGCCCTCTCCCTGCAGCAGGGCAAGATAGACGTCATCGTGCGCGGCCTCGGCGACGTGGAGCTGCACCCGATGGAGATCGCGTCGTTCAAACGGCTGATAAAATAGGATGACCGCCATGAAAAAAACGATATTCACGCTCCTGGCGCTGGGCCTGCCTGCCCTCGCCGCCGCCGAGACGACCCAGATGGTGGCCGTAAGCGCCGACATCGTCGAGATCAGCGGCTCGATCCAGAAGACCCGCGGCTTCTCGTGGAACCAGTTCTTCGACTTCTCCGAGAAGACCATCCCCGGCATCATCACGCTGGGCGACTTCGAGCGCAAGACGCAGCTGGCCGCCTCGCTGAAACTGCTGGAGACGGAAGGCAAGGCGCAGTTGCTCTCCAACCCCAAGGTCATCACGAAGAGCGGCACGCAGGCCAATTTCACCGTCGGCGGCGAGATCCCGGTGCCGTACTCCAACAACCAGGGCGTCGGCGCCGAGTTCAAGAAGTTCGGCGTGATCCTGAACGTCCTGCCGGTCGTGCTGACCGAGAAGAAGGACGCCGTGGACGTGCAGATCCAGCTCGAGGTCTCGAACCCCGACTACTCCAAGCCCGTCGTCGCGTCCGGCACGACGATCCCTTCGATGATCACGCGCCAGATCCAGACCGAGGTCGAGCTGAAGAGCGGCGAGACGCTCGTGATAGGCGGCCTCAAGCGCAGCTCGCGCAACGTCTCCAAGAACCGCGTGCCGATACTCGGCAGCATCCCGCTGATCGGCGCCCTGTTCGGCTCCACCGACGTGGTCGAGGAGCAGAGCTCGCTGTTCCTGTTCGTGACTTTCGATATCATCAAGTAAGACCGGAAGCTTCATTATGGACCAGCAGAACCTTGCCCCGAGAGTGATAACTTTCTCAGGCCCCCGGGAGGGCGTGGGCAAGACTTCCATCGTCATGAACCTGGCCCTGGCGTGGGCCAACTACCAGAAACGCAACGTGCTGATCCTGCCGCTGGACCCGATGTGCCGGCCGGAGCACGCGCAGCTGCTGGGCCTGAACCCGCCGTCGATGGCCGAGATCATCCGGCAGCTGGGCCGCGAGTCCGTCAGCGCGCTGGGCGCGCTGCTCAAGGGCAAGATCCCGATCTCGCAGTGGGGCGTCGGCGTGCTGCCGCTGGCCAAGCGCCGCTCGGACGTGGCCAAGATGTCGCCGGACATCATCCTGCCGCTGCTGTCGCGCCTGTCGCAGAACTTCGATATCTTCATCGACGTGGACCCGTACTTCCCGATGCAGGTCTTCGCGTTCGACATCTCGGACCTGGTCTTCTGGGTCACCAATTCCAACGTCTCGTCGCTCAACGCCACCGCCGGCGTCTTCCGCGAGGTCAACGAGCTGCACTTCCCGATGAACAAGTTCGAGGTCGTGGCCAACCTCTACGACATGCCGGGCGCGATAGGCCCCAAGGAAGTGGAGAAGTTCTTCAAGCAGATGGGCAAGGACATCCTGGCCTTCATGCCGTGGGAAGACGCGCTGCCCGCCTACGCCAACCAGAACAAGGTCCTGATCGCCGAGCAGCCCAACACGCAGTGGATCCGCATCCTGCGCGTGCTGCTCGGGCGCCTCGCCGAGCTGAAGCCGGGCGAGAAGCAATGGGCCTCCAGCGTGCCGGCCGCGGATTTCGCGCACGGCTCCGACATGCTCTGGCGCCAGACCGAGCGCGACGCCTCCGCCCCGGCCGCGGCCCAGCAGGCGCAGGCCGCCGCGGCCCGCGTCGACGTGCCGCCGTTCTGGGAGGACCTCAAGCAGAAGGTGCACCGCAACGTCGTCACCGCCCTCGAGACGGAGCGCATCAAGATCTCCGACGACCCCACCGCCAACGCCGAGACCCGCAAGAAGGTGGACGGCATCATCAACGGCCTGCTGCAGAAGGAGGCCGCGACCCCGCTGACCCGCGAGCAGCGCGTCAAGTTCATCAACGAGCTGCTGGACGAGATCATGGGCCTCGGCCCGCTCGAGGAGCTGATGCGCGACCCGTCGGTCACCGAGATCATGGTGAACTCGTTCGACAAGGTCTACATCGAGCAGGCCGGCAAGCTGACGCTGACCAAGTACAAGTTCCGCAACGACGACCAGATCCTGCAGGTCATGAAGCGCATCGTCGCGCCGCTCGGCCGCCGTATCGACGAGTCCGTGCCGCTCGTGGACGCCCGCCTGAAGGACGGCTCGCGCGTCAACGGCATCATCCCGCCGCTGGCCGTCTCCGGCCCGACGCTGACCATCCGCCGCTTCTCGGCCAAGCCGTTCACCGACACGGACCTGATCAAGAAAGGCTCCATCTCGCAGACCGCGGTGGACTTCCTGAAGGCCTGCGTCAGGCTGCGTAAGGACATCATCATTTCGGGCGGTACCGGCACCGGTAAGACCACCTTCCTGAACATGCTGTCGAGCTACATCCCGGAGGACGAACGCATCATCACGGTGGAGGACACCGCCGAACTCCGGCTGCAGCAGGACCACTGGGTCCGCCTCGAATCCAAGCCGCCGAACATCGAAGGCAAGGGAGAGGTGAGCATCCGCGACCTCGTGAAGAACTGCCTCCGTATGCGTCCCGACCGCATCGTCGTCGGCGAGGTCCGCTCCTCCGAGGCCCTGGACATGTTGCAGGCCATGAACACCGGTCACGAAGGTTCGCTGGCCACGATCCACGCCAATACCCCGCGCGACGCGCTGACCCGCATGGAGGCCATGTGCCTGATGGCCGGCGCCGACCTGCCGATCTGGGCGCTGCGCGAGATGATCGCGTCCGCCGTTCACATGATCGTGCAGCTGACGCGCTTCTCCGACGGTACCCGCAAGATCACCGCGATCACGGAGATCACCGGCCGCGAGGAGAACCAGATCACTATTCACGACATCTTCCGCTACCACCAGACCGGCATGGACGAGAACGGCAAAGTGGTGGGCTACTTCAGCGCGACCGGCGACCCGCCGAAGTTCTACAAGGAGTTCGAGACGCACGGCATGAACGTGCCGATCGAGATGTTCTGGACCGAGGAGCAGAAGCGCCAGAGGATGGGCGGCAAGGCATGACGATGACGGCCGAGAGCTTCCTGACGAGGTGGGGCCGGCGGCTGGCGGCGCTCGCGCTGCTGGCCGGCGCCCTTGCGGCGCGGCCGGCGGCCGCGGGCGTCTTCACGCAGCGGGAGATGGACGAGATCTCCTGCGCGGCGCTGAAGATGCAGCTGTTCTATTATTACCTCTCGGCGGACAAGGACCCGAAGATCCTGGACTATACGATGACCTGTTCCGGGGCCAAGGTCAACTACAAGATGCCCAAGTGGGTGAACACCGTGGTGCCCGAGATGCTCGGCCGCAAGGTCTGGCGCGACCCCGAGGAGGGGGAGATCTCCGAGGCGCAGCTGTGGCAGACCCCGATCTCCATCCTTTACGAGTACCTCGAGCTGACCCGCAAGACCTTCCCGCCGGAGGCGGGGGGCGCCAACATCCAGCCCGGCCTGCTGGTCAAGGAATACGCCGATATCCGCATCCGCTACCAGATGGCGCTCGACCGCCTCTACCGCGCCCGCACCCGCGACGTCACGATGGGCGACTCGATGAACGGCCGCGGCCGTACGATGATGGCGTCGATGAACCTGATCCTGCGCGAGATGGAATCCATCGCCGACGCCATCTCGAGCACCAACTCCAGGCGCTACGCCGAGGCCGTCACCTCCTCGGCCGTCCTCAGCCAGGAGATGTTCCGCACGCTGTTCGAGACCCCGCGCAAGTACGCCCCGCCGCCGCAGCAGTCGCCGGCCCGCAGGATGTTCCTGCGGGCGCTGGGGGTCTTCGGCATCATCCTGATGTTCCTGGCCGTCCGCGCGTTCTTCCTGATGAACGACGAGAAGACGAACGTGCTGATGGGGAACTACCAGAAGAAGGTCTCGACCTTCACCGAGGCCTTCTCGCGCCAGTTCATCAACGTCAACGTCAAGTACCTCGTGCTCGGGCCCGCCGCGGCGCTGTCGCTGCTGGGCCTGCTGACGATGAGCGTGCCGCTGTTCCTGCTGCTCAGCGCGTTCGGCCTGTTCATCGGCATGCGCACGCCGGCCTTCGTGCTGAACACGATGAAGCAGGCGCGCGGCCGCAAGATAGACACGCAGCTGATGGACGCGCTGATCCTGCTGGCCAACTGTCTGCGTTCCGGCCTCGACATCGTGCAGGGCTTCGAGATGGTCTCGAAGGACCTGCTGCCGCCTATTTCCGACGAATTCGCGCTCGTCATCAAGAACTACCGGCTAGGCATGTCGTTCGAGAAGTCGCTGGGCGTCATGGAAGAGCGCGTGGCCTCCAAGATGCTCTCCTACATGATCCGCGCCATCGTGCTGCAGCGCCAGATGGGCGGCAACCTGACCAAGGTCTTCGAGCGCATCGTCGTGGACATCCGCGAGGAGTCCAAGCTCGACGAGAAGACGAAGGCGATGACCGCGCAGCAGAAGATCCAGTCGATAGTGGTGGGCATCATGCCGTGGGTCATGGTGGGCGTGATGTTCCTGTTCCAGCCCGAGACGATGATCAAGTTCTACGGCACGCCGATAGGCATGGCCACGCTGATGTTCTGCATCATCTGGATCGGCATAGGCATGAAGGTCGTCTCGAGCCTGGGGAAGATACGCGTATGAACCCGGATTCCATCAGAAGCGCCCTGCTGCTCGTGCTCTCCGTGGCCGGCTCCGCCGCCGCCTTCACCGCGGTGCAGCGCTTCTTCGCGCCCCGCAAGGAGGAGCGCTCCCCGATCAGCGACATCAGCGACATGGAGGGCAAGGAAGTCTCCGTGTTCGCCAAGCTGGAGGGCAGCAAGAGCTTCTGGGACAAGCTCGACCTGTTCTTCGCCAGGCAGATGGGCCAGGAAAAGAAACTGGAGCAGACCTATATGCTGCTGGGGCGGCCGCCCGGCACCGATCCGCTGAAGATGCTGCACATGAAACTGATCGTCGGCGCGGCGCTGCCGGTCGCCTTCTACGCGCTGAGCCAGTCGCCGTTCTCCGTCATCTTCGCGCCGCTCGGCTTCATGCTGCCGGACGCCGGCGTCTATTCCGGCCGCATCCGCCGCCGCCAGGAAGACATCATCCACAGCTTCCCCACCTTCGTCGACCTCGCCGCGCTGATGATCGAATCCGGCCTCGACTACATGACCGCTTTCGACCGCATCGTGAAGATCGCCCCGGTCAAGACCGGGCTGGAGCTGGAGATCGAGCGCACGATCAACGAGGTGCAGATGGGCTACTCCCGCCGCGACGCGCTGCGGCACCTGTCGGACCGCACCGGCCTGCAGGAGGTCCGGTCTTTCGTGGGCCTGATCGTGCAGTCCGACGAACTCGGAACCAGCCTCGTCGAGCTGCTGCGCAACTACTCGGCCGACATGCGCTTCCGCCGCCTGAACAAGGCCGAGAAGCTGGCCGCGCAGGCCTCCACGAAGATGCTGATCCCGCTTTTCATCTTCATATTCCCGACGGTGTTCATACTGATGCTCGCCCCGATGATCATGGACCTGGTGACGGGCGGCGCGATGCCGTTCTAGACGAGGCTTTAATATGAGAGACATCCTTTTCCTTACGTTGATCGCCGCCGCGCTGCCGTGCGCGGCGCAGCAGCGCGTCCCGGGCGTGAAGAGCGAGGAGTCCCTCTTCCTGGACCTGCAGAAGACGGGCCTGGGCTCGCTGACCGAGTTCGAGGAAAAGAAGAAGTTCCTGGAGACCGTCAGGCTGGAAAAGCAGAAGATCCAGGAGAAGATGCTCGACAACATCTACGAGAACGCCTTCGACTACTACCGGCAGGGCAACTACGAGGACGCCAAGGACCTGGCGGCGAAGATCCTCGCGATCGACCCCAACTACCAGGACGCGCAGATGCTGCTCGAGGCCTCGAACCAGCTGCGCGGCAGCCTGCGCCCGGTCATGAGCGAGCGGCTGATGATCGAGGACCGCTTCAAGACCGCGCTTTCCTACTATAACGAGGGACGCATCATCGAGGCCCACAAGAAGATGGAAGAGGTCGTCAAGCTGTCGCCCAACAACATAAAGGCCAAGTACTGGCTGGCCCGCATGAAGGACGACCTGAAGGACTATTATTTCCAGAAGGCCTCGGACGAGTACGCCTCGCGAGACCTCAAGAGCTCGCTCGACGACTTCTACAGCGCGCTGCTGATCAAGCCCCGCGACGCCGCCACGATAGACTGGATCACCCGCATCGAGGAGGAGCTGCGCCAGCAGAAGGCCAACGATAAGCTCAAGGAAGCGCTGGAGTTCTACGCGCGCGGCCGCCTGAAGGACGCCTACGAGGGCCTGCAGCGCGCGCTCGAGATCCAGCCGGGCGACCCTAAGGCCGGCAAGCTGCTGGCCGAGGTGAAGTCCGAGATCGAGAACGGCTACATCAACTCGGGCAAGAAGCTTTACGGCGCCCGCCGCTACACGGACGCCATCGGGGAGTGGGACAAGGCCAAGCCCTACACCTCGAACATGAACTATCTCAACCGGCTGATCTCCCGCGCCCGCGAACAGATGAAGCGCGAATCCGACGACAAGAAGCGCCGCGCCGAGGAGGCCGCGCGCCGGGCCAAGGCCGAGGAAGAGGCCCGCAGGAAGGAAGAGGAAGACCGCCGGAAGGCCGAGGAAGAGGCCAAGCGCAAGGGTATGACCGTGGAAGAGGTCGTCAAAAAGCCCGCGGGCGTCAGCGAGGAGAACCGGCTGGCGTCCCAGCAGCACTACCTCGAGGGTCTCAAGTACTTCCAGAACTCCAATTACGAAAAGGCCAGGGACGAGTGGACCATAGCCAGGCAGCTCGACCCGGGCAACGCCGACACGGCCGCCGGCCTAAAGCGCATAGAACAGATCCTTTCCGGCGGGCAGTAGGCTCCGCCGGCGGGGGGGGCTTCCGGGGGCATCCTTAAGTAAAGGATGCCCCCGCCGGTTTCCGGCCGATCCAGCCGCATCCCGGGAGGCCGGACCGCGAGATGCGAAGTCGGTCCGACAAGGGTATGCCTTCCTCGGGTCGGTGTCGGCCACACCGTGGCCGCACCTTGTTCGCTCAGGCCCGGCGCTTACGCAAGCCGGGCCTTCCGCGACATCCCTCGAAAGG
>JAJZRA010000059.1 GCA_021847485.1 bacterium
CGGGCGTGGGCGACCAGCCCCAGCACCTCGAACTTCCATTCAGGGTTCAGGCCGAACAGCGCGCCCAGCGCGACGTCGTCTATGCCGGCCTCGAAGGCGCGGTGCATCACGTAGAGGCGCCAGCGGTAGTCGGCCTTCGGGGTGCCGCCCGGGTGCAGTTTCGCGTAGAGCCTGCGGTCGTAGGTCTCCTGGAAGACCTGGTAGGTGCCTATGCCGGCCGCCTTGAGGACCTTTAGGTCCTCGACGGACATCGGGGCGGCGTTGACGTTGACGCGGCGGATCTGGCCGAAACCGCGCCTGGTAGGGGTCTTGACCGCGTAGATGGCGCGCATCGCCTCGGCGATGTACTGCGCGCCGCTGGCCGGGTGCTCGCCGGCGACGAAGATGAGACGCTTGTGCCCTATGCGGCCGGCCAGGGCCTCGGTCTCGGCCTTGATCTCCTCCATGGAGAGCTTGCGGCGCACGGCGTGGGCGTTGCCGGCGCGGAAGCCGCAGTAGAGGCAGTTGTTGACGCAGAGGTTGCTGGCGTAGAGCGGCGCGAAGGTGACGACGCGGTTGTCGTAGACCTTGCGCTTTACGTCGCGGGCGGCCTGGTAGATCTCCTCGAGCAGGCCGGGGTCGGTGACGGCGAGCAGCGCCGCGGTATCCTCGGGCTCGAGGGCCTCGGAGACCGCGAGCGAGCGGGCGATTATCTCCCGCACGCGCGCCGCCGACGGGGCCGGCGCGGCCAGCGCGGCGCGCAGGCGCGCGTCGTCCATGAAGTCCATTCCGTCTTTGAGGTATCTCTCGTAAGTATCGGCGTTAACGGTTACGGTCTGCATAAGGCCTCCTTATGTGTTCGGGGCCCGGAGGGATATTCCCCTGTGCCCCAGACCCGGGAACCGTTGGCCGTCCGATGAGCATGGCTCCTGACACGGCACGGGCATAGCCCAGCGCGGTTCCCCCGGCCATACGGCCGGGGCCCCCTCCCCAACTGGGGCGCGCGGGGAACGCCCCGCCGGCCCCTCCACCGGTCTATCCGGCTGTTCCCGCCGGCACCGGGGCGTCTTTCAGCGTCAGTTCGAAGGTGGTGCCTTCGCCGTACTTCGAGCTGACTTTGATCTCTCCGCCGTAAAGCTTCACCACTTTTTTCAGGATGCTCAGTCCCAGGCCGCTGCCGTCTATGTTGCGGGTATGCTCGTTCTTCATGCGCACGAACTCGCCGAAGAGCTTGGCCAGCTCCTCCTCCGTCATGCCTATGCCGGTGTCGGAACAGCGCACGGTGGCGCCGCCCTCCGCCGGGACGAGCTCCAGCACAGCCCGGCCGCCTTCCCTGTTGTACTTGACGGCGTTGGTCAGCAGGTTGGAAAGTATCATATCCATCTCGCCGGCGTCGGCGCCGATGGCCAGCGACGCCGGGGCTTTCAGCTCCACCGTCACCTTTCTGCTCTCGGCGAGCGCGGCCACGTTCTCGAGGGCCAGCCCGGCGGCCTTCACCAGGTCCACGCTCTCTATCGCGCGCTTCTTTTTACCCGACTCGAGGCGGGTCAGGTCGAGCAGGTCCATGACGAGCTTCCTCATGCCGGCGATGCGCGTGACCGAGCGCTCCACCATGGGGTCGTAGGCTCCGAGCTCGGGGCCCTTCAGGCGCTCCCGCATCAGGTGCAGGTAGCCCTCCACGGCCGCGAGCGGGCTCTTCAGCTCGTGCGCGAGCACCGAGATGAACTCGAAACGGACCTGCCGCTTCTCCTCCTCGAGACGCCGCGCCTTGCGCTGCAGGTAGACGCTGCGGGCGGCCTTGCTGACGGTGGCGCGCAGCTCCTCGGGGGTGAAAGGCTTCGCCAGGAAATCGAAGGCGCCGCGCTTGGTGGCCGTGACGGCCACCTCGAGCGAGGCGAAGGCGGTGATCATGATCGTCAGGAAGTCCCCCGCCCCGGGGGCCGCGGCCAGCACGTCGATGCCGGTCATGTCCGGCAGTTTGTAGTCCAGCAGCAGGATGTCGGGGCTCTTGGCCGTCAGCTGCGCCAGCGCCTCTTCCCCGGTGGACGCGGAGCGCACCGTGAAGGCTACTGTCTCCCCGAAGTCGGGCAGGTCTACCGTGAAGCCCTCGAGCGAGCGCCCGGCGCCGGCGCGCATGCCGGCTTCGTCGTCGACGATCAGGACGTCCAGCGCGTGGACGGCGGCGGGGTCAGGAGGCATGGCGCTCACCCGCGCCCATCAGGCGCCGCAGCTCGGCCTTGAGCTGCTCGAAGCGCAGCTCCTTGTGGATGATGGCGTCGGCCTTGATCCAGCTCTTCGGGTCGTGGGCCTTGTCGAAGTAGTAGCCGGTCTCCTTCGTGACCGAGGTGACTATGACGACCGGGATCTTCGGGTCCATCTTCTTGATCTTGTGGCTCAGCACGAAGCCGGAGTCGGGGTTCTCCATCATCAGGTCCAGCACGGCGGCGCTGAACGCGCCCGGCTTGATGAGCGGCTCGGCCTCTTTCTGCGTGGAGGCGGCGACGACGGCGTAGTCCTCGCTCTCGAGGTAGATCTTCATCTGCTCCATCATGTCCGGGTCGTCCTCGACCACGAGTATCTTTATCCTGTTCTTTTCGTTCATAGTTGTCTCCTGTGCTCGGATCACTTTTTAGCCGGCTCGGCCTTCATCTTGATCGCGCCCGCCGCGGTGGCGACGCGCGGCAGTTTGACCGCGAACCGCGTGCCGGTCGGGCCCGCCGCCGCGTCCGCGTTGCTCTCCACGGCGATGCCGCCCCGGTGCACCTTTATGATGCCGTACGAGACGGCCAGCCCGAGACCGGTGCCCTTGCCTATCTGCTTCGTCGTGAAGAACGGCTCGAAGATCTTCTTGACGTTCTCGGGCCTGATGCCGCAGCCGGTGTCGGCCACGCTGAAGGCCACGCTGCCGCCTTCCGCGAAGGTGCGCACGGTCAGCGTGCCTCCGGCGCTCATCGCCTCGAGCGCGTTGGTCACCAGGTTGGTCAGCACCTGGACGATCTGGTCGGGGTCCATCTCCGCCTGAAGGTCCTCGCCGGAATGGGCGATATCCAGCTTAACCGAAGGCGGCAGCGGGGCGGTCTTGAAGTAGTTGTCCACCAGCCTGTCCAGGCTGGTCTGCCTGAAGAACGGCTTGTTCTTACGGGCGAAGTTCAGCAGCCCGCCCACGATCTTCTTGCAGCGGTCGGCCTGGTCGGTGATCATCTTCGCGTCGGCGTAGGTGCGCGAGTCCTTGGCGCACTGCTCGGCGAGCAGGTGCGCGTAGAGCAGCACGACCCCGAGCGGGTTGTTGAGCTCGTGCGCGACGCCGGCGGCGAGCTGGCCCATGCTGGCGAGCTTCTCCGACTGCATCAGCGCCTGCTTGGTCTTGGCGAGCTGGTTGTAGCTGACCGTCAGCTCGTCGGCCGTGGTCTTCAGCCGGTCTATCGTATAGGGCAGGCACATCTCGCTCTCTGCTATGCCGCGGATGATCGCCACGGCGTGCTCGGCGCAGGTCGGGTAGCCGCAGGCGCCGCAGTTCAGCTCGTCCTCCGGCCTGGTCTTGCCCATTTTGGCGAGTACGGCCTTCAGCGCGTCGGCCCCCGGGGTCTTCATGCGCTGGTCCTCGGGGGCGAACGAGGCGGAATAGTCCAGGCCGCGGAAGCGCCGAACGCTTTCCTCCCAGTCGGCCAGCTTAACTCCGAAGTAGCTCTTGCGGGCGTAGCGCCGCAGCGCGGCCTCCCGCGCGTGCTTGGAGGCCTTCACGCTGATGCCCGGGCCCATGATGCAGCCGTCGCAGCAGAGCAGGTCTATGAAATCGGCGTCGATGTCGCCGTGCTCCAGGTTCTTGAGGACCTCGGGGAACTGGTCCAGCCCTTCGGCCGAGAGGAAGCGGCCGCTCAGCAGGTCCTCCGCGAGCTCGGCGGAATTCAGCAGTCCGCCGCCGATCGGGTACAGCACGCCCTTGGCCGGGTACGGCGGGTCGAACTGCGCGTCCAGCGCGGTGTTGCGGTCCACGCCGGCCTCTTTGGCCATGGCGCGCAGCTCGGCGAAGGTTATGGATTCCGCGATATCGGCGGCGTTGCGGGCGGTCTCCTCCTTCTTGGCTACGCAGGGTCCGATAAAGACCACCTTCACGTCCCTGCCGTAGAGCTCCTTGATGACCCGTGCCTCGGCCACCATCGGCGAGACGATCGGAGCCAGGTTCCCCACCAGCGCCGGGTGGTACTTCTCCACGAAGGAGACCACCGCCGGGCAGGCGGTGCTGATGAACTTCTTGCCCGGGTTCTCGTTGAGGAGCCGGCGGTACTGCAGGCTTACCATGTCCGCGCCGAAGGCGACCTCGCAGACGTATTTGAAACCGAGGGTCTTCAGGATGCCGGCGAAGCGCAGCGGGTCTATGCCGCCGAACTCCACCGGGAAACTGGGGGCCAGCGCCGCGGCCACCGGCGCGCCGGACTTCAGCAGGGCCTTGACGGCCTCTACGGACTGCTTGGTCTCCTTGGCGCCGCGGCTGCACATCAGCACGCAGTTGGCGCAGCTGATGCAGCGCTCCTTGATGACCTCGGCCTGGCCGGCCGAGATCCGGATGGCCTTGGCCGGGCAGCCGCGCACGCAGGTATAGCACGCCTTGCAGCGTTCCTTTATGGTCCTGACCAGCGGCTCGTCATCCGGTGTCATATCCGTCTGCCTTACGTTCTCGCGTCCCGCCGGAGATATGCCTCCCTCGGGCCGGCGTCGGGCACACCGTGCCCGCGCCTTGTTCGCTCAGGCCCGGCGCTTACGCAAGCCGGGCCTTCCGCGACATCCCTCCGGAGGCATATCTCCGGCGGGACGCCGCCCCTGCGCCTCGGTAAAGAGATCCTAAGCCACGTCCGCCGCTTTGCGCCTGGCGTACTTGGTGTGCAGCAGGTGGTGGCTCTTCTCGCCGAGCGGCTTGCCGAGGAAGTCCTTGTAGAGAGCCTGCACGGCCTTGTTGGCGTGCGAGACGCGCAGCTTCTCGGTGGCGTCTATGTTGTAGAGGGCGCGCATGCGCTCTATGACGGCCGCCTTGTTGCAGGTGATGGGCTGGCCGCCGCCGTTGATGCAGCCGCCGGGGCAGGTCATGATCTCTATGAAGTGCAGGTCCTTGCGCCCGTTCCTGATCTCCTCCACGAGCTTGCGGGCGTTGCCGAGGCCGCTGGCCGCGGCTACGCCCGCCTCGAGGGCGCCGATCTTGAGCTTCGCTTCCTTGATGCCCTGCTGGCCGCGCACGGCCTCCACCTTCAGCGAGCCGAGCTCTTTGCCGGTCAGCAGGAAGTGGGCGGTGCGCAGCGCGGCCTCCATCACGCCGCCGCTGGCGCCGAACAGCTTGCCGGCGGTGCTGCGGTCGCCGAACGGCAGGTCCGGCTCCTCGGGCTGCAGCGTCCTGAGGTCGATGCCGTAGATGCGCAGCATCTGCGCGAGCTCGCGGGTGGTCACCACGGCGTCGATGTCCGGGTAGCCGTCGCGGCCCATCTCCGGGCGCGTGACCTCGAACTTCTTGGCGGTGCACGGCATCACCGAGACGCTGTAGATCTTGGCCGGATCGAGGCCGTGCTTCTTCGCGTAATAGGTCTTGATCATCGCGCCGAGCATCTGCTGCGGGCTCTTGCAGGTGGAGAGGTGCGGCAGCAGCTCGGGGTAGAAGGTCTCTACGAACTTGATCCAGCCGGGCGAGCAGGAAGTGAACATCGGCAGCGGGCCGCCGTTCTTGACGCGGTGCGCGAGCTCGCTGGCCTCCTCCATGATCGTCAGGTCGGCCGCGAAGGAGGTGTCGAAGACGGCCTTGAACCCCATCTTGCGGAAGGCGGCGGTCATCACGCCGTTGACGTCGGTGCCGGCCGGCAGGCCGAACTCCTCGGCGAGCGACACCGAGATCGACGGGGCGTGCTGCACCACCACGTACTTGTCCTTGCCGGCGAGCGCCTCCATGACGGGCTGGATGTCGCTCTTCTCCGTCAGCGCGCCTGTGGGGCAGACGTTGATGCACTGGCCGCAGTTGACGCAGGAGCTGACGTTGAGGCTGCTGTCGAACGCGCAGCCGATGAAAGAATCCGAGCCGCGGCGTACGAAGTCGATGCAGGCCACGCTCTGGACCTCCTCGCAGACGCGCACGCACTTGCCGCAGAGGATGCATTTGTCCGGGTCGCGGGAGATCGAGGGGCTGGAGATGTCGAGCGGCTTCTTCTTCTTGGCCACCGGGAAGCGGCGGCCGGCCACGCCGTAGTCGCGGCTGAGCTTGCTGAGTTCGCAGGTGGGCTGCTTGGCGCAGTAGAGGCAGTCGTCGGGGTGCGAGCCGAGCAGCAGCTCCACCACGGTCTTCCTGGCGTTGATGACGCGCGGGCTGTTGGTGTGCACCTTCATGCCCTCGGCCGCCGGGAACGAGCAGCTCGGGATCAGGTTGCCCTGCCCCTCCACTTCCACGACGCAGATGCGGCAGGCGCCTGTCGGGATCATGCCCTCCATGTGGCAGAGCGTGGGCACGTGCACGCCCTCGCGGCGCAGCACGGTCAGCAGGGTCTCCCCGGCCTGGGCCTCTACTGTCTTTCCGTTGACGGTGAGTTTCATGGTGTTTTCCCTCTTACGCGGCGCTTACGGCCTTGAACTTGCAGACGGTCCTGCAGGAACCGCAGGAGATGCACTTCTCGGCGATGATGTAGTGCGGCACCTTCGGCTTGCCCACTATGGCCTGCGTCGGGCAGCCCTTCATGCAGAGCGTGCAGCCTTTGCACTTCTCGGCGTCTATGGAGAATTCCAGCATCTCGGTGCAGGCGCCGGCCGGGCACCGGCGCTCGAAGATGTGGGCCTCGTACTCGTCGCGGAACCAGCGCAGCGTGCTGAGCACCGGGTTCGGCGCGGTCTGGCCGAGGCCGCACAGCGAGGTCTCGCGGATGACCTGGCTGAGGTTCTCGAGGTTCATGATGCCGGAGAAGCGGGCCAGCGCGTCGGCCTCCTTCTCGCTGCGGCGGTGCCGCGTGATGGCCTTCAGGATCTCGAGCATGCGCAGCGTGCCCTCGCGGCACGGGATGCACTTGCCGCAGCTCTCGCGCTTGATGAAGTCCATGAAGAACTTGGCGACGTCGACCATGCAGGTCTTCTCGTCCATCACTACGAGGCCGCCCGAGCCCATCATCGCGCCTACGGTCTTGAGCGATTCGTAGTCCACCTGGATGCCGATGTGGCTCTCCGGGATGCAGCCGCCCGACGGGCCGCCTATCTGCACGGCCTTGAAGCCGAGGCCGTTCTCTATGCCGCCGCCTATGTCGAAGACGATCTCCTTCAGGCTGGTGCCCATCGGGATCTCCACGAGGCCGGTGCGGTTCACCTTGCCGGAGAGCGCGAAGACCTTGGTCCCCTTGGAGCCCTTGGTGCCGATGGCCGCGAAGGCCTCGGGGCCCCGGCTCATGATCTCGGGGACGTTGGCGAAGGTCTCGACGTTGTTTATCACGGTGGGCTTGCCGAAGAGGCCCTTCACCGCCGGGTACGGCGGGCGGGGCTTCGGCATGCCGCGGCGGCCCTCGATGCTGTTCATCAGGGCCGTCTCCTCGCCGCAGACGAAGGCGCCGGCGCCCATCTTGATGATGACGTCCAGGTCGAAGCCGCTGCCGTAGATGTTCTCGCCGAGCAGGCCGTAGGCCTTGGCCTCTTCTATCGCCTTCTTAAGGTTCTTGATCGCGAGCGGGTACTCCGCGCGGATGTAGACGTAGGCCTTGCCGGCGTGGATCGCGTAGGCGCCGATCGCGATGCCCTCGAGCACGCGGTGCGGGTCGCCCTCTATGACCGAGCGGTCCATGAACGCGCCAGGGTCGCCCTCGTCGGCGTTGCAGACTATGTACTTCTGGTCGGCGTCCGAGGCCAGCGCGATCTTCCACTTCTTGCCGGTAGGGAAGCCGCCGCCGCCGCGGCCCCGCAGGCCGCTCGCCTCCACGGCGTCGCAGACCTGGGCCGGGGTCATCGTGTGTATTACTTTCAGGAAGGCCGAGTAGCCGCCGCGGGCGATGTGCTCCTGGATCGAGAGCGGGTCCACGATGCCGACGTGCTTGAGCACGAAGCGCAGCTGCTTGGCGAAGAACGGGTGCTCGCTCAGCAGCGGCACCTTGGGCCACTTCTTCCCCCCGTCCTCGAACTGGCCGAGGAGGTGCTCCTTCTTCGGGGCCTTGTCCTTGAAAACGGAATCCAGCAGCGCCGGCGTCGCGTCCCCGGCGGCGCGCTGGAAGGAGACGCGGGCCTGGCCCGGCAGCTGCACGTCGAGCAGCGGTTCGGCGGCGCAGTAGCCTATGCAGCCCACCTCGAGGACGTCGGCCTCGAGCCTGTTGTCCTTTATGTACTTCCGGGCGGCTTCCAGCGTCTTCGCCGCGCCGGCGGCGAGGCCGCAGGTGCCGGCGCCCACGTAGATCACAGCGCGGGACGGGTCCTCGCGGCGCAGCGCGGCGGCTTTCGCCGCGTAGTCCTCGGAGCCGAAAGCGCGGGTCAGGAAGGCCTTGCGCGCCGAGGCGGGGATGCCGGAGAGGTTGGTGCCGATGATGTCATTTTCCATTGGAAGCCTCCGCCTTGCGAAGATCGTCCACCAGTTTGCGCAGCTTGTCGGGGGTGACCTTGGCGTGGAACTCGCCGTTGACGCTGATGACCGGGGCCAGGCCGCAGGCGCCGATGCAGGCCACCACCTCTATGCTGAAGAGGCCGTCCCGCGTGGTGTCCCCGGCCTTGATGCCGAGCACCTCCTCGCACATCTTCAGCACGCCGGCCGAGCCTTTCACGTGGCAGGCGGTGCCGCGGCAGATCATCACGTGGTACTTGCCGACGGGTTTGAACCTGAACTGGTTGTAGAAGGTCGCCACGCCGTAGACCTTGCTGGCGGGGATATTGAGGTGCTTCGCTACCTTCAGCGCGGCCGGCTTGGAGATATAGCCGTCGGCCGCCTGCACTTCCTGTAGGATGGGGATCAGCTTGTCGCGCTTGGCGAAGCTGTAGCTCTCGAGGACCTTGTCCACCTTGCTCGGGGCGCTCATGATGTCACTCCTTGATCTTCGTTTTGCGGGCGAAATAGGCCGCCTTCTCGATGGAAAGCGTGATGTCCAGCTGCTCCAGGAAGACTCCCGGCGGCAGCTTCAGCTGGGCCGGGGCGAAGTTGACTATGCCGCGCACGCCGGCCCGCACCAGCATGTCGGCCGCCTCCTGCGCGGCGGAGGCGGGCACCGTGATGATGCCCACCGCCGCCTTCTCGCGGGCGACGAACTTCTCCAGCTGGCCTATATGGTGCACCTGGCAGCCCGAGTAGACCCGGTTCACCTTCTCCGGGTCCTGGTCGAAGGCCGCCACTATGCTCAGGTTGGGCCTGCGCTTGAGGAAGTAGGAAAGTATGGCCTTTCCGAGGTTGCCCACCCCTACCAGCACCATCTTGGTCAGCGACTCGGATTCCAGGTGCGAATAGAGCTCGGTCATGAACTCCTTGATCGGGTAGCCCCGCTGCGGGGTGCCCTTCAGCCTGAAGTTCATAAGGTCGCGCCGGACCTGTTCCGGCGAGACCCCCACCGCCGCGGCCAGTTCGTGCGAGAAGACGAACTCGCCGCCGGCCTCCAGCCGGCTGTGCAGGAACTGGCAGTAGCGGAAGAACCTCTCTACCGTGCGCTGGGGGATCCTCGTCATAGCTTTAGCGGCTCCTTTGGTCTCGTTGCTTTACTTCGTCCGGCCTTCGACGTTGACCTGGTCCTTCTTCAGGGCCAGCAGTTCCTTGACCTTGGCGACGAACTCCTTGGGCTTTATCGGCTTCTCCATGAAGGCGTCCACCGGCAGGAATTCGCCGTCCTTCTCGCCGAACTTCTGCGGGGAGGTCTCGTTGACCGAGGTGAGCATCATGATCGGGACGTACTTCAGCGCCTCGGTGCGGCGCAGCTTCTGGGCCGTGGCGAACCCCTCGGTGGAGTC
Source organism: bacterium (assembly GCA_021847485.1). GTDB lineage: Bacteria > Elusimicrobiota > Elusimicrobia > Elusimicrobiales > UBA9959 > UBA9959. The sequence continues at coordinate 9,901 of JAJZRA010000059.1, forward strand.
GTCCATCATGACGTCCAGGATGATGAGGTCCGGCCGCTCCTTGGAGGCCTTCTCGAACCCCTCCCTGCCGTTGAGCGCCGTAACAACGGTGTGGCCCTGGCCCTCGAGCACCACCTCGCAGGCGTCCAGGATGTCCTTGTCGTCGTCTATGCAGATTATCTTAGCCATACTTTCCTCCGTGGTCTTATCGTTCAGAACGTAACGCTGCGCCCCGCATCGTTATTTATTAACGTTAATTAATTAACGTTGACTACGGAAATAGTATACGTCATCGTTCGCGCTTTGTCAATACTTATTTGCGGAGGCGGTTTTTACGTCGGGAAAGTGCCGCGGGAGCGGCGTTACGGATATCGGGATACTTGTATATACGCAGCGTTACGCGCGGTAACGCCGCTGTTACGGTAACGGCGCCGGAGGCCCCTCCCCCCCCCGCCCGGCCCGGCCTGTCAGCCGAACCGGACCGCCCGCATGGAGAGCGTCGCGTGGTGGTAGCCTTCGTAGGGATAGGAGGCGCGGTCGTTCCCGGCGGCGCCCAGGGCGGCCAGGAAAGGCCAGTAATGGTCCGGGGTAGGAACTGCGAGCTCCCCTCCCGGCAGGTCCCGGTAGGCGGCCAGCTCCGCCCGGCGGCCTTTATCTATATATTCCTTTACCTTCAGGTCGAAGCCGCGGTTCCAGGCGGCAGGCGGGGCGTCGATGTCCGGGGCCATCAGGGCCAGGTTGTGGACGATGTTGCCGCTGCCCACCAGCAGCACGCCCTCGTCGCGCAGCGGGGCCAGCCTGCGGCCCAGCCCGTAGTGGTATTCCCCCGGCGCTGGGTAGTCCAGGCTCAGCTGGAAGACCGGGACGTCCGCCTTGGGGAACAGCAGCCGCAGCACGGTCCACGCGCCGTGGTCCAGGCCCCGGCCGGTCACGGCCGGAGCCGGCTTCAGCAGGGCGGCCGCGCGCGAGGCCTGCTCCGCCGCCGGGGGCGGGGCGTAGGTTATCCGGTAGAGCTCTTCGGGAAAGCCGTAGAAATCGTAGATGGTCTCGAAAGGGGCCGCGCCGTTGAGGCTCAGCTCCCCCTCGGTCAGCCAGTGGGCCGACAGGCAGAGGACGGCTTTCGGCCTGGGCAGCTCCCGCCCCAGCGCGGACATGGCCCGCGTGAACGGGTTGTCCAGCACGGCGTTCATCGGGGAGCCGTGCCCCAGGAACAGGACGGGCAGCCTCCCCTTCGGCATCAGAACAGCTTCGGCAGCTTTATCTTGCCGGGGACCAGGCCTTTCAGCAGGCCGTCCACGGCGCCGTTGATCTTCGCGTCCCCCGCCTTGAGTTTGTCCGCCAGCTCGCCCTGCTTGGACGCCGCGAGGCCGTCCAGCTTTGCCCGGTACGGCTTGAGGGCCTCGTCCACCTTCCGCCCGGCCTGCTCCTGCGCCTTCTTGAGCTCGGCCCCGGCGGCCGCGCCGAACGCCCTGGAGAGGGCGGAGGCCAGGTCGGTATCGACCGAAAGCTTCGGGTCCTTGACGGTGCCGGAGATCTCGGCCTCAAGCGTGGCGGAGTTCAGGCCGGAGAACGCCGATTCCACCGCGGAGCGCAGCGGCGCGGCCTTGATGGCGGAGGCATCGGGCCTGAAGGAGGCCCCCGTCAGCTTCATCGCGGCTTTCCCGTCGAGACTGTCGCCGGAGGTCTTCAGAACGCCGTCGAAAGAGCCGGTGGCCCCGGTGATGTCCACCAGGAAGGAACCGGGCGAACCCAGCTTCAGTTCCTTGACCGGGATGCCGGAGTAGAGGAGCGCGGAGTCCGACTTTATCGTGTCCCCCGTGGCGTCGAGCGAAGCCCGGAGGTCCAGACGGCGCGCGCCCTTGGCGCCGCGGACCAGCGCGGTGGTCGGGCGGCCGTAGACCTGGGGTTGCGTCGTCAGGCCCTCCACCACGCCGCTGTAATCCAGCGGGGCCTCGAGCCCGAGCTCGCCGGAAAGCGCCAGCCTGCGCACCAGCACGGTGGGGTAGGCGCGCTCCTTGGGGAAATAGACCATCCTGCCGCGCCTGGCCTCGTTCTTGAGGACGCCCTTGCCGCCGGCCGGCATGTAGCGCCGCGCCAGCGCTATCCATTTCATCGCGGTCGCGGTCCTCTCGGCGATGACCGGGCCGGCCAGCATCCGCGCCAGGGACTGCCTGTCCAGCGACGGCAGCTTCATCTTGGCCATCACGGCGGCGGTGTCCCGTCGCCTGGCCTCGTCGACCGCCTTGAAAGCGTCCTTCGCCCGGGCCAGGGCGGCCTCGGCCTCCTCCTTGTCCTTCTTGAAATCCGCCGCGATCTTCTTTGCCTGCTTGGCGATCTCGGCGTAGTCCTTGGCCTGCTTCAGGGGGTTCTTCTCCCCTTTGGCCTTCTCATAGGACGCCTTCAGTTCGTCCAGGGCGGCCTGGTACTTGGCCGGGTCCGCCTTGGCGGCGATGTCCTTGTAGTCGCGGGCGTAATCCTCCTCCAGCTTCCTGGCGAGCTTGACCGACTCGAGGTCGTCGGGGTTCACCTTGTAGGAGGACACGGCGTCGTTCTTGACGTCCGCGGCCCGTTCGAGGGCGAAGCTCTTGGACTGCGCGGTCATCTCCTCCACCAGCGGGGAGGGCTCCTCCTTGACGAAGGACAGCTTGCCCGAGGTCTTGCGGGGCGTGCCGAAGCGCAGGCCTTTGAGCGAGGCTTCGTCCACCACGAGCTTCTTCTCCAGCAGCGGCGCTCCCTCGGCCGAGAACGCCAGCTCCGAGAACTCGACGAGGTTGGTGTACTCGGACTTGGAGTCGGCCAGGGCGAAGCCGGTCAGTCTGAGCGACGGGTGCAGGAACGTGGTATGCAGCGAGGCTATCTCCGCCTTCGCCTTGGCGCCCTTTTCTATGCCCTTGATCAGGCCCCATTTGAGCAGCGGGTCGAAAGCGAAGAAGAAGAAGGCCCACAGCAGGACCAGCAGGGCGAGGCGGGGCGCGACGTAGGACCAGCGCATATTACAACACCCCCTGGGCTATTGCCCGTGCCGTATCAAGAGCTATGCTCATCAGACGGCCTCCTTGAAGTACCAGTCGAAGAGCCAGGAGGCCTTCAGGCCTTTGA
>JAJZRA010000060.1 GCA_021847485.1 bacterium
GGCGATGGCCGGCTTCCTCGGAGTGCTGCTGGCCGGCCTGGTCTACGCGGTGAAGAAAGGAGCCCTGGAATGGGATTAGAGACGCTGTTCGGCCACTCCTACCTGACGACGCGCCTCGACGAGGCGGTCAACTGGGCCCGCAAGTACTCCTTCTTCAACTACCCCTTCGTGACCGCCTGCTGCGGCATGGAGTTCATGTCCACTTTCGCCTCCACCTACGACATCTCGCGCTTCGGCGCCGAGTACCCGCGCTTCTCGCCGCGCCAGGCCGACGTGCTGTTCGTCGTCGGCACGGTCAACGAGAAGCTGGCCCCGGTCCTCAAGCGCGTCTACGACCAGATGTGCGAGCCCAAGTGGGTGGTCAGCTTCGGCGTCTGCGCCACCTCCGGCGGCTTTTACGATAACTACGCCACCGTGCAGGGCGTGGACAGGATCATCCCGGTGGACATCTATATCCCCGGCTGCCCGCCGCGGCCCGAGGCGGTCCTCGACGCGCTGATCAAGCTGCAGGAGAAGGTCTCGAAGGAATCCGTCCTGGACAGGAAGTACAGATGACCAGCTACCTCCTCGAAACGCTCAAGACCAGGTTCCCGGCCGCCGTGCTGGAGACGCACGCCTTCCGCGGCGACGAGACGGCCGTCGTGAAGAAAGAGGCCTGGAAGGAGGTCGCCGCCTACCTGAAGGACGAGCTCGGCTTCGACCTGCTGCTGGACCTGACCGCCGCCGACTACCTGCCGCGCGAGCCGCGCTTCGAGCTGGTCTGCCATTTCTATTCCACGAAGCACAACTACCGCCTGCGCCTGAAGTGCCCGGTGCCGGCGGGGGACGCCTCCGCCGACACGCTGACCGGCCTCTGGCCCGGCGCCGACTGGTTCGAGCGCGAGGCCTGGGACATGTTCGGCATCACCTTCGCCGGCCACCCCGACCTGCGCCGCCTGCTGATGTACGACGGCTTCGAGGGGCACCCGCTGCGCAAGGACTATCCGCTCAAGAAGCGCCAGCCGCGCCTGCCGCACAGGGACTGACATGGACAGGAAGAACCCCGATCTGCCTAAGAACTGGGAGCTCGAGAAGCTCGAGGACGGCCGCCTGGTCCTGAACATGGGCCCGTCGCACCCGGCGATGCACGGCATCGTGCGCATCCTGCTGACCGTGGACGGCGAGCGCGTGACCGACGCCGACGCCGAGATCGGCTACCTGCACCGCGGCTTCGAGAAGACCTGCGAGAACGTCACCTGGAACCAGTGCGTGCCGTACACGGACCGCCTCAACTACGTCTCGCCGTTCATCAACAACGTCGGTTTCGCGCTGGCCGTAGAGAAGCTGATGGGCATAGAGACGCCCGCGCGCTGCCAGTACATCCGCGTGATCATGAGCGAGATCTCGCGCATCACGGACCACCTGACCTGCCTGGGCGCCAACGCGATGGAACTCAGCGCGTTCACCGTCTATTTCTACCTGATCAACGCCCGCGAGGCCCTGTACCGCCTCGGGGACTCCGCGGCCGGCGGCCGCGTGACGCCCGCCTACACCCGCGTCGGCGGCCTGACGCGCGACCTGCCGCCGGACTTCAAACGGGACGCCGCCGAGGCGCTCGCCTCCGTCCGGCGCAACGTCGCCGACGCCGAGAAGATGCTGACCCGCAACCGAATCTTCCACGACAGGCTGCGCGGCACCGGCGCTATCTCCAAGGAGGAGGCCCTCGGGATGTCCTTCACGGGGCCCGCGCTGCGCTCGACCGGCGTGCCGCTGGACGTGCGCAAGGCCACGCCCTACCTGGTCTACGACCGCTTCGACTTCGACATCCCCGTGGGCTCCAACGGCGACAACTACGACCGCTACCTGGTGCGCCTCGAGGAGATCCGCCAGAGCGCCCGCATCATCGAGCAGGCCCTCGCGCAGCTGCCCGACGGCCCGGTGAACCACCCGGCCTACGACGTGATCCTGCCGCCCAAGCCGGAGGTCTACAACAGCATCGAGGGGCTGATGGCCCATTTCAAGCTGACCTTCGAGGGCGTCAAGCCGCCGGCCGGCGAGGTCTACCAGGCGGTGGAGGGCGGCAACGGCGAGGTCGGCTTCTACCTGGTGAGCGACGGCTCCGGCCGCCCGTGGCGCCTGCGCCTGCGCCCGCCATGCTTCCCGCTGACCGCGGGCCTGCCCAAGCTCATCAAGGGCGGCTATATCGCCGACATCGTGGCCACTTTCGGCCAGATCAACATGATAGGCGGGGAGCTGGAGAGATAGCATGGCCTTCACGCTGACCGACGAGTTCAAGCAGAGGGCGGAGAAGATCTGCGCCCGCTACCCGCGGCGCGACGCGGCGCTGATCCCGCTGCTGCTGGAACTGCAGCGGGAGGCCGGCTACGTGGCGGAGGAGGCGATGGACGCCCTCTCCGGGTACCTCGGCCTGCCCTACTCCCGCGTGAAGGCCGTGGTCACCTTCTATACGATGTTCAACCGCGTCCCCGCCGGCAAGTACCACCTGCAGGTCTGCCGCAACATCTCGTGCCACATGGCCGGCGCCCCCGGGCTGCTGGCCGCCCTGCGCGCCAGGCTCGGCATAGAGGAGGGGGAGACCACGAAGGACGGCCTGTTCACGCTGTCCGCCGTGGAATGCCTCGGCGCCTGCGGCGACGCGCCGGTGCTGCAGGTCAACGAGGATTACTTCGGCCGGGTGACCGCCGAAAAGCTCGACGTTCTGCTGGAAGACCTTAAACATGGAAAATATCCTTCTACGAGATAAGGTCCGCGACCTCGAAGGCTATTTCGCCTGCGGCGGCTACCGCGCGCTGAAGAAGGCGCTCGCCATGAAGCCCGCCGACGTGACCGAGGAGGTCAAGAAGTCGGGCCTGCGCGGCCGCGGCGGCGCGGGCTTCCCGACCGGCCTCAAGTGGTCGTTCATCCCGAAGGACGCCCAGGGCCCGCGCTACCTGGTCTGCAACGCCGACGAGGGCGAGCCGGGCACGTTCAAGGACCGCGAACTCCTGCTGAAGAACCCGCACGCGCTGATCGAGGGCATGGCGATAGCCGGCTACGCCATCGGCGCCTCGCGCGGCTACATCTACGTCCGCGGCGAGTTCGCCGCCGAGACGGCCCTGCTGGACAAGGCCATCGGCGACGCCAGGGCCAAGGGCTTCATCGGCCGCAACCTGCTGGGCTCCGGCTTCGATTTCGAGCTGTCCACGCACCGCGGCGCCGGCGCCTATATCTGCGGCGAGGAGACCGCGCTGCTGGAGTCCCTCGAGGGTTTCAAGGGCCAGCCGCGCCTGAAGCCGCCGTTCCCGGCGGTAAAGGGCCTCTTCGCCGCCCCGACCGTCATCAACAACGTCGAGACGCTCGCGGCCGTGCCCGCGATAATCGAGCGCGGCGGCGAGTGGTACGCCTCGATCGGCGTCCCCAAGAGCTCCGGCACCAAGCTTTTCTGCGTAAGCGGCCCGGTGGACCGCCCCGGCGTCTACGAGCTGCCGCTCGGCGTGCCGCTGCGCGACCTTATCGAGAAGACCTGCGGCGGCCTGAAGGCCGGCAAACGGCTCAAGGCCGTCATCCCCGGCGGCTCCTCGGTACCGGTGCTGACCGCCGAAGAGGCGCTGAAGGTGAACCTGGACTACGACTCGCTCGCCGCGGCCGGCACGATGCTGGGCTCGGGCGGCGTCATCGTCATCGACGATTCCCAGTGCATGGTCAAGCTGCTGCAGGTGCTGGCCCGCTTCTACCACCACGAGTCCTGCGGCCAGTGCACGCCGTGCCGCGAAGGCTGCGGCTGGATCGAGAAGCTCCTGGACCGCCTGGAAGGGGGGACCGGGACGCCGGCCGACATCGACACGCTCGTCTCGGTCGCCGAGGGGATGACGGGCCGGACCATCTGCCCGCTCGCCGACGCGATGGCGATGCCGGTCATAAGCTTCGTCAAGAAATTCCGCGCCGAGTTCGAGGCGCACGCGGCCGGCCGCTGCTGCCCGCCGGAGGCCGCCGGGAAACACTGATGCCCAAGATAACCATAGACGGCAAGACCGCGGAAGTCGCCAAGGGGACCACCGTCCTGCAGGCGGCGCAGGCCCTCGGCATAGTCATACCCCGCTACTGCTACCACCCCAGCCTGTCCATCTCCGGCAACTGCCGGATGTGCCTGGTGGAGGTGGAGAAGTCCCCCAAGCTGCTGACCGCCTGCTCCACCGAGGCGGCCGACGGCATGGTGGTGCGCACCGATTCCGACAAGGTGAAGGCCGCGCGCCGCGACGTGCTGGAGTACCTGTTGATCAACCACCCGCTCGACTGCCCGATCTGCGACCAGGCCGGCGAATGCGGCCTGCAGGACTACTATATGGAGCACAGCCGCGCGAAGAGCCGCTTCCCGCAGGAGGACAAGGTCCGCCGGCAGAAGCGCCGCGCCCTCGGCCCGCACCTCGTGCTGGACAACGAGCGCTGCATCCTCTGCACCCGCTGCGTCCGCTTCTGCTCCGAGGTCACGAAGACCTCCGAGCTCGAGGTGATGGAGCGCGGCGACCATTCCTATATAGACCTGAAGCAGGGCAAGGCCCTCGACAACGGCTACACGCTCAACCTAGCCGACATCTGCCCCGTCGGCGCCTGGACCTCCCGCGACTTCCGCTTCAAGCAGCGAGTCTGGTTCCTCAAGCGCACCCCGACGGTCTGCCTCGGCTGCGCCACCGGCTGCCTGATGGAGGCGCACCATAACGACGGCGTCCTCTACCGGCTGGTCCCGCGCCCCAACGCCGAGACCAACACCTGGCTCTGCGACCACGGCCGCATGACCTACAAGGCCGTGCGCGCCGGCGACAGGCTGGCCAAGGGCGTCATCAAGAACGGCCTGATCGAGCTGGAGCCCGCCCTGCGCGAGGCCGCCGGCCGCATCGACGAGAACCACCCGGCCGCGGCCGTGCTGGGCTCGCCGTGGCTCTCCGTGGAGGACAACGCCGCGCTCGCGCGCCTGGCCAAGGACGCGATCAAGACCGAGAATTTCTGCTTCGACTTCCCCGGCGCCCAGGGCGTCAAGGACGGCATCCTGATCAACGAGGACCCGGCGCCCAACGCCCGCGGCGCGCGCCTGGTCAAGGACGCCTACGGCGGCATCGCGCTCGAAGAACTGCGCGCCAGGATCGTCGACGGCCGCGTCAAGACCGTCGTGACCGAGGCCCGCGCCGCCGCCTTCGTGCGGGACGCGGTCAAGGCCTCCGGGGCCAGGCTGATAGTCTTCGCGACCAACCGCGCGGACATCCCGCCGGCCGCCTACGCCACGCTGCCCTACGCCTGCTACTTCGAGGTCCCGGGCACCTTCGTCAACTTCCAGGGCCTGCGCCGCCGCGCCGAGCCCTCGGTGGCGGCCCCCGAGGGCGTCAGGCCCCTCTGGGCGCTGGTCAACAGGCTGGCCGCCTACAGCGGGGCTTCGCTGCACCTCGACTCGGCCGCCGACGCCCTAAAGGAAATAGTCTTCAAATGACCGCGACCCTGCTGGCACACAAGGACCTGCTCCTCTTCATCGGCGCCGCCGCGCTCAAGGTGCTGGTGTTCCTCAACGGCGTGATGGGCTTCACCGCGCTGCTGACGCTGGCCGAGCGCAAGGTCAGCGCGCTGATGCAGGACCGCGTCGGCCCCAACCGCGCCTCCATCTTCGGCCTGGCCCTCAACGGCCTGTTCCACCCGGTGGCCGACGGCATCAAGATGCTGGTCAAGGAGGACTTCGTCCCCGGCCGCGCCGACAAGCTGCTCTTCGCGCTGGCGCCCTTCTTCGCGCTGGTGCCGGTGATGGCGCTCTTCGCGCTGATCCCGTTCGGCGACTACGTCATGGTCTTCGGCTACCGCCTGGACCTGGTCATCGCGCAGGTGCCGCTGGGCGTCTTCCTGGTGCTGGCGCTGTCGGGACTCGCCATCTACGGCGTCTTCCTCGGCGGCTGGGCCTCCGGCAACAATTTCACGCTGCTCGGCGCGCTGCGCGGCGCGGCGCAGATGGTCTCCTACGAGGTCGTGCTAGGCCTGACGCTGGTCGGCCTGATGATGATCTACGGCACGGCCGGCCTGCAGGACCTGGTGCGCGCGCAGGGGAAGCTCCTCTTCGGCTTCGTGCCGGCCTGGGGCATAGTGGTGCAGCCGCTCGGCTTCGTGCTGTTCCTGACGGCGGCCATCGCCGAGAACAAGCGCACGCCTTTCGACCTGGTCGAGGGCGAGAGCGAGATCATCGGCTATTTCATGGAGTACAGCTCGATGCGCTTCGCGGCCTTCATGTTCTCCGAGTTCGTCGAGATCATCCTGGTCTCGATGCTGTCGGCCACGCTGTTCTTCGGCGGCTGGCAGGTGCCCTACCTTTACGATACCGGCTTCGTGCTGCCCGGCGGCGCGGCGCTGCCGCTGAACCACTACCTGGTGGCCGCGCTGCAGGTGGCGTCGTTCTCCGCCAAGACCGTCTTCTTCTCCTGGTTCCTGCTCGTGGTCCGCTGGACCCTGCCGCGCTTCCGCTTCGACCAGCTGATGACGCTCTGCTGGAAGAGGCTGCTGCCGCTGGCGCTCTTCAATATCCTGCTGACGGGGGCCGCGCTGCTGGCGCTGGGCAAGCTATGATAAGCGTAAAGAAAGTCGACAACCGGCCGCTGAACCTGCTGGAGCGGCTCTACCTCCCCGAGATCGCCCGCGGCCTGCTGGTCACGACCAGACATTTCTTCGTCAACCTCTTCAACCCGAAGGGCATGCCCACGGTGCAGTACCCCGAGAAGACCATCCCGCTGCCGCACGCGGCCCGGACCCGCACCCGCCACCGCCTGAAGGTCCGCGCCGACGGCTCGCCCAAGTGCGTCGCCTGCTTCATGTGCCAGACCGCCTGCCCGGCCTACTGCATAAGGATAGAGGCCGCGGAGTACCCCGACAATTCCGTGGAGAAGTACCCCGCCGTCTTCGACATCGACCTCTCGCGCTGCGTGATGTGCGGCATGTGCGTGGAGGCCTGCCCCGAGGACGCGATAGCGATGGACACGCTGGAGATCCCCGGCGGCGCGCTGACCCGCTCCGAGATGCTGATGACCCGCGAGGACCTGCTGCGCAACCTGCCCGGCGAGGCCCCGTCCGTCCTCGGCGCGTCCAACCGCCTGGCCAACGAATACCTGAAGTCGAAGGGGGAGCAATGATAGTAGCCGCCGCCGTCTGGACCTTCGGCGCCGTCGCGCTGCTGGCCACCGTGCTGATGATCTTCCAGCGCAGCCCGGTCAAGGCCGCGCTGCTGATGCTCGCCGCGCTGCTCTCCACCGCCGGCCTCTACCTGGCGCTGAGCGCGCAGCTCCTGGCAGCGCTGCAGATAATCCTCTACGCCGGCGCCATCATGATCCTCTTCGTCGTGGCCCTCACCGCGCTGCCGGCCGCCTGGCGCGACCGCCCGGCCCCCGCCAGCTTCAGGCGCGTGCTCGGCCTGGCCGCGGCCGCCGTCATCCTGGGCGAGCTGCTCAAGGCCGCAGGGCCGCTGAAGGCCCTGACCGTTGACGCCCCGTTCTCCGAGACCGGCGCGCTGGGCCTGGCCCGCCAGCTGTTCGGGCCTTTCGTCCTGCAGTTCGAGCTTCTCTCGCTGGTCATCCTGGCCTCCATCGTGGGCGCCGTGGCGCTGACCTCCAGGCGGAGGGGGAACGTATGAACAAGTTCCACCTCGCCGCGCTGGCCTTCGCCCTTTTCGCCACCGCCGCCGCCGGTTTCCTGACCTGCGGGGGCCTGGTGCGCATGCTGATGTTCCTGGAGCTGATGCTCAACGCGGCCAACGTGGCCTTCGTGGCGCTCGGCCCCGCCGAACCGTCCCGCGCCTACGCCGCCCTGCTGCTGGCCGTGGCCGCCGCCGAGGCTGGCGTGGGCCTGGCGCTGATCCTGGCGCTGGCGCAGGTCTTCAAGACGGCCGAAGCGGCCAACATAAAGGAACTTAAAGGCTGATGGACGCTAATTCCTACCCGCTGCTCAAATGGATCCTGGCCGCGCCGCTGGCGGGCTTCCTGCTCAACGGCTTCCTCGGCAAGCGCCTGCTCGGCGAAAAGGCCGGCGGGGCCGCGGCTTCCGCGGCCATCCTGGCCTCTTTCGTCCTGGCCGCGGCCGCCTTCGCGCACCTGCTCTCGCTGCCGCCCGAGGCGCGCCTGCTGCGCGAGACGCTCTACAGCTGGATCTCGGCCGGCACCTTCGGCGTGGACGCCGCGTTCCGCTTCGACCCGCTGTCCGCCGTCATGGCGCTCATCGTCACCGGCGTCAGCTTCCTGATCCACGTCTACTCCACCGGCTACATGCACGGCGACGCCGGCTATAACCGCTACTTCGCCTACCTCAACCTCTTCGTCTTCTTCATGCTGACGCTGGTCCTGGCCGACAACCCGCTGGTGATGTTCGTCGGCTGGGAGGGCGTGGGCCTTTGCTCGTACCTGCTGATCGGCTTCTGGTACGAGGACCCGGAGAAGGCCTCGGCCGGCAAGAAGGCCTTCATCACCAACCGCGTCGGCGACGCCGGGTTCCTCGTGGGCCTGATGCTGCTGTCGGCGCTGCTGGCCTCGAAGGGCGTCCCGGGCCTGGACTTCGCCTCGCTCGAGAAGGGCGCCCCGCTGCTCTCCGGCATAACTATCCTGGGCATTGGCGCGCCCACGCTGATAGGCCTGCTGCTGTTCTTCGGCGCCACCGGCAAATCCGCGCAGTTCCCGCTCTACGTCTGGCTGCCCGACGCTATGGCCGGCCCGACGCCGGTCTCCGCGCTGATCCACGCCGCCACCATGGTGACGGCCGGCGTCTACATGCTGGCCCGCCTGCACTTCCTCTACGAGCTCGCCCCGCGCGCGCTCGAGGTGGTGCTGCTGACCGGCGCCTTCACCGCGTTCTTCGCGGCCGTCATCGGCCTGCTGCAGCGCGACATCAAGAAAGTGCTCGCCTATTCCACCGTCAGCCAGCTGGGCTACATGTTCATGGCCGCCGGCGCGGGCGCCTTCTCCGCCTCCATCTTCCACCTGGCCACGCACGCCTTCTTCAAGGCCCTGCTGTTCCTCGCCGCCGGCTCCGTCATCCACGGCATGTCCGGCGAGCAGGACATGTTCAAGATGGGCGGCCTCAGGAAGGAGCTGCCTTTCACTTTCCTGCTGACGGCGGCCGGCTGGCTGGCCATCGCGGGCGTCCCCGGCCTCTCCGGCTTCTACTCCAAGGACCTGATCCTGGAGAAGGTCTTCGAGCACGGGGGGCCGCTGGTCTGGGGCCTCGGCGTGCTGACCGCGGCGCTGACCGCCTTCTACACCACGCGCCTCTTCATCCTGACCTTCCTGCGCGAGCGCCGCTCGCAGACGCACGCGCACGAGTCCCCGCTGTCGATGACGCTGCCGATGACCGCGCTGGCGCTGCTGGCCGTGGCGGGGGGCTTCCTGCTCAAGGACCGCCTGTTCGTCTTCCTGGACCCCGCGCACGCGGCCCCCGAGGCCCCGTCGCCGGAGGCGGCCAAGCTGATGTTCATCTCGGTGGCGGCGGGCCTGGCCGGCATAGCCGCGGCCTTCCCGCTGACGCTGCCCAAGGCCGCCAACTTCCTGAAGAACTCGATGGCCCAGTTCCACGCCTTCGTCTTCCATAAGTTCTACGTGGACGAACTCTACGACCTGGCCGTCATCCGCCCGCTGCGCGCCTTCTCCAACCGCGTGCTGTTCCACGCGGTGGACGCCGGCCTGATCGACGGCCTCGGCGTCAACGGCCCGGCCAAGGCCTCCTACGCGGCCGGCCGGCTGCTGGCCCGCGTGCAGAACGGCCGCCTGGACCTCTACGCCCTGGTCTTCGCCATCGGCGTGGCGCTGATGCTTTATTTCGTAATATGACGGAACTGATCACCAACCCGCTTTCCCTGCTGGTCCTGCTGCCCGCCGCCGCGGCCGCGGCGCTGCTGCTGGTGCCGCCGGAGCGCACCGGCGCCCTCAAGTACGGCGCCCTGGCGGCCACGCTGCTGGCCTTCGCGGTCTCGCTCAAGCTCTGGACCGGCTTCGACCCGGCCTCCGCGGCCATGCAGTTCCGGCTGGACCTGCCGTGGCTGCCGTCCTACGGCATAAACTACAGCCTCGGCATCGACGGCATCAGCCTGCTGATGATCATGCTGACGGCCTTCCTGATGCCGCTGTCCGTGCTGGCCTCGTTCAACTACATAAAGGAAAGCCGGCGCGCCTATTACGTCTGCCTGCTGCTGCTGGAAGCGGCGATGATCGGCGTCTTCGCCGCGCTGGACCTCTTCGTCTTCTACCTGTTCTGGGAGGCGATGCTGATCCCGATGTACTTCCTGATAGGCATCTGGGGCGGCCCGCGCAGGATCTACTCCGCGCTCAAGTTCTTCATCTACACGATGGCCGGCTCGGTGCTGATGCTGGCGGCCATCCTGTGGGTGGCCTCCTCGCACCACGCGGCCTCCGGCGCCTGGACCTTCTCGATCCCCGCGCTGCAGGCGGCGACGTTCACCGCGCGGGTCCAGTTCTGGCTGTTCGCGGCCTTCGCGCTGGCCTTCGCGGTCAAGGTGCCGCTGTTCCCGTTCCACACCTGGCTGCCCGACGCGCACGTCGAGGCGCCGACGGCCGGCTCGGTGCTGCTGGCCGGCGTGCTGCTCAAGATGGGCGTCTACGGCTACCTGCGCCTGGCCGTGCCGCTGTTCCCGCAGGCCGCCGCGCGCTTCGCGCCGTGGCTGGCCGCGCTGGGCGTGGTCGGCGTGATCTACGGTTCGCTCGTCGCGTGGAGCCAGCGCGACATGAAGAAGATGGTGGCCTACTCCTCGGTGGCCCACCTCGGCATCGTGATGCTGGGCGTGATGGCGCTCGAGCCCGCCGCCGTCTCCGGCGCGGTGCTGCAGATGGTCAACCACGGCCTCTCCACCGGCGCGCTGTTCCTGCTGGTCGGCGTGCTCTACGAGCGCCGCCACACCCGCCTGATAGAGGATTACGGGGGCCTGGCCAAGGTGATGCCCGGCTTCGCCGCCGTCTTCATGATAGTGACGCTCTCCTCCGTAGGCCTGCCGGGCCTCAACGGCTTCATCGGCGAGGCGCTGATCCTGTTCGGCTCGTTCCGCGTCTACCCGTGGCTGGCCGGCGCGGCCGTGGCCGGCGTGGTGCTGGGCGCGGTCTACATGCTGGGCATGTACCAGCAGGCCGTCTTCGGCCCGGTGCGCCACGCCGAGAACAAGGCCCTCCCGGACCTCAGCGTCCGCGAATGGCTCTACCTGCTGCCGATACTCGTTTTCATAGTGCTGATAGGCGTCTGGCCCAACCCGTTCCTGAAGCGGGCCCTGCCCGCCTCCGACGCCTATATAGGCCTGGCGCACCGGCAGGCCGCGCCGCCGGCCGCCGACGTCAAGCTCTCGCTCGGTAAAGAGGACGCGAAATGACCCCCGAGATAGTGGATTACGCCGCCCGTACCGCAGCCCTGCCGCTGATGCTGATAGCCGCGGCCCTGCTGATCCTGCTGGTTCCGCTCTTCGTCCGCCCGCTGCGCGGCGCGCAGGGCCTCATCGCCGTGGGCGCGCTGCTGGCGCTGCCCGTCTTCCTGCGCCGCCCGCAGCCGGTCCAGCTGGACCTCTTCGGCGGGGCGCTGGTCCTGAACCCGCTCACCTCCTACGTCTGGCTCTTCGCGCTGGCCGTGCTGGCGCTGGTGGTGCTGCTCTCCGTGGCCGGCAGCCCCGCGCCCGAGGAAAGCCGGGGGGAATACTATTTCCTGCTCTTCACCGCCACCGTCGGCCTGATGGCGCTGGTGGCGGCGGGGGACCTGTTCACCGCCTTCATCGCGCTGGAGCTCCTTAGCCTGCCCGTCTACGCGCTGGCCGGCATCCGCCGCAGCAAGCCCGGCCTCGAGGCCGCCTACAAGTACTTCATGCTGGGCGCCTTCGGCTCCGGCATGACCGTCATGGGCATAGCCGTGCTCAACGCCCTCTACCCGGCCCTCACCTTCGCCGCGCTCAAGGGCGGCAGCCCGCAGCCGCTGGCGCTGGCGGGTTTCCTGCTCGTGATCTCCGGCTTCGCCTTCAAGACGGCCCTGGTGCCCTTCCATATGTGGGTGCCGGACGCCTACGAGGGCGCGCCGACGCAGATCTCGGCCTTCATGGGCGCCGCCGTCAAGGCCGGCGGCGTGATAGTGCTGTGGCGGCTCTTCTCGCTCTTCGACGCCGGGACCGTCCACCGCGTGTTCTGGTGGCTGGCCGCCGTCACCATGGTGGCCGCCAACCTGATGGCGCTGGCCCAGAAGGGCCTCAAGCGCCTGCTGGCCTATTCCAGCGTGGCCCACGCCGGCTACCTCGCCACGGCCTTCTTCGGCGGCCGCGCCGGCCTGGAAGCGATCCTTTACTACCTGCCCGTCTACGCCATGGCCACCATAGGCGCCTTCGCCGTGGCCGCGGCGCTGGAGAAGGGGGAGAAAGGCCCCCAGATCGACGACCTCGCCGGCCTGGCCAGGGCCCGGCCGTGGCTGGCCGGCGCGATGGCGGCCTTCATGTTCTCGCTGGCCGGCGTGCCGCCGCTGGCGGGCTTCTTCGCCAAGTTCTACGCCTTCGCCGGCGCGGTGTCGGCCGGCTATACCAGCCTGGTCATCGTGGCCGTGCTGATGAGCGCCGTGTCCATGTACTACTACCTCAAGGTCACCGTGGCCATGTACATGAAGCCCGCGCCCGCCGAGGCCTCCTACGGGGCCCCGGGCCTGGCTGAGATAGTAATATTCCTGATGGCCGCCGGCGTCCTGGCGGCCGGCGTCCTCTCGCGCCCGCTGCTGGCCATGGCCGCCAAAGCCGCCGCCGGCTTCTGACGGCCGCCCAGCCAGCTCCGAAAGGCCGCCCCCTGGCGGCCTTTTTCACGCCCGCTTGAAGCGCCCGTCGTAAATTTCATACTATTCTTAACAGCAACGGGTTACATGGGTTAGCTTCAGGGGATGATGAGAACTTCACGGTTTCTGCTTCTTGCCGCGCT
>JAJZRA010000006.1 GCA_021847485.1 bacterium
TCACCCGGGACATACGGTCGTAATCGTAGGTCTTGGCCTGGCCCAGCGGGTTGGTGGTGCCGGTCAGGCGGCCGTACTTGTCGTAAGCGAAACGCCAGCTGTTGCCCTTTGGGTCGGTAAGCGCCGAGAGCTGCGAGCCGCCGCAGGAAGGGCACGCCCCGTCGCCGTAGGCGAATTTGGTGACGAAGCCGAGCGGGTTGGTGACCGACGTGACATTGCCGCTGAGGTCGTAGCTAAAGGTGGTATTGCGCCCGAGCGGGTCCGTAAGCTGCGTCACTTGCAGGTCCGCGTCGCGCTTGTATCGCGTTATCCGGCCAAGCGGGTCCTCGCTCCTGGTGAGCCCCATGGTGTATTCATACTTGTAAGTGGAACCCAGCGCGTCGCGCAGCTCCAGCATATGGCCGGCCTTGTCGTAGGCCATGCTGGTCTTGTTGCCGAGGGCGTCCCTGGTCTTTGTGAGGTTGCCGTAGCCGTCGTAGTCCAGTTCGGTGGCGCGGCCGAGGGCGTCGGTTATTTTTACGGGCCGCGAGTAATAGTCCGTGTGGTCGCCGGAGGCGTCGCGGTACTGCATCTTGACCTGGTACTGGATGGTGGACGCCGCGCCGAGCGCGTCGGTAATACGTTCCGGGTCGCCGTTGGCGTTGCGCAGGTACCTGGTGATGCGGCCGAGCTGGTCAGTGCTCGAGGCTATATTTGAGTTGGCGTCGTAGGCCAGCGAGGCTTTGCCGCCCAGCGCGTCGGTCACGGAGGCGATCAGCCTGTTGCCGTTCTCGTTGCGGTAGGTGTAGACGGTCCGGGAGCCGAAGGCGTCGGTTATGACGGTCCGGGAAGAGGCGTCGTTATAGTAATGTTCCAGGCGGTTCACGCCGCCCTCGGATTCGGAGGTCAGTACGCGGCCGGTATCGTCGTAGGTGTAGCGCTCCTCGGCCAGCGCGCCGTTCTTGGCCGCGCGCAGGAAGCCGGCGGCGTCGTAGGAGAAGGTCTTCCGGTAGCCGTCCGGCCCGGTCACGCCGGTGGCATGGCCGTTCCCGTCGTAGGTGAAGACGGTCTTCTTGCCGGTCTGGTCGGTTATAGCAAGGGGCAGGCCGCGCGCGTCGCGCTCGAAGGCGAAATAGCGGCCGTGTATGTCCGTTATGCGTGCCAGGCCGTTGGGACCGTAATCGTAGGTAAGCCAGCTGCCGTCGTCCGCGTTGTAGCGGCTGGGCCGCCACGTGCCGCTGGAAGAGGCGGCCGAGAACTCTATAACGTCGCCGTCGGCGGTCTCCACGCGGTAGCCGCGCCCGCCTTTGATATCGCCGTAGACCAGCCGCTCCGCGGCGCCGAGCGGCGGGCGGTAATAAGAGTCGCCCTTCTCCCGGATCTCGCCGTACGGCCGGAAAGTCCAGCGGGTGTTGGAGCTGTCGGTGTATACCGCGCGCCCGTCGGCAAAGCGCTCCACCTTCATGGCGTCAGCCTCGTACTGGCCGCCGAAGAGCGAGCTGTAGCGCAGGCTGTAGCCCGGGGCGACGGAAGCGCACTTTTCGCAGCCGTCCTGGAGCGAGAGCTCGTTGCTTTCCACCATCCCCACATTGCCGGCGTTGACGCCTATTACCGGGTCGTACTGTTTCAGGTCGGCCGGGTCTATTACGCCCTGCTCATACTCTGATTGCGCTTTGCTTACGGGTTCGTTACCGTACTCGGCGAAAGGCGAGACCGGCTGGGAATCTTTTGCCTTGTTCCCCGCAAGGAGGGCATAGGCCTTTTCCAGCGAGCGCGCGAAGGGATTGTCCGGCCAGACCGCTATGCCGGCGCCCTTGGCTATGGCGTTGCGCGCCAGGTAAGAGCGCCACCGCTCCAGCGCGTCGTCGCGCCAGCTCTCGAAGTCGGAGCCGTAATGCCCGGAGAAGAACGCGGAGCCGTCCTCGGCCGCGAAAGGGTCTATCCGGGTGAACGGCGACGGCGTGAAAGCGCCCCCCTCGAACCAGGAGCCCGTATAGAGCGAGTCCCCGCCCCCGCCGCCGCTGCAGGACGCGCTCAGCAGGTAGCCGGCCGTATAAGCGCAACTCGTCGCTGGGGCATTTATCTGACACATCTCTCCATCCATCATGGCCTTGTAGGCCAGACAGTCGGAATACGACATGTCGGCGGTGGTAAAAGTGTACGTGATCTCGCAGCTGGCCATCGATGGGAACACGAACCCCGCCACCCGGCAGCTGCCGTTAAGTGTGGAGGCGCCGGCTTGCCCCGCAGCCAGCAGCAGCGCGGCCAGGAACAGTGAATATTTTATGCGCGGGGGTCTCATTTGCTTATGTACACCGTATAGCCGGCCAGCAGCGCCACGCGGCCTCTCTCGCCGTAATTCAGGCTAAGGTCGAAGCTGCCGCCGGGGAGATAGATATTTATGCCGCCCACCGCGGAGGGCGAGATGTGGCTGTAGCCGGTGTAGCTCACGCGGTCCAGCTGGAGCCCCAGATTTAGGCCGGCGTGCCTGGTATAAGGATAGAGCGCCCGGCCGGTTAACCCTATGGTGGTCATGGCGGAATCGTCGGCGTCGGTGAGGCTGCTGCGGGAAATGCTAAGGGCCGCGTCGTAGCGGTTCTTGAAAAGGGTGGTGCCTAGCCGGCCGGTCCAGCCGTTGGACGGCGAATCCCCGCCCCGCACGAACTGCCCGCCCGCGTAGCCGAACCAGCGCCCGGCCGTGCGCTCGTGGCGGGTGTAGCGCAGCTGCGAGCGCGACCAGGTGTCCGCCAGCGTGGCGCTGCCGCCGGCCACCGTCCAGAGTTCGCCGTTGCCGCGGTATTCCACCACGGCCAGCCGCGTGCCGGGATAAGCTGCGGTCCGGCCTTCCACCGCGGCTTTGCGCTCGGACCCTTTCAGACCGAGGTAGGGCTCTGCGGCTTCCAGCCGCAGCAGTCCGCCCGGCCCGGGCCGCGCTCCGGAGAACGCCCCGGTGGACGCCGTCTGCGCGCCCGCCGGGACCGCGCCCAGCAGCGCAGCCAACGCCAGCGCGCGTCCCAAAGCCCTCATTTGCTCCCCCCGAAGTAGACCGTGTACCCGAGCGACAGCGTCCTGCTGCCGTGGAACGGCCCGCTGAGCGCGAAATCCAGGTAGAGGTCCAGCGAGCCGGACCAGGTGAAATAGCTCAAGCCAGGGGAAAGCAGGAAAGTCGTGTTGTGGTCCGGGGCGGGCACGCGCTCCAGCTTGGCCGCCATGGTCCAGTTCAGCGGCAGGAAGCTCAGCGCCCGGTTGTAGCGGCCGCTCACGCCCAGCGTCAGGCCGTTATAGTCGCTCTCGTCGTTGCCGCCGGAGAGCCCGAAGTTGGCCGCCACGTCCACGCGCTCGCTCAGGAACCGCCCCAGCCTGCCGTTGAGCGAGGTGAGAGTGGAACCTTCGGAGCGCGTGACGTTGCCGCCGAGATATGCGAGGTAGCGCCCCTTCAGGGACGGCTTGGGCTCGCCGGGCTTGAACGGCGGCCGCTTCTCCAGATCGGAAATATAGGCCTGCGCCACGGCCCTGCGTTCCGGAGAGGCGCTAAGCGCCAGGTCCTTCCGGGCCTCCAGCGCGGCGGACTTGTAGGCGCCGAGCTTTTCCAGGCAGACGGCGTAGCCGGCGTGGCAGCGGGCGTTATCCTTGAACCTGGCGCAGAGCCTGTCGTAGAGCACCGCGCTTTCGGCATAGCGCTTCTGCGCCATCAGCAGGCCTATGGCCGCGGAGGCCTGCTCGAAATTCCCCGAAGAGAAAGCCACCTCCAGCGGCGGCAGCTTAAGCGGCCCGCCTTTCAGCCAGCCGGGCACCGGGGCGGCCCCCTCCGCCGACGCGTCCTCAAGACCCGCGGCGTTGAGCAGCTCGCCCAGGTAGAAGCGCACTTCGGCGTTCAGGGGGTCGGTTATCAGCGCGCGGTCTATATTGTAGAGCGCGGCCTCGCCCAGGCCGGCATAGGCCAGCGCGTAGCCGTATTCGGCCATGATAGGGGCCGCGTCGCTGGTACGGGCGGCGGCGATGTATTTTATAAGCGCCTGCTGCGGCGTGGTGGTGGAGGAAAGGACCGCCGCGCGGGCGGCGGACAGGGCCTTGTCAGGCGCGGCATTGCAGACCTGCGGTAAGAAAAAAAGCGCGGCAAGAAGCAGAAACCGTGAAGTTCTCATCATCCCCTGAAGCTAACCCATGTAACCCGTTGCTGTTAAGAATAGTATGAAATTTACGACGGGCGCTTCAAGCGGGCGTGAAAAAGGCCGCCCGGGGGCGGCCTTTTCCTGGCGGCTTAAGGCGCCGCGGCGCGGGTCAGGCCGCGGCTTTTTCTTTGGGGGCACCGGCGTGCTTGAGGGCCTCGAGGGTCTCGTTGACGATCAGGTCGGCCCATTCCTTGCGCAGCTCGGTGGTCGGGGGCGGCAGCGTGCGGTGCTCCACGTTCAGCTCGCCCAGCAGCGTGTTGAGCCGGTCGAAGATGTCCTGCTGGAACTCGCGGCTCTGCGCGTCGCGGATGCCGTCGTCCATCAGCTCGCCCACCATCGGCAGCTTGTAGATGGCGTCGTAAGGGAACTTCTCGGAGTAGGAGCGCAGGAAGTCGCGCAGGAAGGGCTGCGCGCCGCAGCGGCGCTCCAGGTAGGCCAGGTTGTCGAAGACGGAGCGGTCGCAGACCACCACCTGGTAGCCGCGCAGCGCGCCGCGCAGCTCCTCGGTGATGTGCTGCATCATGATGTAAAGCTGGGCCGGCAGCGTGGTGGACTCGTTTATCGGGATGCCCTGCTCGAAAGCGGCCGCCGCGATCTCGGAGAAGACCTTCACCTTGACGCCGCGCTTCTTGAGCTCGGCGGCCACCTCGTAGCACAGCGTGGTCTTGCCGGTGCCGTGGGTGGAGATGAGCGAGATCTTGTAGGGCCGCTTTTTCGTGTGGGGCATTTGGTACTCCGTAAAATCTTGATTTCCACTATACTACCCTATTTTGGCGCGCGCGGCAAAAAGCCCGGCGTGGGAGGGGCCGGCCGGGCCGGAAGGCCCAGAAAGGCCCGGGGCGTTTAACCGGGCCCTCCCCGGTCCTCCGGCCCAACCGCCCGGGGCCGCCGCGCCCTACAATATACTGTTGAGGAAACGAATGAACATAAAACTCCCGCTCATAATGCTGCTCGGTCTCGCCGGCGCCGCCGGCGCCGCGGACTTCGGCGACCTCGCCGTGACCGCCGCCTCCCTCAAAGAAAAAGCCTCCCTCGAGGACCTCAGGATCACACCCGAGATCTCGGACATCCTGGCCTCCGCCGAAAAGGACGGCCGCTGGTACGGCGCCGACTCCCGCAAGGCGAAGATGCACTTCGAGACCTACCTGCTCTACAGGCTGCCGCCCGGCCAGTCCGCCGCGGGGCTGCTGTCCAACCCCTCCCAGAAGAGGAAGGTGCTGGAGACCATAGACCTGCAGCTGCAGCACATGTACGGCGCCTTCACCACCCACCCCGGCTTCGTGGACAACCCGGGCATCCCCTCCGGAGACTACAAAGTGACGCTGCTCGGCGCGGCGCAGTCCTCCGGCGGCTACGCCAAGGTCAGCTACGCCTACGACGACCAGGTGGTGTTCTCCAGCAGGCTCTTTCGCGGCGGCGGCCCCGCCACGATAGATTTCGTGCTGCCCCGGGACCCGGTGACGATCTATTCCAAGGGCTTCCCCACGGCGCACTCCCGCGTGAACCGCTGCACCGACGAGCATTACAACAGCGAGGGCGATTTCTGGTATTTCTGGAACCCCTACCAGGACGGCTGCCCGATAACCGGCTCCGACCTGGTCGGCATCCGCACCACGCTGACGCCGCTGCCGATGACCGCCTCCACCTACCCCGAGTATTCGAAGCTCTACGGGGACAACGGCAACGGCGACGTACTGCAGGTCAGCTTCCTCGTAGGCGTGGACGCCAATTTCCAGAACGGCGACCTCGGCAAGACCACTTTCAACAACGCCTTCGCGCTGCTGCGGGGCGCCGGCTTCCGCGTCACCGTGGACGAGCCGCGCCGCAAGCAGCTGGTCTACAACGGCCCCAAGAAGGCCCACGTGCAGATGCTGCTGCTGGACCCGGACAGCGCGGAGTTCGCGAGCGAGGCCGTAAAGGCGATGAAGGGTTCCGACATCTTCCTCTACGACGGGCATTCCGGCCTGGGCGGCTACCTGAGCCCCGACAGGCTGCAGGAGGACTCCGGCCAGGCGCTGGAGCTGCCGAAGAAGAAATACCAGATCTTCGTGTTCCAGGGCTGTTCCACGTACGCCTACTACAACACGGCTTTCTTCAACCTGAAGAAGGGCTCTTCGGACCCGAAGGGCACCAGGAACCTGGACATCGTCACCACCGGCATAGGCGCGGCCTTCGAGGTGGGCGCCAAGGTGGACGCGGCCTTCCTGACCAGCGTGACGATGGGCCAGCGCCCGTCGTGGCAGACGATCATGAACAGGGTGCGCCAGGCCGAAGGCCGGGACTCGGCCCTCTCCCACGTGAACGGCGACGAGGACAACCCTACTTCGCCGAACTGAGCAGTTCCTTATAAAGGTCCAGGTCGGACCGGGAGAAACAGCAGAAGATTATCTCGATGGAGGCGCCCGCGCGGGCGGTAAAGTCCCGCGCGGCGGCCACCGCTATCCCCGCGGCTTCGCGGGCGGGATAGCCGTAGACGCCCGTGCTGATGCACGGGAAGGCTATGGACTTAAGGCCCTTCGAGCGGGCGAGCTCGAGGGAGTTCAGGTAGCAGTTCCGCAGCAGCTCGGCCTCCCCCTTCCCCCCGCCCCGCCAGACGGGGCCCACCGTATGGATGACGTACCTGGCCGGCAGCGCGTAGCCTCCGGTGAGCTTGGCCTCGCCGGTGCGGCAGCCGCCCAGGCCGCGGCACTCCTCCAGCAGGCCGGGGCCCGCCGCCCGGTGGATGGCGCCGTCCACGCCGCCGCCGCCGAGCAGCGTGCTATTGGCCGCGTTCACCACGGCGTCCACATCCAAGCCGGTGATATCCCCCTGTACGGCTTTCATTAACCCCGGGCGGCTCAGGAGAGCCAGCCCTTCTCCCGGTAATAATGGTATTCGCCGTCCCAGTCGTCCTTGCGGCGTTTCACGATCTCGGCGAAATAGCGGCGGCGCGTCTCGATCTCGGCCAGCTGCTCCGGGTAGGCGGTCTTCGCGGAGATGTCCGCGGCGAGCTTGGCGCCCAGCGCGAAGGCTTCTTTAAGCTGCTCCTCCGTGGGCGCGGGGCCGCAGGACACCGAGCCGCTGGACTGCGCGCCGCACAGGCGGCCGTAGGCGGCCAGGTAGTCGCAGACCGGCTGGTTGTGGCCGCTGCCGGAAGTCACCACCCCGGCCGTGTACTTGCCGAGGAAGCGCTGGCAGTGGATATGGTTGGAAGTGCGGTCCATCAGCGCCTTGAGCGGCGCGGTCACCTGGTTGATGTAGTTGGGAGTGGCGAAGACGAGGCCGTCGGCGTTGAGCATCTTAAGGATGATGTGGTGCGCGTCGTCCTTGAGCGGGCAGGTCATCGTGCCGCGGTGGCAGGCCTCGCAGGCGTGGCAGAAGCTTATCTTCTTGCCGGCCAGCTGGACGGTCTCGACCTCGGCGCCGGCGGCGCGGGCGCCTTTGAGCACCTCGGAGGCCAGCGTGAAGGTGGCGCTCTTCTCGGCGCGGGGGCTGGAGGAGATCAGGAGTATGTTCATGGGGAAAGTATATAAAATCCCGCGCGGTCCGGCGCGCCCGGAGAACTACTCCACCCACTGGCGGCCGCACAGCGTCCGGAACGGGCAGCCCCGGCAGGGGCGCTCGTCGGGCGGAGGGCCGAACGGGCGGTTTTCGTCCAGGATCTCCTCTATCAGGGCGGTGACGGCGCCCTTGTAGGCGGCGAAGGCGGCCGCCTTGTCCGCCGGCTTGCCGCGGCGCTCGTCGAAGAGCGCCTGCTCCTCTATGGTCTCTTTGCCCAGCAGCATCAGCGACGCGTCCATGGCGGACACGTCCGTCCTGCCGTTCATGGCCATGTAGGCCAGGACGTAGAAAGGCAGCTGCACCGACTTAAGCGTGGCAGGCCAGTCCGCCCGCGCGGCCGGGTCGAAGCGGCGGCCGGGGACCGCGGCCGAAGAGCCGGTCTTGTAATCCAGGATATGCACGGTGCCGCCGCGCAGGTCCACGCGGTCGGCGTAGCCCTTCAGCCGCACCGGGCCGTAGCGCGTGGGCAGCTCCGCCTTCAGCCCGGTCTCGCAGGCCAGCACGGTCACGCCGGGGAGGCGGGCGCGGTGGTAGTCCAGGACGTCGCGCAGGCGGCGCTCCACCTGGCGCTTTATCAGGTACTCGAAACCGGAGGCGTGGCCTTTAAGCATCTCGTCGAAGACGCCGCGCGCGGCGGCCTCCATAGCGGCGTAATCCGCCTCCTTTATCTCCAGCGGGGCCCCGACCCTGTCCTTAAAGAACCGCTCCAGCGCGGCGTGCACCAGCGCGCCTATGTCGCGCTGCTCCACCTCGCCGCCCGCCTCCTCCTTCTCTCGCAGGCGCAGCGCGTACTGGTAGTAGAAGCGCAGGCCGCATTTCAGGTAGGCGTCTATCGCCGACGGCGAGAATTCCAGCCGGCGCAGGGCCGCCGCGAGGGCCGGCGTCTTGGCGGCCGGGGCCGGGTCCTTCTGCGAGAAGTCCACGCGCAGGTGCACCTCGTGCGCGTCGGGCCGGCCGCCGCGGCGCTCTATGTCCCAGGCCAGCCGCTCGACGAAAGGGCTGCGTTCCTGCTCGGCCGAGTCCTTGTAGAAGATATGCGCCTCGCGCGCGCCGTTGAGCAGCGCTCCGAAATGGTAACGGGCCAGCCTTTCGCGCGTCTTATAGGTGGACAGCCCCAGCCCTTCGCGCACGGAATGCGGCAGGATGGTGTCCTCCTTGCGGGCGGCCGGCAGCACGTCGGCGTTGGCGTCGAGGAAGAAGACCCTGTCGAACTTGAGGCCGCGCGTCTCCAGGAAGCCGAGCACCTGCAGGCCGCCCAGCGGCGTGCCCGGGAACGGGTAGTCCGCCCCCTGCAGGAAGGTCTTGAGCAGCTTGAAATAGGCGGCCGGGCCGGCCAGCCGCTCCCCTGCCAGCCGGCTGTTCTTCAGCTCCAGCACGCGCTCTATGGCCTTCTCGGCGAACGGCGCCCAGTAGGGATGCAGCGGCGCGGTGCCGCCGGCCGAGACGTGCGAGACGAAGGCCAGCAGCTTGCCGGCGAAGTCGGCCGTGTCGCGGATCTCCTCGAACGGCCTGATCAGCGCGGCGTGCGCGGCGGCCAGGTGGGCCTTGACGGCCCCGGGCCCCGCGCCGCCCTCGCCCAGCCTCGCGGCCGCCAGCGCGGCCAGCCCGTCGTCGCCCTCTATCTCCTCCAGGCGGACGTACTTGTCTATACGCGCGGAGAGGCGCTCCTCCGCGGTCTGGAAGATCACGCGGCTGGGTTCGGCCGCGCCGTCCAGGTAGAGGTTCTTGACGTAAGGGTGGAAGACGAAGCGCAGGTAGTCCGGCACGAAGTAGCCGGCCGGGCCCCGCCTGTCGAGCAGGTCGCCCAGCGCGTCGAGCAGCGAGTAGAGCGGCGTGGCCGCCAGGGGATAGCCCATCGAGACGTTGTATTCCCCGGCGGCGGGCAGCACGTTCTCGAGCAGCGGGAACAGCGCGCGGGCCTCCGGCAGCACTATCACGTCGCGCGGGCCGGGGTCCTTCAGCGCCCGCGCCAGGCTGAAGATCTCTCCGTGGGCGTCGGGCGCCTTATAGAAATGCAGCTCCGGCCGGGCCTCGCGTTCGGCCGCCAGCGCCTGCAGGCCGCCGCCCAGGAACCCGAACTGCGCCGCCAGCCCCGGCCCCGGCTCCAGCAGCACGTGCGCGCCGCGCCCGGCGAGGTCCCGCAGGATGCCCCGCTCGGCCGCGGTCAGCGCGAAGAACCCGGCGAAGACCACGCGCTCGTACTTCGCGGCGTCGAACTCCGCGATCCGCGCGGCCACCCCGGCGTACTTCATCGCGCGCGTCAGCAGCCCCTCGCGGCGGGCGGCGGCGTAGAAATCCCCGTAGAGCCGGCTGAGGCCCTCCAGCTTGCGCAGGAAGGAATCGGTCTTCAGGTCCCCGGGCAGGATGGAATCGTAGGCCGCCAGGTCGGCCGGCGTCTTGAGCTCGATGGCCAGCTCCTCGAAGTCGCCGATCAGCTTGAACGCCCACGGCAGCACCGCGTCGAGCGGCAGCTCGCCGGGGTCGCGGCCTATCACCCCGCAGAGCCCCGCTTTCAGCCTGTCGTAGAGCAGCCAGGCCAGGTCCAGGCGGGAGGCCTCGCGCCCTTTCACGCCGAGTTCGGCGGCGGCCAGGTCCACGAAGCCGTCCATCGAGGTTATCAGCGGGGAGCGCAGCGCCCCGCCCTTCTTTTCCGCCAGGTAACGGCGCAGGAAATGTCCCGGCCGCTTGCCGGGAAAGACCGCGGCGCAGCGCTCCGGCGCGCCGGAGGCCAGCAGCAGGTCCCCGGTCTTCTCGGCCAGGCTTTCGCGCGGATCGATTACGGTAAGGTTCAATTGCGGCCTGCCTTCGGGGCGCGCCTACGTAACGGCGCGGCCAGCCAGCGATTTAAGGTAAACCTTGCCAGCCGGCCAGAAAGCGGCGGCGCAAGAGGCGGCTATCGGAGTCAGCA
Source organism: bacterium (assembly GCA_021847485.1). Lineage (GTDB taxonomy): Bacteria > Elusimicrobiota > Elusimicrobia > Elusimicrobiales > UBA9959 > UBA9959. Next base: position 10,600 of record JAJZRA010000006.1, read on the forward strand.
GCGTGCCCAGCGTGCGGTTCCAGAACGGGTAGTTCTCGTCGGCCAGGTGCAGCAGGCCGGCGGAGGTCACCAGGAACAGCACCGGCGAGAGCCAGACCTCGCGCGGCAGGGCGGCCAGCAGGCTGTGCCCGGAAGGGATGGAGAGCAGCACGGAGGCGGAAAGGCCCCAGATGACGAAATTGCAGGCAGCGAACAGCGCGCCGGCCAGCGTCATCCCCAGCGTATAGCGCTTGAGGAGCAGCAGCAGGAAGGACAGCAGCACGGCTGCGGACGGGGCCAGCCAGAGGGCGTAGGCCGCGCCGGCCTGGTGGCCGGCGTAGAAGTCCAGCAGGCGGCCGCGGTAATCGCTGAAGGTCTGGAAACGCGGGCCCTGCGCGTTCCTAAGCCGGCCTATTATCCCTGCCGCTTTTACCGCGCGGCCGCGCGGTCCGCCGCCGGCCAGGCCGGCCGCGCGGGTGAGCGCGTTGGAACGGAACTTCAGCCGGGGCGCGGCGTCGCGCATCAGCCCGGCCTCCTCGGCCGAAAGGCCCTGCGGGGCGGCCGGCGGGGTTTCACCGGCGGCCAGCCGCTGCAGATCGGCCACGGCGGAGCCGAGGCCCGCCAGTTCCCGTCCCAATTCGCGGGAGTTCTCGCCGCGGCTTGCCGACGGAAGCGGAAGGGCCTGGCCGAAGCCTCCGGGCTCGGAGAGCCCGCCGAGCAGACCGGGCAGTCCGGAAGCGCCGCCGGCCAGGCCGGCCAGCAGGACGAACTTAATCAGGCTTTTTCCCATCTCCGCCCTCGTAATAGCCCACGACCCGGCCTATGGTCTGGATGTACGCGAAACCCTTGCCCGGCTTATCGAGCTCCACGGCTTTTACTATCGCGTCCAGGATGCGGTCCGCCTTATCTTTGGTAGTGGCTATCAGGATTATCTGCTTCTCGGCCTCGATGAACATACCGAAGACGCTGACTTTCTGGCGCACGCCGGTGCCCCGCCCATAGAAGCTCGTTACCCCCGGCGCCCCTGCCGCGAGAGCCGCGTCTATGGCCTTGCCGCCGTCCTTTCGCTGCACCACTACCGTTATCAGTTCCATGCTTTCAGGCATAATCCTCCCCTCCGTTCCGGATCTCAGCGTCCGGGAACACCCCAAAGCTCCAGCGCGGCGCGCTCCTCCTCCGGGGATGAGACCTTCTTGAACTTCGCGCCGGCCACGCCGTGCACCCGCGCCTTGCAGGCGTCCCAGGTGGCGTGGCGCTCCAGCGCGCCGTTCACGTAGCTCAGATAGACAGCCGGGCCCTTGGGGCCGGGCCTATGGGAGGAGGCGGTCTTCGGCTTGGGCTGGTGCAGGTGCTCCGGGCCGGGCTCGGCCAGGGAATAGCCGCAGCCCACCGCGGGGCCGTCGTGCAGCTTGGGGCGCTGCCCCTTGGAGAAGGCCACCGCTATCTCGTCGCAGCGCTCGTTGATCTCGTGCCCGGCGTGCCCTTTGACGTGGCCCCAGGCCAGCCGCCCCTTGCGGGCCTGCGCCAGCGCGTCGAGCCGCTCCCAGAGGTCGCGGTTGACCACGGGCTGGCCGGCGGCGGTCGTCCAGCCTTTGCGCTTCCAGCCGTGGATCCAGGCTTTTATGCCGTTAACCAGCAGGCCCGAGTCCGTGTAAAGCTTTACCGGTTCCGGGCAGCCTTCCACGGCGGAGAGCGCGGCTATCGCCGCCGCCATCTCCATGCGGTTGTTGGTGGTGCTCCGCTCGCCGCCGCCCAGCTCGCGCAGCGTGCCGTCGGGATAGATCAGGACGGCGGCCCAGCCGCCGGGCCCCGGGTTGCCGGAGCAGGCTCCGTCGCAATAGATGTAGATAGTTCTTTCCATAGATCAACGCAGGTACGGCAGCAGCCTGGCCGTCCAGAAGACCAGCACCCCGGCCAGCGCCGGGTAGACCACCCTGTCCGAGCTCAGCGCGCGCGGCACCCGCCCGGCGGCGTACAGCGCCGTCAGCGCGGCCAGCGGGAAGACCAGCGGGTTGAAGGCCCAGGCGGCGCGCAGGTCCAGCCGGCCCAGCGCCAGGAAGGCGCGCGTCATGCCGCAGCCCGGGCAGGGCAGCCCGGTAACGGCGTGGAAAGCGCACAGCGGCGCGCCGGGCAGGCGCGCGGCCAGCTCCACGCCGGCCAGGTGCAGCAGGCCGCCGGCGGCGGAGACCGCCAGCACGGCCCAGGCCGCGGCGCGCAGGGCGGCCTCAGACCGGCTGCTGGTGCGGGTAGAACTTATTGAGCTCATGCTGGTGTATGGCGTCCACTATTATGCTCATGCCGAAGATGGACAGCAGCAGGCTGACCGTCGGCAGGTGCTCGTAGGGCGGCTGGGAGCGCATACGCTGGATCTCCACGATAACGCCGCCCATCCGGTACTGGTAATAGACGAAATAGATGCCGCAGGTGACCAGCGACAGCAGGAAGACCGTGGCGGGCTCGAACTCCCGGCGCCCCGCCAGCTCGTTGCAGGTCTCCATCTGGTGCCAGTTCCAGAACAGGTTGTAGATGCCGCAGGTGATAATAGTGAAGATTATCCCTTCGGCAACGCTCTTGTATCCTACCCTCATCTTCCCTCCGTAAAGTCGGTTTCCGCGGAACGATAATCTTACAAAATAAGGAGCGCCGCCCTTATCACTCGGGCAGGTCCCGCTTGCCGGCGATGGCGTCCAGGAAGAAAGCGCCGTACTTCTTAACGCGCTTCTCGCCCATGCCCTTTACGTCCAGCATGGCCTCGGGCGTGGCCGGCCTGTGCGCGGCCAGTTCCACCAGCGTGGAGTCGTGGCAGATCACGTACGGCGCCACGCCGGCCTTGTCCGCGAGGGCCCGGCGCACGGCCCGCAGCCGCCCGAAAAGCTCCTCGCCGGCCTCGTCCAGCGCGCCGCCTGCGAGTTTGAGCGCCTTCGGCTTCTTCTTGTCCTTGGCCGGCTTCACCGGCAGGCCCAGGCGCACCTCGCCCCGGTCCTGGCAGAGCGCGCGGCCCTCGGCGGTGATGCGCAGCAGCGGGTATTCCTCGTCCTCGGTGACCTCCAGGTAGTCCTGCACTATCAGCTGGTCCATCCACGAACGCACCGCGGGCTCCCCCGCCTCTTTCAGGATGCCGAAAACTTTCAGCTGGTCGTGGCCGTTGGCGGCCACCCGCTCGCCGGGCCTGCCCAGCAGCAGGTTGACCACGTAGCCAGTGCCGTAGCGCCCTTCGCAGCGCCACGCGGCGCTCAGGATCTTCTTGGCGGTCAGGCGGGCCTCCTCTTCAGGGAGGCCCTTGGTCTCGCCGAGGCAGACGTCGCAGGCGCCGCAGCCCTCCTCCGCCTGCGCCGCGCCGGCGGCCGGGTACGGCTCGCCGAAATGCGACGCCAGCAGCGAGTGCCGGCACACCGGCGACACGGCGTAGCGGCCGATGTCCTTCAATTGTTTCTCCAGCGCGCGCTGGCGCTCGGCCGAGAGGTGCAGGTCCTTCTTGGCGAGCCACCGGTGCATGGCCAGGTCCGACGCGGCGAAGAGCAGCGTGCATTCCGCCGGCAGGCCGTCGCGGCCGGCGCGGCCGCTCTCCTGCTGGTAATGCTCCACCGAGCGCGGCGTGTTGGCGTGCACCACGTAGCGCACGTTGGAGCGGTCTATGCCCATGCCGAAGGCTATCGTGGCCACTATCACGTCCAGCCGCTCGTTGACGAAATCGTCCTGCGCCCGGCGGCGCTCCTCGGCGCCGAGGCCGGCGTGGTAGGGCGCGCAGGACAGGCCCTCCTCCTTGAGCTTGGCGGCCAGGCGCTCCACGTCCTTGCGGGTCTGGGCGTACACTATGCCGCCCTCGCCGGGGTGGCGGCGCACGGCCTCGAGCACCTGCTTGACCTGGTCGCGGCGCGGAAAAGCGCGGTAGATGAGGTTGGGCCTGTCCGGATGGCCTATAAGGATCTCGGGAGAGCGCAGGCCGAGCCTGCCCAGTATATCCTCGCGCACGGCCGGCGTGGCCGTGGCGGTAAGCGCCATGCGCGCGGCCTTGGGGAACAGGTCCAGCGCCTCGGTAAGGCGGCGGTACTCGGGGCGGAACTCGTGCCCCCAGTGCGACACGCAGTGGGCCTCGTCCACGGCGGCCAGCACGAGGCGTTCCCCTATAAGGGAATAGATGTCCCCCGCCAGCAGCCGCTCCGGGCTGACGTAGAGCAGCTCGGTGCGGCCCGCGGCGAGGTTGGCGTACACCTCGCGCTTTGGCCCGGCCTTGAGATTGGAATGCAGCGCGTCGGCGGCCAGCCCGGCCTCGCGCGCGGCGGCCACCTGGTCGTCCATCAGCGCTATCAGCGGCGAGACCACCAGCACCAGCCCGCGCCCCGCGGCCGCCGGCAGCTGGTAGCAGAGGCTTTTGCCGCCGCCGGTAGGCAGCACCACCAGGCAGTCGCGCCCGGCGAAGGCGGCCTCTATGGCCTCCCGCTGCAGCGGCTTGAAGGCGTCGTAGCCCCAGCGTTTTTTGAGGATCTCTTCAGGCTTCACAAGAGATAGTATAGCACGGCGACCCGACAGCGTAGTGTCGGGTAAAAGACCGGGGAAAGGGCGCCCATGGGCCCTTGACACTTTTCCTGCGCCGCTTAAACTGTAGATATGCTATGAAGACGCTGGCCGCCGGCATGCGCGACGGCCTCGCCGGGACCCTGAAGCAGAAAGGCGTGTACGGCGACTCCCGCACCGCGGTGGGCTCGCGGCAGGGCGCGCTGACCTGTTCGATCTTTTCCCGCATCCCCACCGTGACGATAGAGATGGCGGTGCTCACCAGCAAGAGCGACGCCGCCTTCATCAAGAGCGAGGCCGGCCAGGAGAAGATGGCCGCCGCTATAGCGGCCGGGATACAGCGCTACAGGATCCCCTGAAGAACGCTAAAGGGAAAAGAAAAGCCGCCCGGAGGCGGCTTTCTTTTTTGCGCCGCGGCGCCGTTACTGCCCGCCCATCGCGTCGGGGCCGCCCATATCGTCCTGCCTGCCGGGGCGGCCGGCCGGGGGCTTGCGCAACCGCAGCTCCGCCACCACCTTCATCTCGGCCGGGTTTATCTTGTAGAGCGTAGGCCCCGACAGCACGTAGATGTGCTTCTCGAAGACCACCATCGCGCCGCCGCCCGTCATGCCGGGCATCATGCCCATCATAGGCCGGTTCATCCCGCCCATCGGCCCCTGGCCCTGCGGCCTGGGATCGTCCATATTAGTGTCCATCTGCGCCCGCAGGTAGTAGCCGCCGCCCAGCAGCAGCCCGGCCAGCAGTATACCGAACGTCATGTTCCTCTTCATCGCAAGCCTCCTAACCTTCCGTCAAATCCGCGGGGCGCGGGCCCCGCAACCGAGATTCTACTTAAAAAGGCGCGGGCGGGGCATAAAAAAACCGCCCGGGAGGGCGGCCTGCCGCGGGCGGGACGGCCGTCAGTCGGCCGGGGAGAAGGAAGCCCAGAAGGCGGCGGCGGCCGGGCGCACGGCGGTCTCGCAGGAGGCGGCGCAGAGCTGCACCAGGTAGAGGTCGTACTTGCCGCCGGGGCGGGCGGCCATTACGCGGAAGCGGCGGCCGTGCGGCAGGATGGCCTCGTCCTCGCCCTGGTCCACCAGGATGGCGCGCTCGGGGCGCGTGAAGTAGAGCGCGAAGACGGCGCGGCGGGACGGCTTCTCCTCCCGGCCGTCCATCTCCACGGCGAAATGGTAGGCCACCTTGAAAGAAGCCGTGGCAGAGACGTAGCCTTTGTCGACGAACTCCTCGCCGGGGGTATAGGGTTCGTTGTCCCGGTAGCCCAGGCCCAGGCCGCGCAGCAGCACCGCGTCCTCCGGCAGGGCCGGCACGCGCGCGAAGATATTGTCCATGCGGGCGACTATGACCCTGGCGTCCTCGGGGCCGGTGCCGCTCCAGTCGTAGGGGGCGGGATAATAGCGCAGGTAGCCGTTGATCTCGGTATAGATCGGGTCTTCCTGGCTGGTATAGGCGTCCAGGTCGGAGACCTCCTCCGCCGTGGAGCCGAAGAGGTCCGGCGACGGGTAACCGAGCGACTTATAGAGGGTCCCGAAATCGTATAGGCGCGCCGGGGCCGGCGCGGCGGCGGCGCGCGGCGCTTCGGGCGCGTCCGCGAGCGCCAGCCCGGCCGACGGGGCGTCGAAAGAGAAGCCGGAGGCCCGGGCGAGGCCGGGCCCGGAGGCCAGGGCGGCCGCCAGGGCAAGGAGGAATATCTTCGACGGAACTTTCACGTATTGAAATTATAGCCCCCGCGCCGGGGAAGCGCAGGGGCCTTTGGGACCAGGGCGGCGGCGTCTTTGGGCCTAGGCCGCTTCCGGGGCCGGCGCGGCCCCGGCTTCGCCGTCGCTCTCCCTGGTGTCCACCAGCAGGGCCGGCAGCAGCGGCACCGCTATCAGCGCCAGCAGCGTGGTGCCGGCGTTGACCCAGACCAGGTTCTTGAAGGTCATGTGGTACTTCTCGTAGAGCCCGGAGCCGACCAGGTCGGAGACCAGCAGGCCCCAGTTCCAGACGCTGACTATTATCGAATAGCCGACGGCCTCGCTGCCTTTGGGGGTGGCCCGCGCGGCCAGGTCGTAGAGCGGCAGCTGGGCCAGGCTGACGGCGAAGGCGTAGACTATCTCTATCACCAGCGCGGAGCGCCTGTCGTTATAGCCGAGGTACAGCAGCGCCAGGGCCGACGTGAAGAACACGCAGGCGTAGAGCAGCTGCCGCAGCGTGAAGCGCCGGCAGAAATAGACGTAGAAGAGCGCGCCGACGGCGCCGGCCACGGCCGAGCAGAGGCTGATGAGCCCGATGAACTTCTCGCTGAAGTGCAGGGCGTCGGTCTGGTAGAACATCAGCGGCGTGTAGAAGCCCGGCGCGAACTGCACCAGGAACAGCAGCCCCGCGGCGAACCACAGGCTCTTCGCCTTCATCGCTATCTTGAGCTGCGCCCAGATGCCGCGCAGCACCTTGGGGTCGCGCCTGGCGGTGGGCTTCTCCTTGTAGAGGAACAGCACTACGAAGAACAGCAGGAACAGCGGCACGGCCGCGGTCAGCGCCGAGACGCCGAGCGTCATCGCGGCGAGCACCGCGCCGAGCGGCACGCCGAGGCTGGCGATGTTCATCGCCAGCACGCGCACCGAGCTCAGCTTGCCGGTCACGCCGAAGGTCTGCCCCCCTTCCACCAGGATGCCGCCGCTTATCGTGCTGACGAACACCAGCGCGACGTTCATCATCATCGTCATGATCAGCAGCGGCAGGAACCTGACCGGCACCACGGTCACGGCCAGCCACAGCAGGCCGGCCAGCAGGCTGCTGAAGAGCAGGTAGTGGCGGCGGCGCGTGCCGAAGAGCGGCACCGCGTCGGAGATGATGCCGGCCAGGATCTTGATGTTCCACGGCATGTTGGCCAGCTGCATGAACAGCGCCACCCGCAGCGGCCCTTCGCCCAGCTTGTCCTTGAGCAGGAACCGCAGCGGGTAGAGGCCCAGCACGCCCGCCTGCGCGAACGTGCTGACGAAGATGCCGCAGCCGACGATGAGCGCGATATTGAAGTACGGCGCCTTGAAGATGCGGTGGAAGCGCCCCAGCGGCGGCGTCACGTGCTCGCCCGCGGCGGGGATGGTAACCTGGCTGGTGGAGGTCTCGGTCATGGTGTCCTTATCGAACGTCCTTGTCTAGCCGAACAGGTACAGCTCCTCTTCGGCGCGGGTGACGCCGGTATAGAGCCAGCGGCGCCACATATCGTCGTCCATCTTCGGGAAGCGCTCCTCGAACATCACCACGCGGCGGGCCTGGCCGCCCTGCGCCTTGTGCACGGTCAGCGCGTAGCCGAAGTCGAACAGGTCGCCCTGCATGGCGAGCTTCCTGTCCTTGGTGAAATTGACGCCCGTCTTCGCGCCGAACTGCGGCGCGTAGATCAGCCCGTCGTAGGGGCGCTCGCGGTCGTCCAGCTCGATCTCGGCCTCGTACCAGTCGTCGTTGTAACGGGCCAGGCGGGTCACGGTGCCGAGCATGCCGTTGTAGACGGCCTTCTTGTGGTTGTTGCGCAGGCAGATCACGCGGTCGCCGGAGGCGGGCCGCGCCCCCTCGAAGCCGCGCGCCGCCCGCACGAACTGGTTTATCCTGTTGCGCGTGGTATTGTAGCCGCAGAGGATCAGCGTCTCCGGGGTCCAGCCCTCGAGCAGCTCGCCGGTGCGCTCCTGCGCGTCCGGGTCGTCCTTGAGGTACTTCACCACGCCGGGGCCGTAGCGCTCCGGCGGCACCAGCCCCGACGTGCGCGCGAACTCCGAGACCCGGATGATCGGGTTGCCGGCCGCCTGGCGGTGGATCTGCGTCAGCAGCAGCTCCGGCCGCTGCATCAGGTTGAAGGCCCCGGCGATAGGCGGCAGCTGGCCGTGGTCGCCGACGGCGACGATCGGGATATTGTAGGAGCACAGGTCGGCCCAGATGAGGCCGTCCACCATGGACGCCTCGTCGACCACGATCAGGTCCCGCTCCAGCTCTTCCTTGCGGGCCCAGCCGGCGATCTGGCCGGCCTCGTTCTCGAGCGGGGTGTAGATGAGGCCGTGGATGGTGCTGACCGAGTCCCGCGCCGCGAGCGCGCCGGCCTCCTTCAGTTTGTTCTTGAGGTTCTGCGCCGCCTTGCCGGTGTAGCTGCAGAAGCCTACGCGCAGGGCCTTGTTGAGACTGGCCAGCTCGCCCTTGAGGACGGCTATGAGCGTGGTCTTGCCGGTGCCGGCGTAGCCGCCCAGCGTGATATAGGGGCGCCTGGCCGGGTCCTTATACCAAGCCAGCAGGCGCGCGAGCGCTTTTTCCTGGTCCTGCGAGAGCTCCACGGTTAAATTTTACCTTTTAACGCGCGGGGACGGGAAAAATAGCGGAAAGACAACGATTTTTTAGGGGCCGAAGGGCCCTTGAAAAACACGTATACCGGAGCTAAAGTATAATCGGACCCCGCCCAAGTATAAGCCACTCGGAGCGCGGGATCCGGAGAGGGCAGGCCATCCCGGCCTGCCCCTTCATTTAGCGATAATAGCCCGCCGTTCCCCCCTCCGGGTCCCGGCTCAGCGCCGGCGCCGGCCCAGGATCCGGAGTATCCTCAGGAAGAGGTTGATGATGTCCATGTACAGCGCGGCGGCGCTGTCCACGGCGTTGTCGAGCGTCTTGGGGATGTTGTTGGCGCGGCCCCAGTCGTAGCCTATATAGCCGCAGAAGATCAGGACCACTACCCAGTCGAGGATGCCGCGCTGCTTGTGCAGGATGAAGATATCCACCAGCTCGATCACGATGACCAGCAGCAGCGCCATGGTCAGCGCGGTATGGATGCGCCTGAAGAACTCCGGGAACAGCGAGCCCATGACCATCATGCCGACCGTCACCATGCCGGTGATCCGGACGGCCTCCAGCACCAGCGCGGGGTCGTAGCGGGCCACCACCACGTTCAGCACGAGGCCGAAAGGCACCACGACGAAGTTGTAGCCGATGAAGCTGACCAGCGGGTCCTTCGACTTGTTGAAAAGGTAGACCCCGAACAGGCACGACGCGAAATAGCCCAGCAGGAACAGGCGCACGTCCACCCCGGTTATCGCGGAGACCGGGATGTTCTTGACCATCCACCAGTTCACCGCGAAGCCCCAGCACAACGTCAGGCCCATGGCCAGGTTGTAGAGGCCGTCGCTCAGTATCTCTCCGTCCGCCGCGGTGCGGCTGAACACGTCGCTCTCGAGCAGGTCGCTTCCCATGACCTTATTCTACAACAAAGCGCGCCGTTTTTTGGGGCGTCCCGCCTTATTTGCTACGATTTAGACCCCGGCTTTCGACTTCGGCGGGAAAAGGTTAACAGATGAACGACAAAGAACGCGCGACCCCGAGACCTTTCAGGACCTGGCAGAAAGCGGCGCTGCTGCTGGCGCTGCTGCTGCCGGCCGGCTGCCATACCGGCACGCTCAGGAAGGACAAGGACCTCGCCTCGCTGCTGTCGGACCTGGCCGAGCGCAACAAGGCCATCGAGGAAGAGCGGCACGCCCGCGCGGCCGAGGAGTTCAGGGCCTTCAGCGTGGACCGTTCCACGGCCGGCGTCCTGGCCACCTTCGACCTGGTGGACGCTCCCGCCGACACGGCCTTCCTGCGCCTGATGAGCGCTTCCGGCATGCGCTACCGGATGGGCGACGTGGCGCTGCCCGGCCGCGTCACCCTCAAGGCGGACAGGCTGCCCGTCCTCGCCGCCGCCCGCCTGCTGGTAAAGCCGTTCGGCGCCGACGCCAGCATGCGCGGCGACACGCTGTTCCTGGACTACGTGCCCGTGCCCCCGCCCCAGCCGGCCGCCGCGGATTCCCCCGTGGTCACGCGCAGCTTCGCGCTGAAGTACATCTCCACCGACACCGCGGTGGGGATGCTGACCGACATGTTCCCCGAGCCGCGCTCCCTCGTGATAGGCAAGGTGCCGGACCTCCGCAGCGTCTACCTGTCCGGCCCGAAGGACGCCGTACAGCGCGCCACCGACCTGCTGCTGCGGGCCGACCGGGACCCCGGCGCGGTGCAGATAGACGCCCTGATCATAGGCGTCAACTCCAGCGATTACGAGGAGTTCAACTCGCAGTTCAGCAACATCTCCAACGGCCGCATCTCCAACGGCAAGCTCAACGTCTGGGCCCTGCAGGAGAGCTCGCTGGAATTCACCTACGACAAGCGCCTGGCCGTCAACTCGCCGCTGGCCTTCAGCACGGTCATGAACATGCTCTTCCAGCAGCAGAAGGCGCGCGTGATAGCCCGCCCCTTCATCACCACGATGAGCGGCGAAGAGGCGGACATGCACATCGGCGAGAACCGCTTCGTCGTGGTGCAGCAGGTCTCCGCGGGCGCCGCGGTCTACTCCCCCCAGGCCATCGAGTCCGGCGTAGAGTTCCATATAACGCCGATGGTCCTGGGCGAGAGGATGATCCGGCTGAACATAGACATGTCCAACAGGCAGTTCGTGCCCACGCAGGCCAACGTGGACCTGCTGGTGGACAACAGCAGCGCCAGGACCGTGCTGACGCTGCAGGACGGCCAGACCGCCATCATCGGCGGCCTCAAGATGAAGAGCGTCGCCAGCGCCAACGCCGGCCTCCCCTGGTTCAGGCGCATACCTATACTGAACCTGCTGACCGCCGCCCACGAGGAGGACCAGAGCGGGCAGGAGGTCTTCTTCTATATCACTCCGCACATAGTCCGGCCCGGCATGGACAACCTGCCGGACCACCCGGACGCCTTCAGCATAGACACCGCCGGCCTGTTCACGCCGCTCGAGAAGCTGCAGTAACGGACCCGCGCGGAAGAAAAAGGAGAAGGCCGCCCGACGGGCGGCCTTCTCCTTTTCCGGCCCGGGGCGCCGCTTACTTGAGCCGCGGCAGGGCCAGGGTGACCCTGGCGCCGCCGCCGGGGACGTTCTCCGCCGTCAGGGCGCCGCCGTGCAGCTCCGCGAACTTGCGCGCCACGTTGAGGCCCAGCCCTATGCCGCGCGGCTTGGTGGTATAGAAAGCCTCGAAAGGTTTGTCGCAATCGCCGCCGGCGAAGCCGGGGCCGGAGTCGCTCACCGAGATCCGCGCCGTGGAGCCGTCGCTGGAGCAGGCCACGGTCACCGCGCCGCCGGCCGGCATGGCCTGCGCTGCGTTGAGCAGCGCCTGGCGCAGGGCGTAGAGGACGGCGTCCTTGTCCGCGTCCACCCTGGGGTCGGCAGGGTCTGGTTCGGTCTTCACGGAAACCTCCGGCGGCAAGGGGCAGGCGGCCGCGGCCTCCCCGGCCAGGGAATTGAGCGGGAGCGGCACGCGCTGCAGCTCACGCGCGCGGGTGAAGGCGAGCATCTCCTCTATGACCTCGTTGCTGTGCCGGACCTCCCCCTCGATGATCCCTATGTGCTTGACGATCTTCGGGTCGAGGGCGGCGCCCCCGGCCGAGAGCTTGGTCTTTATGAAGTAGAGCGAGTTCGAGATGATGGCGAGCGGGTTGCGGATCTCGTGGCTGACCACGCTCGACATCCGCTTCAGCAGGTCCGGCTTCTCTTTGGTTTCTGGCTTGTTCATGGCACTGATATTCTACGCTATTTCCGCCGCCCGTAAAACAGCCCGCCCGGCCCCTCAGCGGCCCGGCACGGGGACCAGCTTGTTCAGGTCCACGTAGGCCAGGACGGCTTTGGCCGGCTTTTTGTACACCGCGGAGACGATGTCCAGGTAGTTGCGCATCTGGGCGGCGTACCTGGCGGTGTTCTCGCCGCCGGTCTTAAAGTCGACGACGGTCACAACGCCGGGGTCCACGAGGACGCGGTCCATGCGGAAGAGCGCGCCGCTCCCGTCTATGAACTCGGCCTCGGTCAGGACCGCGCGGCCGGGGGCCTGCGCGAATAGCGGCGCGGCCGCCGGCGAGCGCAGGAAGGCCAGCAGCCCCCTGAGCACCGAGGCCCGGTCGAAGCGGAACGGGAAGCCCGGGGCGAGCTCGTCGTAAGCGGCGGCGAGCGCCGCCTCCAGGCCGGCCGGCAGCTCCGGGAAGCGGGCGAGGATGGCGTGCGCCAGCTCGCCTTCGGCCTCCGCGCGGTAGCTGCCGTAGGTGGGCTTGAGCGCCTCGAAGCGGTCCTCGGCGCGCCGGCCGGCGGGCGCCACCGTCACCGGCTCGGAGGGCGGCCCGGCCGCGGGGCGGGCCGGCGCCGGCGCGCCGGCCTCGAAGTTCTCGAAGATGTCCAGCAGCTTCGGTTCGCCGGGCGTCCTGCGGGCCCTGCGCACCACCAGCGTGTGCAGCTCGTGGCGGGCGCGGGTGGCCACCACGTAGAGCAGATTGCGCTCCTGCACGGCGGCGTCGGCCTTGCGGGCCCCGTAGACCGGGCGCAGCTTCGCGGACGCCTCGGCCGCGGCCTTGGTGATGTGGTAGACCCTGATGGCGCCGTCCTTCTCCTCGAAGTACATGGGCTCGCCGGGGTCGCGCTCCTCGTACTGCAGGTTTATGACCACCGAGAAGCCCAGGCCCTTGCTCTTGTGGAAGGTCATCACGCGCACGGCGTCCAGGTATTCGGGCAGGGCTATGGCGAAGACCCTGGCCTTGTCCTCGTCCTCGCCGGCCGCGTACTCGGCGAAGGCGCGCGGGCTGGTGACGCCTTCGGCCTCCAGCGAGGCCACCGCGTCCAGGAAACGCGCGAGGAAGGCCTGCTCGGAAGGGAAGTTCTCGAAGACCCGGAACGAGCGGCACACCAGCGCCGCCAGCTCGTAGAGCGGCAGGTAGCCCACCTTGCGGAAGGACTCGTCGAGGTGCCGCTCCCAGTGGCGGCCGTACTTCGGGCTGTTGCGGAAGGCCGCGTAGAGCAGGCCGCGCGGGTCCGCGGCGCGGGCGGCGAGGATGAAATCCGAGAGCTCCTCCCGCCCGAGCCCGGTAAGCCGGGAAAAGATGCCGCCGGTGAGGAACTCGGCGAAAGCGAGGTCGTCGGACGGCGTCTCGAGGAACCTGAACCACGCCAGCAGCTCGGCCACCGCCCTGCGCTTGCGGATGTCGAGCGAGCTCAGCGAAGCGGCCGGCACGCCGGCCTCGGTGAGCCACTCGATCACGGGCTCTATGTGCTTGTTCTTGCCTACGAGGACCGCGATCTCGCCCAGCGGGTAGCGCCCGCGCGCGGCGGCGACGGCGCGGAGCAGCCATTCCCTGCGGGGGGCGGGGTCGTCCGCGTCCCCGGGCTCCAGCACTTCGGTGCGCACGTAGCCGGCCCGCTCGCGCCCGGGCCTGACGGCCTGCGAATAGGTGGTCAGCTCGGTGATGTCCCCGCCTATCAGCTCCGGCGCGTCCTTGAGCCTGCCCTTGAAGAGCCCGTCCACGTAGGCCAGCACCTCGCCGTCGGAGCGGTAGTTCACCGGTAGGCTGGCGTACTTGAGCTCCCCGCCCAGCGGCGCCAGGTCCAGGCAGGCGGCCTCCGGCTTGCGGCCCTCGGCCTTGTCCAGCAGGTCGCGCATGATCCGGTAGTCGGCGTTGCGGAACATGTAGATGGCCTGCTTGATGTCCCCGACGACGAACAGCGACCCGCTCTTGGCGAGCCCCTCCTCCACCAGCGGGCGGATGACGTCCCACTGCAGGCGGTTGGTGTCCTGGAACTCGTCTATCAGGAAATGGCCGATGCGCTCGCCGAGCTTCAGGTAGACCTCGGGGACGTTGCGCGCGCCTATATAGGCCGCCAGGCGCTTGGCGATGTCGCTGATGTGGATCACGTCGTTCTTGCCGCGCTTGACGCGCTCGAGCTCCGCCTTGAAGCGGTCGTAGATGCCTATGTAAGGGTGGTAGTAGGCCGCCGCCTGCAGTTCCATCAGCTCGGTGACCCGGGCGTTGAGGCGGTCGCGGTCCCGCTCCCAGCCGGCGGGCAGCCTGGCGCGGCGCGCGCCGTTGAAGACGCCGTAGTCCGGCTTGTAGGCGGCGAGGAAGTCCGTGGGGCTGGCGGCTTCCAGCGCGGCGAGGGCCTTCTCCTTGAAGAGCGCCGGCCCGCCGCAGCGCTTCACCAGCGCGGCGCAGTCCGCGGCGAGCTCCCCGAACTTCTCCCTGAGCAGGGCCTCGTAGTCGCCGGGCGGGGAGGCCAGCGCCCCCTCGGTCTTGCCCTCCTGGTTCAGGAAGCCGTCGAAGTATTCCTTCACACGGGGGATCGGGTTCCACGGGTAGCTGCCGGTCTTGGGCAGCACGGCGAGGAACCTGTCCACGGCCGCGGCCGGCAGGTCCCCGCTGCCGACGCGCGCGAAGAGGGCGTAGAGCGCCAGGTCTATCAGCGCGTCGTAGGCCATCGTGATGCGGGGGTTGAGCGGCAGCTTCAGTTCGTCGGCGCTCGCGGTCATCACGCGCGCGAGGAAGCTGTCTATGGTCTGGATGTGGAAGTCCGAGTAATTGTCTATGACGCGCTCGACCAGCTCGCGGGCGCGGCGGTGGGCCTCGTCGCGGGTCAGCGAGACCAGCCGCAGGGTCTCGTCCATCTCGGGGCAGTCCCTGTCGAGCGCCAGCTTCTTGAGCCAGCCGAGGACGCGCCCCTTCATCTCCTTGGCGGCGTTGTTGGTGAACGTGATGGCGAGGAGGCCGGAAAGCTCGTTGCCCGGCACCTTCTCCGACAGCAGGAACTGCACGTAGCGCTGCGTGAGCGTGTAGGTCTTGCCGGAGCCCGCGCTGGCGCTGATGAGCAGGGCGTGCGGGAACCGGAGGTCCCTGTCCCCCTCCAGCACGTGCCTGGTTCCGGGCGCGCTCTCGGCCATATACGGTAATTATAGACAATAATCCCGACAGCGTAGTGTCGGGGACCGCGCCCCTCAGAAGAGGCTTGCCATGAGCCCCGGCAGCGCCAGCAGGGGCCTGTCCTTGAAGACCAGCATGTCCGGCCGGTGAGGGCCGTACATGTAGTCGGCGGCGGCGCGGTCCGCGGTGAAGACGATGACCGGCGTCTTGACGCCGCCGTCCCGCTCGCGGATGGCGGCGCAGACCATGTCCCCGGTGCCGTCGCCGAGGTTGAAGTCCACCACGGCGCAGTCCACGGGATTGTCCCGCAGCATGTCCAGGGCCTCGCGGCAGGAACCGGCCGGCAGCACGGCATAGCCGCAGCTGCGGAACAGGCGGCACAGCAGCCGCCTCCAAACGCTTTCGTCGTCCACTATGAGAATCGTCTTTTCCGGCATCGCCCCGCCTCCCCCGCTTTCGCGGACCGCGCGGCCTTACCCGTGCTTTCCCCTCCTTAAAACTTATAAAATATCCGCCGGCAAGTCAATCTACAGGGTTTTAAAACGTAAAACCCTGGGGTCTCTAGAAAGCGGCCATGACACATTGCGAGAATATAAGGCATCACGATGAAGAACGACATCTACTCCGCCCTGGGCGCCGCCGTCCGCGCTCACCGCAACAGGCTGGCCTGGTCCCAGGAAGAGCTGGGCGAGCGCTCCGGCCTCCACCCCAGCTACATAGGCCAGATAGAGCGCGGCACCAAGAAGATAAGCCTGCTGACCCTGCAGAAGATAGCTTCGGCCCTGCGGGTGAGGATCTCCGCGCTGCTGCAGGAGCGCCCGCCCAAGGCCGCCCCGGCCACGTGGGAGAACCGCATCCTCGGCATCATCAAGGGCCGCCCGGAGGAGCAGCAGAAGCGCACCTATCTGATCCTGCGCGAGGCGCTGCGCCCCTACTCCAGGCGCCCCCGGCCCTGAGAATAGCGTAGCAGACCGTCCCGACAGCGTAGTGTCGGGAAAGAGAAAGCCCCCGCCGCCGGGGGCTTTTTTGATGTCCGGGTCAGCGGATCTCGCCCAGGATGCGGGAGGCGATGTCGGCGTAGGCGCCGCCGAAGTGGTGGCCCCCGCCGAGCTTCACCACGGCGTATTTGGCCGGGTCCAGCCGTTCGCAGAGGTTGCCCTTGTCGGCCTTGCCGTAGAAGCACAGCACCGGAGAGGAAGTCCAGGCCTCCAGCTCCGGCTGGATGGGTTCGCCGGTGTCGCCGCCGCCCAGCCAGTCCCTGAGCTTGAACTCGAACTCGGCCTTGCGGGCCGGCCCGAGCAGCGCGAGCAGCGCCACCTTGTCCTTGAGCTCCGGCGGCAGGCGGTTGGCCGCGAAAGGCACGGTGTCCGCGCCGCGGGAATAGCCTACCAGGATCACCTTGTCCTTGCCCCAGGCCTTGGAGTAATGGTCCACGATGCGCGCCACGTCGGCGGCTATGCCTTCGGGCTTGCGCGGCGTCCAGAAATACTTGAGGGCGTCCAGCCCCACCACCGGCACGCCGTCCTTCACCAGCGCGCCGGCCACCTCGCGGTCGATGCCGGCCCAGCCGCCGTCCCCGGAAATGATCAGCGCGAAATAGGGCCTGTCGCTCTTCACCGGCAGCTGCACCAGCGGCAGGTCGGCCACGGCGGCGGGCGGCGCGGTGCTGACCTCGGGCGCGGCCAGCCGCCTGAAAGTTTCCCTGAACTGCGGCGCCCAGTTCTTCTCCACGCCGAAGCCGTGCCCCACCTTGGGCAGCAGCACGATGTCGCCGCCGCGCACGTCCTTGACGAAAGCCTCGGTGGCGGCGGGGTCGCAGACCTTGTCGATAAGCCCCTGGAAGGCCACCCACCTCGCCGTCAGGGCCGCCGGCCGGTAGACGAACCCCTGCTCCTTAGTGCCTTTGACGTGCTCCAGGCCCGCGCCGCGGCACAGCGGCTTAGGGGTATCGAGGTCGGGGCAGAAGCCCAGGCTGACGGCGCCGCGGAAAGTGTTCGGCGGCGCCTGCGCCAGCAGCGCGTAGGCCAGCGTGGCCCCCGACGAATAGCCTACCAGCATAGGCCGGATATAGCCGGGCAGGCCCAGGTCCTTCTGCGCGTACTGGCTGAGGGCCTCGAAGTCGGCCGCGCTGTACCAGCAGTCGCCCCCGGCGCCGCGCATGGTCCTGAAGTACCTAACGATGTCCACGCCGAGCACCAGCGTATCCTGCGCCTCCAGCATGCGCGCCATGTCCACCACGCCCAGGTTCCAGCCGCCGTCGCCGGAAATGAAGACGGCGACATGCTCTATCTTCTCCGGCCGGTAGACGGCCACCCGGCCGAAAGGCGGCAGGGTCAGCGAGGTCTCCGCGGCCGCCAGCGGCGCGGCGCAGAGCAGGCACAGCAGCAGTGTCCTCATCTTGAAACGGCTCCTTTGATGCCGCCCGAGACGAGCGCGGTCACGTCCAGCAGGATGCCCGGCAGCGCGAGGCCGCCCGGGGAGGCCAGGTAGCGCGGCTCCCACTGCGGGGAGAATTTCTCCTTGTAGGTGCGCAGGCCCTGGAAATTGTAGAAGTTCTCGCCGTGGCGGTAGAGGAAGCTGCCGACCTTGCTGCCCAGCGGCGCGAGCGCGTGCCCGTGGATGCCGGACAACGGCGCCATGCCCAGGTTGAAGCGCGCGTAGCCGCGCTCCTTCCCCCAGAGCATCAGTTTCGTGAACAGGTAATCCATCACGCCGTTCGGCGAGCCGGGCAGGTAGCGCATCAGGTCCAGCGACAGCTCGGAGCGGCAGGTCCAGACGTTGGCGAAGGCCAGGACGGCGCCTTCCTTCTTAACTACGGCGCACGGGAAGCGGCGGATATAGTCCTCGCTGAAGAAGCCGAGCGAGAAGCCCTTCTCCCGGGTCTTCTTCTCGGCGAGCCAGCCGTCGGACACGCGGCGCAGCTCCGGCAGGGAGGCGGCCGCCGCCTCCGGCGGCAGCACTTCGAACGTGAAACCGTCCTTCTCCACTTTCGTCACGGTCTGCCGCAGGCTCTTGCGCGCGCCGCCCTCCAGCGAAAAGTCCGCCAGCGGCACCCGGCCCTCCTCCCCGAGCTTCAGGAAGGTCATCCCCAGGTCGGCGAAAGCGGCCAGGTCGGAGGCGGGCACCTCGTAGAAGACCGGGCGGGCGCCGTGCTCGTCGCACAGCTCCGCGAAGCGCCACAGCAGCTCGGCGCGCTCGGCGGCGGGCCCGACGGGACCGCCCATGCAGACGCGGCTGGAGCCGCGGCCGGCGTACATCAGGAAGGCGTTGCCCTTCTCGCTGAAGAGCAGGTGCTTGTCGCCCAGCACGGCGAGCCACGCGCCGGAATCGTCCGAAGCGGCGGCTATCGCGGCGGCGCGGTCCAGGTCGGCGGCGGAGGGCCGCGCCGGCAGGGCCCGGGCCGGGCGCAGCAGGCGGCTCAGCGCGTAGAGCAGCGCCACCAGCGACGCGCCTACGCTGGCGCGCAGGAAGCGCGGCGCGTTATGCGCCAGCGCGAACCGCCACCACAGCGAGCCGGAGTACTCTACGTGCTTGAACGAGAAGAAGCCCAGCCAGATGGAGGAGGCCACGCCGATGCCTACTGCGGCGGCCCAGCCGGGGCTGAAGCTCTCGGCGAAGAACGAGGCCTTGCGGTAGAACTCCCGGCGCGCGCCGAGCAGGGCGGCCAGCATCAGCGCCAGCAGCGCGGCTTCCTCGAAGTCGAGGCCCTTGAGCAGCGACAGCACCACGCCCGCCGCCAGCAGGTAGACGGCGGCGTGCCAGGCCGCGTCGAGCCGGCGCTGCAGCCCCCGCCCGATGACGAGCAGAGCCGCCCCGCCGAGGCTGGCGAGGAAATGCGAGGCCTCCAGCACGCCGAGCGGGAGCAGCCCGCCCAGCAGCAGCAGGCGGGAGTGCACGCCGGGGGTCGCCCCGGAGAAGAGCAGGATCAGGCCGCCCACGAAGACCATGACCGACATGCCCTGCGGCACCAGGCCGGGAGCGTAGCGCAGGAAGGCTCCGGCGCGGCGGTAGGCCTCGTGCAGGCCAAGGTAGAAAGAGGCGATCAGCAGCGGGAGAAGATAATAGACCGCGCGGTAGGCCAGCAGCGCGCCCATCACCTGCGGGGCCGGCGCGCTGGCGCCGGCGAACAGCAGGATTACCGTCTCGAAAACGCCCAGCCCGCCCGGCACCTGGCTGAGCAGGCCGGCCACCTGCGCCAGCATGAAGACGGCGAGCAGGTCCCAGTAGCCGTAGCCGCCGGCCGGCAGCAGGGCGTAGAGCACCCCGGCGGCGGCGCACCAGTCTGCGGCCGCCACGGCCAGCTGCAGCAGCGCCAGGCGCGGCGCCGGCAGCGACAGCGCCAGGCCTTTAAAGGAGACTGAGCGGCGCGCCCGGCAAGCGGCCAGGTAGAGCAGGGCGGCGCCGGCCATCAACGCCCCCAATACCCTCACGGAGGCCAGCGGGAGCGTCACTCCGGGAGGCAGCGCCGGAGGGTGCAGCAGGAAGACGGAGCCCCCCAGCGACAGGATGCCGAGCCAGAAAGTGACGAAACCGAAGCCGATGATATGCGCGATGTCCAGCGAGGAGAGGCCGTAGGCGGAATAGAGGCGAAGCCGGATCGAGCCCCCGGAAAGGGCCGCCATCCCGACGTTATTGCTGAAGGCGTAGGCGGTGAACGAGGCGGCCGCCACCTTGTGGTAGGCGAGCCTGCGCCCTATGTAGCGGAAGGCCAGCAGGTCGTAGAGGGTCAGGATGGAATAGTTGAGCCCGGTGAGCCCCAGGGCCGCGGCCACCTTCCAGAAAGGCAGCGCCGCGAACTCGGCCGCTATCTGCCGGTAGGTGTAGAGCCGCAGTTCGTGGCGCAGCACCAGCAGCGCGGCCGCGAACAGAGCCAGGCTGAAGATCGGGGCCAGGTATTTCAGCGTTCTTTTCATTATAAACCCGGAAGACATTCTATAATAAAGAGCGCCGGCGCGGGAGGGGCGGCGGATTTACACGGCCCCGCGCTACCGCTATAATGATTATCCACGGAAAGACGATGGATAAAGAGCTCAATTATTTGCTGACGGAGGCCGCCAGGGCCGGGGAAAGAGGTTCTCCTCTCGGGGCCGCCGCCCTCTACGGGCGCGCGCTCAAGCGCGACCCCCGCAGTTACCGGGCCTGGGTGGGCCTTGCCGTAAGTTACGCCGACATGGGCCTGCCGGCCAAGGCGGAGAAGGCGGCGCGCAAAGCCCTGACCCTGGACCCTGGCATAGCCCACGCCTGGCAGATCCTCTCCGAGTTGCGGCTTAAGGCGGGCGATCCGGCCGGCGCGCGGGACCTGGCCGCCAGGGCCTCCCTGGCTAACCCTGCCAGCCATATACCGGATTACGTATCCGCTCTGATCCGTCTGCGCGGCGGGGACCGCCGCGGGGCCCGCAAATATTTAGAGGCGGCCCTGGCCAAGGAGCCGGCCTTCACCCCGGCCCACGCGGAGCTTATAGGCCTGGCCGCTGCGGCCCGCGACGCGGCCGGGCTGCTGAAGGCGGCCGCCAAGGCCGTCCGAGACTGCCCTCCCGCGGGGCTGCGGCAGCTGCTGGGCGCGCTGCGCCAGGCGCTGCTGACAGGCCCGGCCAGGCCGTGGGCCCTGGCCGCCGCCGGCCGCCTGGAAGCCAGGCTGGCGTCCGTCCTGTCGGAGAGGGGCGGAGCGTTACCCGCGGATTTTTCGCGTGAGCTGGCCGCCCGCCGGGCCGGTAAAGACTCCCGGGAAAAGGCCCGCCCCCCCGATGCGCCAGGCCGGAGCTACCGGGCGGCGCGTAGGAAAAAAGAGAGCCCCCTCTAAAGGGGGCTCTTTCTTTTCGGCCGGAAGGCCGTACTCTAGTTTGTACCGCGACTGCGACCGCGTAAGGGCGGGGCGGGAACACTGGCGCCGAAAGCGCCGGAACCGCGCGCGCCGACCGGGAGCGGGACGCCGCCTGAAGAGGCGGGGGCCGCCGAACCGGAACCCCGGGCCGCGCCGCCGAAGGGGCGGGAGACGGACCGGGAACGCCCGGGGAGCGGACGGACGGGACTGCCACGACTCCGGGGCCGCAAGACCGCCGGACACCCGCCGCCGAAACCACCGGGGGAACCGCGCCGGACCGGGGCCGAACCCCGAACCGCACTGCCAACCGCGCTGCCGGCGCAACTCAAAGACCAGGACTACACTTGAAGTATAACAGACGTTCCTTGACTTGTCAAGGGGGTCTTCAAAAATTTTTTAAAGCTCCCCGGTCCGGTCATTTTCACGTCGGAGAGAATGGACCGGCCGCGGAAAAGAACGCTGGCCTCCCCCCGACCGCGGCTCAGCAACACCTTTTCGCGGCGGGCGTTCTTTTGGCGCGGAGGACGCCCCGCGCGCGCAGGCGGACCCGCCCGACCGCGCCCGCGGGCGCGCCCAGGGAATGCGCGCAGCCCGAGGCGCAGAGCGCGTAAGCCGTATCGCCCCTGACGTTGCGCGCGAAGACCATTTTCCTTATATAGCCGTCCATAATTCCCCCCTTTTAGCCGGGGCCGGCCCGCCCGAAGGGGCGGAGGACCGGCCGTATGCCTTACGCGGCCTACGGAGCAATTATTCTGCCGGGGAAAGCCGGCAGGGCGTTATTTTACGGTAAAATCTTCCAGCTTGGCGAAGTTGTAGCCGCGGCGGCGCAGCTCGGGCACGGCCAGCTCCAGAGCCTGTTTCTCCGGCCATTCCGGATGGTTGAAGTGCATTATCACCACGGCCCCGTGGCGCGCCCCGGCCAGGATGTTGCGGCTCATCTTCCTCGCCGACAGGCGCATGGCGTCGCCCGCCAGGATGTCGTAGCTGACGACCTCCATGCCGAGCCGGGCCGCGACCTTGCGCGAGAGGTCGTCGGTGTAGGCCGTAGCCGAGCGGAAGAAGACAGGGCGCCGGCCGGTAAGGTTGGCTATCTTGCGCGCGCCCAGCTCCATCTCGTCCACCACGTCGCCGAGGTCCCGCGTGCCGTGCACGCCGTACTTCGTCCTGCCCTCGGTGGAGCAGAGGCGGTGCATCAGGCCGTGGTTCTCTATCTCGAACAGCGGGTCTTTGGACAGCTTCTCGAATGTTCCGCGGTTCTTCTCTATCCAGATGCCGGTGACGAAGAGGGTCGCCGGGATCTTCTCTTTGCGCAGGTAGTCTATCAGCGCGGCGTTATAGCCGCTGTGGCGGCCCCCGCAGGCGTCGAAGGTGAGCGCTATCACCTTCTGGTCGAGGCTCTTATCCTCGTCCTTGCGCCGGTAACGGACGAACTCGCTGAACCGGCCGGCCTTGGCCCTGGCGAACTCGGCCATGATGCGCTTCTTGAAGGCGAGGTAGTCGGGGGTGTAGTAGGAGACGAGGGCGTTGCGCTCGTCCCCCCTCGGCCGGGCGGCGAGCGGCGCCGCGGCCAGTAACGCCGGGACCAGCGCGATGAGGAACGCCGCTTTTCTCGCCATGCCGGATATTCTAGAAAATTCCGGGGGTCCAGTGGGGCCCGACACTACGCTGTCGGGTTGGTCTGCTATGATATTGGCGCTGAGGCAAGGGGGGGCTTATGAGATGGAAAGTGGACGAATGGCTGAACGGGGGCTACCGCGCGCGCCGGGCCGGGACGCCGGCGGCCTTCATCTACCGGTCGCTGCGCTGGCCGGACTTCTACCTGGGCGGCGGGCCGGCCTACGAGGTGCGCTACGGAGGCGCGGCCGTGGCGCTTATAAGGCTGGAAGGCAAGGGGGCGACGGTGCGGCAACTGCCTGCGGCCGGGGATTTCCCGGAACTGGGCGAGCTGGACCTGGCGGAGCTGGCGCTATGGCTCTGCAAGCTGCGGGGAGCGCGGTCCCTGAACTGACCCGTGCCGGCGCTAGCGCCCCGCCACGGAGACTTTCCTCTCCCCTTTGACGCCGCCGGCCTCGGTAAGGCCCTCCACGTAAGCGTTGTACCGCGTCTGCACCGGCTTACCGGGGCCGAGGCCGCCGGGGGCGAGGACGCTCTTTACGAAGCCGGAGTTCACGGGGAAAGCGGTCACCAGGTAGGCGCGCTTGAGGGCGGAATCGTAGACGGAATAGACCAGCAGGTGAGTGTTGCCGCCGGCCGGCGCCTTGAACGGCACCAGGTCGGTGCGCAGCGCTACCTTGCGCCCGCCGGCCAGCGAGACCTCCTCGGTCAGCCTGGAGCGCTTCACCGGGCGCGAAGCGTAGGCCCGCGCGGCGGCGCCGCAATAAGGCAGCATGCGCGCGAGCAGGCCGGAGGCCGCGGGATCGTCCTTCAGGGCTATGCCGCCGGCCACGCAAGTGACGTTGGCCAGCAGCGTGCCTTCGGCCGGGGCCGGGCCGAGAAGCCCGCGCGGCAGGCCCAGGCCCTGCTCTATGTCGGGGCGCACCCAGCGGGCGCGCTTGAAGCCGAACTTGGTCGGCAGCAGGCTGAAGAGGTAGCCGTAGGTATGCTCCATGCCGGCGTGCGCGTAGCGCCCGCGCGGCTGGGGCGCGCCCAGCCTGGAGGCGAGGAAAGAAAGCACGCCCGGCTCCACTATGGTGCCGCGGGCCAGCTCGTCGAAATTTATGCTTTCGCCCCAGAGCCGCAGCACCGGGGTGGGCCTGTCGGCGTCCAGCTGCCGGAGCAGGCCGGGGGCGTAGGCGGCGAAGACCGGCTCCAGCGCCTCGTGGCGGTCAGCCTTCTCATCCAGCAGGCGCGCCACGCCGGCCCAGGGGCAGTCCTCGGCGGTCTCGGCGGCGGCCGCGCCGGGCGCGGCCTTGGCGGGACAGTCCGGGACCGCGGCGGGGGCGGCCGCGGGGCACAGCAGCAGCGCCAGCAGCAGCGCGCGCATCAGGCCAGTCTCCGGAAATCCGCGCGGCTCACGGTATAATAGCGCGTCCCGCAGGGGTAGCCGGGGTAGGGGCCGCAGGAGCCGTCGCCGTTCTTGGCCGGGGCGGTGCTGGTGTTAACGGAATTGGCGATATCCTGCAGGGTCTGGGGCTTGGGCTGCGTCTCGGCCGCCTTCTGGGACCTGAAGCAGGCCGCCAGCGAGGCCAGGCCGAAAGCCAGCAGTCCCAGCACGCCGAACCTGGCGATCCTGTTGACCTCCGGCCTGTTCAGGCCGGCCTTGGTCCCGAGCTCGTAAAGTTTTTTCATGGCTCCTCCCCTCGCTACCTGGAAATTCTAGACAATTTCGGCGGAGAAAAAAAGACCGGCGCCCGTATGAGCGGGCGCCGGCCGTTATGCGAGGAAGGCTTACTTGCCCTTCTTCTCGGTGGCCGGGGCCGGGGTGGCGGCCGGGGTAGCGGCCGGGGCGGCGGTCTCGACGGCGGTGCCGGCGACCTGCTCGGTGGCGGCAGGGGCGGCGGCCTCCTGCTTCTTGCAGGCGACGGCGAAGGTCAGGGCGACGACGGGCAGCGCGAACAGTACTATCTTCTTCATTTCTTGGTTTCTCCTATGATTTCCGGCCGCCTTAAGCGGCGGCCGGCTAAATACCGAAATCTTCAAAAAAGGGACGGACCGCGGTCCGCCCCTGCCCAACGCCTAAAGATTATAATATTTCCCCCCGTCGTGGCAAATGGCCTCAGGCGCCGCGGGCCCGCAGGGCCGCGGCCCGCAGCGACCAGGCCAGCGCGGTGGCGGCCGTAAAGACCTCCGGCGCGCCTTCGGCCGGCCCCGGGCCGGGCGGCTCGGCGGCGCCGGCCAGCGCGGCCGCGGTCAGGGCGCGGCCTGCGGCCAGGGCGGCGGCGAAGGCCTCGTCGCGCCCCGCGCCGCGCTCCAGCCCGGCCGCGTAAGCGGCGGCCAGCCGGCCCTGCAGCCGCCACGAGACCAGCCGCGCGCAGGCGGCCGCCTCCGGAGAAGGGCGTTCTTCGTTCTCCTGCTCCAGCGCGAACCAGGCCAGGGCGGCCGGGGCGCTGACCAGCGCCTCCTCCAGCGCGGCGGCCGGGGCGCCCGCCGCGCCGGTGAGCGTCCTTACGGTCCGTTCCAGGCCGGCGGCGCAGAGCTCGTCGGCCGGCACGGCCAGCCCCTCGTCGAGCAGGCGCCGCCTGAAGGCGCAGGCCAGCGCGGCCCGCTCCCCTTCGCGCCTGACGGCCCGCACGCGCAGCGCCGGCCGGTGCGGCTGGCAGAGGAACTCCTCCGGCGGGGCCGCGTCGAAGCCGGCCTCGTCGAGCAGTTCGAGCAGCAGGTCCTTGGGGAAGCAGTAGACGTGGCCCATCCCCGGCGTTTCCGAGCCGTAGACCCAGCCGAGGGCGGCCTCGCGCGCCGCGGCGTCCCCGGCGAGGAAGATCTCGAAGGTCCGCTCGATATGCGGGGTCTCCAGCAGCAGGGCGCCGCCCGGCGCCAGCACGCGGCGGCATTCGGACAGGAAATACTTGGCCTTGAAGAAGCCGAGGTGCTCTATCAGGTGCGCCGCGCGCGCCTCGGAGACGGAGCCGGCCGGGAAGTCCAGGTCGTGGGCTGGCATCAGCCGGTCCGCGGCCGAATCGGGGGCGGCGTCCAGGTTGAGCCAGCCGTCGAGGCGCTCGTAGCCGCAGCCGAGGTTCAGTTTATACTTCATTCTTCGCCGCCGGCGGAGTGAAGACGTTGCGGGCTGCCGCCCCGCGCGGCCCCTGCCCTTTTACGAAATAGGCGCAGCCGCGCAGCCACAGCGGCTTCGGCACGCGCGGGCTGACGAAGCGGCGGGCCCGCCCCAGGCAGGAGCGCCCGCAGCTCTCCGCCCACCTGTTCTCCCACGGGCAGAAGCGCGTGACGGTGGCGTAGCGGAACGGGTAATGCCAGGAGAGGGGCAGCCCGTAAGGCTCGAGCCGGCCGATAACGGCCGCGTCGTCCACCTCGAAGCCGGAGATCCGGTACCTGGCCAGGAAGCCGCGCGCGTAGTCCTCCGGCATGATCTTCACGCGGTGCGCCAGGATGCGCCCGCAGGAGACCTTTATCCCGCGGCGGCGGCGCAGCGTCTCCAGCAGGCCCAGGTCATTGGCGATCACCTCCAGCCCGCCGCCGCGGGAGAGGACGGGCAGCAGCTTCTTCACCCGGCCGAGGGCCGCTTCGGTGAGCAGCCCGGTGGCGAGCGTTATCCTGCCTTTGAAGGCCCGCCTCAGCGCGGCCGCCTCAGCCGGGGACGGCAGCAGGTTGGCGCAGAATTCAGAGCCGGCCACGACGGCGCTCAGCCCGCGCGGCAGCGCGCCGACGGCCTCCGGCGAACAGGTCTCCAGGGCTAACGCCTTTTCCATGCGTTCCTCGCGTGCCGCGACACCGTGAAATAGAGCTGTTCCCCCAGCCTGGCGAACTCCTCCCGGTCGCGGACCTTCTCCAGCAGCTTCGTCATGATCCTGGCGAATTTGAAGACCTCGAGTTCCTCGGAGAAATCGTTCATGCGGATGATCTTGAGGTACTGCGCGCCGCTGTGGTGGAAGCCGTGCACCGCGCGCATCTTCTCCCGCGCCGGGGCCTCCGGCATGCGGTAGCGGCCGCCGGGACCCCTGTAGGGGAACCGGCAGGTCTGGTCCCTGTGCGTCAGGTTCCACAGGCGGCAGGCCGGGTCCACGTTGGCGCAGCAGAAATCGGCGTGGAAGAAAACCTCCGTCTCGAGACCGTAGGGGTTGGCTATCAGCGGCGCGGCCTCGGAAGGCAGCAGGTGGAAAGGCAGCACCACGCGCGACGCGCCCAGCTCGCGGTAGCGCTTCATCGCCGGCAGGTTGAAGCAGAGCGCCAGGCTGCTGACCGTCAGCCGGGCCTTAAGGCCGAGGCCGCAGAGGGCCTCCAGCATCGGGGTCTCGCGCACGATGCAGGCGCCCAGGCCGGCCTCGTCCAGTTCCTCGGCGGCGGAAAGCGTCCTGCGGGCCCTGGCCCCGAAGGAAGGCTGGTTGACGAGCAGCGAGAAGCGGCGGCCCATCCCGGCGGCGAGGACCACGGCCGCCTTGAGCTCGTCCATGGTCTGGAAGGACTGCGCCGGCAGGCGGTGGTTGGGCACCGCGGCGAGGCCGCCGTAGAGTTCGTCGGCCCCGAGGCGCAGCATCGTCTCGGCCTCGCGGTAGGTCTTAACGCCGACTACCGTCTTCACGCGGCCTCCGGGGCGGGCAGCGGCTCGCCGACCAGCCGGTCTATCGCCGGGTGGCGGGGCGGCCGGCCGGTCCTGACGCCGTAGGCCTGCCCCTTGAGCAGCAGCGGGGCCGGCAGGCGCGGGTGCTCGAGCTTCCTGACGGCGCCCAGGCAGGCGTAGCCGCAGGGCCCCTGCCAGCGCCGCTCCCAAGGGCAGAAGCGCGTGACCGAAAGATAGCGGAAAGGGGTGTGGAAAGAATACTTCAGGCCGAAGCCCTCGAAACGCGGCAGCAGCGCGGGGTCGTCGAGCTCAACGCGGCGCACGCCGTGCTCCTTCAGGAAGCCGCGGGCGAAACCGCGGGGCATCACCTTGACCCGGTGCATGAAGACGCGCCCCAGCGAAGGGCGCACGCTCCGGGCCCAGCGGGCGCGGGCCGCGTGCAGCAGGCCGAGGTCGTTGACGACCAGCTCCAGCGGCCGGCGGGGCGAGGCGTGGGCTTCGACTATCTCCTCCACCGAGTCGAAGGCGGCGTCGGTCAGCAGCGGCGTCACCAGGACCACGCGGCCGCCGAAAGCGTCCACGGCGCAGGCGAAATCGTCGGGGGACGGCACGAGGTTCTGGCAGAACTCGTCGCCGAGGTAGAGCAGGTCCAGGCCCCGGCGCGCCCGCGCGGGCGCGGCCCGGAAGGCCGGGGCGGACAGCTGCAGCGCCTTCTCCGCGGTCATCCGCCGGTCCTCCCGCCGTGGCGGCTCACCGAGAAATAGAGCTTCTCCCCGAGCTTGCGGAACTCCCCGCGGGAGACGCCCTTCTCCAGCAGGGCCAGCATGACCCGGGCCTCCTTAAGCACTTCCTGCTGGTCCCTGAAATCGTTCACGCGGATGATCTTGAGGTATTTCACCCCGGCGTGGAAGGTGTCGTAGACCTGGTCCAGCTTCTGCGGCACGTCGGCCTCGGGCATGCGGTGCGGCCGCCCGCCGCAGGTGTACGGGAAGCGGCAGACCTGGAAGGCCTTCAGCCAGCCGTCCAGCCGGCAGGCCGGGTCCATGTTGGGACAGCAGAAGTCGGCGTGGAAGAAGGCCTCGGTCTCCATGCCGTAACGGTTGTTCACCAGGCGCCCGGCCTCGGAAGGCTGCAGGTGGAAGGGCAGGATCACGCGCTTCACGCCCAGCCCCCGGTAATAGTCCAGCGCGCGGGAATTGAAGACGAGCGACAGGCTGCTTATTATGAAGTCGGCCTTCACGCCGCGCGCGCGCAGGTAGTGCAGCAGCGGCAGCTCGCGGATGATGACCGGCACCCGGCAGGCCTTCAGGATGGCCTTCACGCGGGCGGCCACGGACGGGTAGCTGTCCTCGAAGCAGGCTTCGTTGACCGCCAGCAGCGCGCGTTTGCCCCGGGCGCGGGCCATGAGGGCGATGCGCACGAACTCGGCGTCGTCCTTCAGGCACTGGTCCTCGTCGCGGTGGTTGGGCAGGCCGGGCACGCCGCAGTAGACCTCGGCCGCGCCGTTGGCGAGCAGCCACTCGGCTTCTTCGTAAGCTTTGGAGCCCGCCACTATCAGCATAGGGATATTCTATGAAAAATCAGCCGCGCCTGCCGGAGAAGATCCGGCCCAGGCGGCCCAGCCCGCGCGGGACGCCGAGCCCCGCCAGCCTCAGCCGCAGCCGGCCGAACGGGGAGGCCAGTTCCTCCCTGAACAGCTCCCGCTCGACGCTGCGGAAGCAGTAGGGATCGTTGTGCAGGCGGCCGGTCTTCATCAGCGACATCTCGCTGCAGCCGCCGCCGCACGCGGAAACGTGCTCGCAGGCGGCGCATTCCGGGCCGGCCTGGTCCGGCGTGAAGGCCCGGGCGTAGCGGAAGGCGGCCGGGTCGTTCCAGATGGCGGCGAAGGCGCGCTCCCGCACGTTCCCTTCCACGAACGCCTCGTCGTTGATGGCGAGGCAGCCCAGCACGCCGCCGTCGCTCCTGACCCCGGCCACCGAGACGCCGGCCTGGCAGCCTTCCCACTTTTCGTAGAGCGAAACGTTCTTGAGCAGCAGCGAATGGTAGCCCAGGTCGTGGGCGCCTATCACCGGCAGGACCTCCGGGGGGTACTCCCTGCGGCAGGCTTCGACGAAAAGGCCGACGGAATAGAACTCCTCCTTGTCGAGCAGCAGGCCGCGCGAGAAGCGCCCTCCCTCCGCGCCCGCCGTCTGCACCTGCCAGGCGATGCCCCGCCCCTTCAGCAGGTCCCTCAGGGCCGGCAGTTCCTTTATATTCAGCCGGTGGACGGTGGTGATGACGCTGACCGGCAGGCCCTCTTCCAGGCAGCGCGCTATGAAGGCGGAGGCCTTGGCGAAAGCGCCGGGCACGCCGCGGATCCGGTCGTGCAGGCCGGGGTCGGCCGCGTCGAGGCTTACGGCCACGGCCCGAGGCGAGAGGGCTTTCAGGCGGGCGAAGACGTCCTCCCCGCCCACGGTGCCGTTGGTGATGACCGAGAGCTCCATGCCGAGCTCCCGCACCCGGGACGCGATAGCGAAGAAATCCTTCCGCAACAGCGGTTCGCCCCCCATCAGCGCCACGCCGCGCACGCCGGCCCGCGCGAAGTCGGCGCAGAGCGCCAGCGCCTCCTCCGGGGACAGCTCGGCCGCGCGCCGGCCGCCGGCGGTGGAGCCGCAGTGCAGGCACTTGAGGTTGCAGGCCAGGGTCAGCTCCCAGACCACGCAGGCGGGAGTTAAATTCCTATTTTCCACTTTTTTTGAGATGCCACAGGAACTCCAGGTTCCCCTTGGCCCCCTTTATAGGGGAATCCGCGAGCCCCAGCTCGGTCACGCCGGGCAGGCTCTCCGCGAGGAAAGCCCTCATTCCGTCCATCACCTTCAGGCGGGTCTCCTCGTCCTTGACGATGCCGCGCCGCAGGTCCTGCGGCTGCAGCTCGAACTGGGGCTTCACCAGCGCGAGGATCTCGCCGCCCGGGGCCAGCGCGTCCGCCACCGGGCCCAGGATCAGCTTGAGCGAGATGAAAGAGACGTCTATCGCGCAGAGGTCCGGCTTTTCCGGGAAGGCGTCCGGCTTTAGAAAGCGCGCGTTGGTGCGCGGCATGAAGACGACGCGCGGGTCGCTCTTGATCCGCTCGTGGATCTGGCCCTCGCCCACGTCCACGGCGTAGACCCGGGCCGCGCCGGCCTGCAGGAAGCAGTCGGTGAAGCCGCCGGTGGCCACGCCGACGTCCAGGCAGACGCGCCCCTTAGCCGCCACGCCGAAAGCGTCCAGCGCCCCCTTGAGCTTCAGCCCGCCGCGCGAGACGTAGGGGCACTCGTCGCGGACCAGCGCCAGCTCGTCGTCGTCCTTCACCGGCTGGCCGGCCTTGTCGGCCGGCCGGCCGTTGACGGTGACCAGCCCGGCCATGATCGCGCGCAGGGCCTTCTCGCGGGTCTCGAAAAGGCCGCGCTCCACGCAGGCCACGTCCAGGCGCGTCTTCATACCGATATGTTACAAAAAAGCGGGAGGGCCCTCCCATAAAGGGCCCTCCCGTCGAGGCGCGGCGCGCCTAGCTGGCCCGGGCGGTCTCCTCCCAGAGCTCGCGCAGCTTCTCGGGGAAGTTCCGGCGCACGTCCTTGATCTCCCCCGCGGAGACGTGGTGCTCCAGCACCCGGATGACGCCCCGCGTGACGCGCAGCGGGTCCATGCCGGGCGGCAGCTGCTCCCCGACGTGGTCGAGGAACTCGTCCATCGTCTTCATCTTCAGCGGCTTGTCCATAGGCGTCCAGCCGCTGTAGTAGAGGCCGAGGATCATTATGGGCAGCTGCGCGGCGAACTCGGCGCCCTCGCGCACCGGCAGCCTGTCGCGTACGGCGTGCAGGACGGCCCGCAGCGCGCGGTACGCGTCGTTCGGGTTGCTCATCCCCAGCTCCAGTTCTATCTCCTTGAGCCAGTGCCTGGTCTTGGCGAGCGCCTTGTCGAACAGATGCGCCTGGGAGGCGTCCGTTATCGTCTGCGGCCATTCCCGCGTGATGCGCTCGGCCTCCTCCCAGTCGCCCTGCTGCGTGCCGGGCCTGTTGCCGCGGTTAAGGTAGATCTGGTGAGCCACCTGCCGCGTGGCCTCCTCCAGGTCCCCGCTGCGCAGGTAGTCCGTGTAGGCGTGCGTATAGGCGTGTCTCGCCAGAGTGCTTACCCTCATGTTCTTGTTCATCATTCCCCCTGTTAAGGCGACGAGGCCGCCGCGCCTGCTGGGCGCGGTGCCGGGTGCCTTACCTTAGTCTTTGGGACATCGCTGTCCCCCCAACCCCATACTACAAAATTCTGCCGGGAATGCAATAGGCTCCCGGTCAAGCGGCCGGGGAGCCGGGAGGGGCCGCGCCGTCGGCCGCGCGGAAGGCCTTATCTATCTCCGCGTCGCGGCCGCGCCGCTCCAGGCCGGCCAGCAGGCTGTAGGCGCAGGGCACCACCAGCAGCGTCAGCAGCGTGGAGAACAGGACGCCGCCGATCACGACCAGCGCCATCGGCACGCGCGTCTCCGCGCCGGGCCCCAGACCCAGCGCCGGCGGGACCGCCGCGGCGACGGTGGCGAACGAGGTCATCAGGATGGGCCGCAGGCGCACCGGGCAGGCGTCCAGCAGGGCCTCCCGCGGCGCCATGCCGGCTTTCCGCCTGGAGTTGGCGAAGTCGACCAGCAGGATGGAGTTCTTCTTCACTATGCCCATCAGCAGGATGATGCCTATCATGCTGTAGATGTTGAGCGACTGCCCGCCCGCGAGCAGCGCGAGGAACGCGCCGGTCACGCTGAAAGGCAGCGCGAGCAGCACGGTGAAAGGATGGACGAAGCTGTTGAACTGCGAGGCCAGCACCATATAGGCCACGAAGATGCCCAGCACCAGCGCGAACAGCAGGCTGCGGAAGGATTCCTGGAAGGTCTCGGACCCGCCCGAGAAGACCAGCCGGTAGCCGGGAGGCAGCACGCCGGCCGCTATGCGCCGCACCTCGGCGAGCGCCTCGGCCTGCGAGACCCCCTGCGCCGGATTGGCGAAGATGCTGATCGCGCGCTCGCGGTTGCGCCGCGAGATGGAGAGCAGCGCCGGCTTCTCCGTCATCGTCACCACCTCGCGCAGCGGGACGACCTCCCCGGCGTCGTTGCGCACCCAGATCCGGTCCACGTCCGCAGGCCGCGCGCGGTCCCTGCCGGTCAGCCGCACGCGGATGTCGTAGCGCTTGCCGCCCTTGGTGTACTTGCCGACGCGCACGCCGCCTATCATGGCGTTCACCGCGTCGGCTATCGCCGCCACGCTGACGCCGCGCGCGGCGGCCTTCGCCCTGTCGGGGACGATGCGCAGCTCCGGCATGCCGGTCAGGTAGTCGGTGTCCACGTCGGTCATCTTGCCGGAGGCCTTCATCGCGTCCATGAGGCTGCCGCTGAGAGCGCCCAGCTTGTCCCAGTCCGGACCGCGGACCGTGAACTCCACCGGGAAGCCGCGCTGCGCGGTGAAGCCGGAGAGCGACAGGTCCTGCATCACGGCGCGCTGCATGCCGGGGATGGCGTTGAAGGCCGCGCGGGCGGCGGCCATGAACTGCCGCTGCGTCGGGCGCCGCCCCCCCGGGACCAGCGGCCGGCGCTCGGAAGGCGGCTTCAGCGTGACGAACATCATCGCCGAGTTGATCTGCCCGCCGCCGAAGCCGCCCACGGCGGAGAAATAGGTGGCCACGTCCGGCTGCGCCATGCACCAGGCCTCGGCCTTCTTCACGACGGCGTCGGTGAACTCTATGGACGAGCCGATCGGCGTCTCCATGCGCACCAGGAACTGGCTCTGGTCCTGCGGCGGCACGAACTCCTTAGGGATCAGCGGCAGCAGCGCCAGCGAGCCCGCGAAGACGAGCGCCGCGCCGCCGAGCACTTTCCAGCGGTTCTCCAGCGCCGGGCGCAGCGCGCGCAGGTAGAGGGCCCTGACCTTCTCCATCAGCCGGTCCATCGCCCTGGCGATCCAGAGCGTGCGCTCGGCGTCGACGAACTCGGAGCAGCGCATCGGCGTCAGCGTCACGGCCTCCAGCAGCGACAGCGCGACGGCGGCCGCCATCGTGACGCCGAACTGGTAGAAGAACCGGCCGACGATGCCTTTCATGAAGACCACCGGCAGGAAGATGGCGAGGATGGCCGCGGAGGAGGCCACCGCCGGGAAGGTTATCTCCCGCGCGCCGATGATGGCGGCCGTTATCCGGCCGTACCCCTTCTCGTTGTAGCGGATGATGTTCTCCAGCATCATGATCGCGTCGTCGACCACGATGCCTATGGCCAGCGACAGGCCCAGCAGCGTGAACGTGTTGAGCGTGAAACCCATGAAGTACAGGACCAGGAACGCGCCCACGATGGACGTGGGGATGGCCAGCAGCACGTTGAGCGTGGACGACCAGGAGCCGAGGAACAGCCAGCAGACGGCCGAGGTCAGCAGCACCGACAGCAGCAGCGTGAAGTCCAGCTCGCGGGCGGCCTGCTCGATGAAGCGCGTGGAATCGTTGACGATCGTGAGCGTCATGCCCGGAGGCAGGGTCTTCTGCAGCTCGGCCACCCGGGCGCGGACCAGCAGGGCCGTGGCCACGGCGTTGGCGCCGCGCTGCTTGCGGATGCCTATGCCCACCGCCTGCCTGCCGTCCGTCCTGGAGATGCGGCGCACGTCGTCCAGGCCGTCCTCCACGGTGCCGACGTCGCCTATCGTGAAGCGCTTCCAGATCGGCAGGCCGGAGCGGCTCTGGATGGCGATCCTGGCGAACTCCGCCGGGGTGGCGGCCTCGCCCATCACGCGCACGTTGATGTCCCTGGGCCCGGTGTCGATGTCGCCGGCCGGCAGCTCCAGGTGCTGCGTCTGGACGGCGTTGATCACGTCCTCTACGGTCAGCTGGTCGCGGCGCATCTTGCCCTCGTCCAGCCAGACCCGCAGGTTCGGGTCCACGTAGCCGCCGAGGAAGATATCCCCCACCCCGGAGATGGTGGTGAAGCGGTCCTTGAGATAGCCGTCGGTGTAGGACATCAGGTCCTTCAGCGGCCTGGTGCCCGAGAGGGCTATCCACATTATCGGCTGGTCCTCGGGATTGGTCTTGGTGACGACCGGCGGGTCTATGTCCTTGGGCAGGTTGCGCTGGGCCTGCGCTATCCTGGTCTGGGCTTCCTGCAGCGCCGTATCTATGTCGCGCCCCAGGTGGAACTCCATCGTCACGGTGGACTGGCCGTCCGTGGAGACCGAGGAGACCTCCTTGAGGCCCTCGATGCCCATGACCGCGTCCTCGACGATGTCGGTGACCTGGGTCTCGATGACCTCGGGCGCGGCGTTCTCCAGCGTGATGGTGGCGGTGACCACGGGGAAGTCCACGTCGGGCAGCAGGCTGATGCCCATCGAACGGAAGCCGAGCCAGCCGAAGACCAGCAGGCCCGCCATGATCATCCAGGCGAAGACCGGCCGCCTGATAGAAAGGTCTGAAAAGGTCATGTCCCCCCGGCCCCCCGGCGCCGGACCAGCTTACTTCCCGCGGTCCTCGTCCTCGAACTCCTCGAGCTTCAGCTTGCCCTCGGCGTCCTTCTTGAGCACCTCGATCTTGCGCTTAACTTCCTCGAGCTTCACGGAGAGCTCCTTGGAGATGGCGACGCCCTCCTCGAAGAGGGTCAGCGACTCCTCGATGGGGGTCGCCTCGTCCTCGAGCTTCGCCACTATCTCCTCGAGCTTACCGAGCTTCTCCTCGAAACCGCCGTTCGCTTTTTTGGTCACCATAAAGTCTCCTGTTGCGGCCCCTGGCCGCCCTTTTCGGTCTTCCCGGCCGGCCGGCGGGGCCTGTCGGCCGCGCCTCCGCCTATCACTTCCGCCTCGGCGCGCCCTTCCGCGAACTGCAGGCTCAGCCTGTCGCCGGGGGCGAGCGAGGCGGCCGTCTTTACGGCCTTGCCTCTGGCGTCCTTCACCACCGCGTAGCCTTTCTTGAGAGGGAACAGCGGGCTCAGCGCGTTGAGCTTGGCCGACTGCAGGTTCAGGCGCTCCCCCGCCCGGCGCGCGCGTTCCGCGGAAGCGGCGAACAGGCTCTCCACCGCGTCGTCGAGCCGCCTGGTCGGCCGCTCGAGCAGCGAGAGCGGGTTGGTAAGCATGCGGCTGCGGGCCAGGCGCAGGAACCTGCCGTAGAGGTTCTCGTAGTAGATGCGCAGGCTCTGCAGCAGCCGCTTCTCTAGCTGCGCTATGTGCGCGGCGAGTTCCACCTTGCTCTTGACCACCAGCTCGGCCGCGGCGCTGGGCGTCGGCGCCCGCAGGTCAGCGACGAAGTCGGCTATCGTAAAATCGGTCTCGTGGCCTACGCAGGAGATGACGGGGATCCCGGAGTTGGCTATCGCGCGGGCCACTATCTCCTCGTTGAAGGACCACAGGTCCTCCATGGACCCGCCGCCGCGGCCCACGAGCAGCACGTCGATATCCGGGAAGTTCTCGTTAAGGTCTATGACGGCGTTGGCGATCTCCTCGGCGGAGCCGGGGCCCTGCACCTTCACCGGGGCGATGATGATGTGCATGTTGGCGTAGCGGCGCTTTAAAATGGAAAGGATGTCGCGTATGGCGGCGCCGGTAGGAGAGGTGACCACGCCTATCTTCTGCGGCAGCGCGGGGATAGGGCGCTTCCTCGACGGGTCGAACAGGCCCTCGGCGGCGAGCTTTTTCTTGAGCTGCTCGAAGGCCAGCTGCAGCGGGCCGATGCCGGCCGGCTCTATGGCCTTGGCCATCAGCTGGTACTTGCTCTGCTTGTCGTACGTCGTGATGTTGCCGCGCACGCGCACCAGCAGGCCGTTGGCCAGCTCGAACTTGAGCCCCTGCGCGAAACCGCGGAACATCACGCCGGAGATGTTGGACGTCGCGTCCTTCAGGTCGAAGTAGGTGTGGCCGAGCGACGAGACCTTGAGGCCCGAGATCTCGCCCTCCACCCACAGCTCGCGGAAATTGGTCTCGAGCAGGTACTTGATGCCCTGGCTGAGCTCGCTTACGGTATAAACCTTGGGGGAGGTCATTTCTCTGGCCTATGGCTGTGCCGCATCAAGAGCTATGCTCCTCAGTGCGGTCCCCCCGCAGGCGCTTCAAGCGCTTGCCGATCTCTATCTCGAAGCCCTGGTCCGTGGGCTCGTAGAAGCGCGCCGGGTCCGGCATATACTGCTGCTTCACGTAATGCCCTTCGAAATCGTGGGGATACTTGTAGCCCTTGCCGTGGCCCAGCGCCTCGCCGTCCTTGCTGGCGTCGCGCAGGTGCATGGGGACTTCGCGCTCCACGCCGTTCTTCACTTCCTGCTGGGCCGCGTTCACGGCCATGTAGGAAGCGTTGGACTTGGGCGAACAGGCCACGTAGATGGCCGCCTGCGCGAGGATTATGCGCGCCTCCGGCATGCCCAGCACCTCGGCGGAATTGAAGGCGCTCTGCGCCAGCACCAGGGCCATCGGGTTGGCGTTGCCGACGTCCTCGCTGGCGCAGATAAGGATGCGCCGCGCGACGAAGCGCGGGTCCTCGCCGGCCTCGAGCATCTTGGCCAGCCAGTACACCGCGGCGTCCGGGTCGGAGCCGCGCATGCTCTTGATGAAAGCGGAGATATGGTCGTAATGCTCGTCCGAGCTGCGGTCGTAGCGGAGGCTCCTGCGCTGGATGCTCTCGCGGGCCACGGCCTCGTCTATGCGGCGCACGCCGTCCGCGCCGGGCTTGGTGGTAACGGCGGCCAGTTCCACCGCGTTCAAGAGCCGGCGGGCGTCGCCCGAGCAGTTGTCGATCAGGTATTTCTTGGCGCCGGGCGTGAACTCGGGTTTCAGGTTCGCGAGGCCCTCGGGGTGGGTGACGGCCCGGTCGAAGATGTCGGAGAGGTGCCCGGCCTTGAGCGGCTTGAACTCCACCACGATGAAGCGCGACAGCAGCGCCTGGTTGATGTAGAAGAAAGGGTTCTCGGTGGTCATCCCTATCAGGATGATCTCGCCCTTCTCCACGCTGGGCAGCAGCACGTCCTGCTGCGTGCGGTTGAAATGATGTATCTCGTCGAGGACCAGCAGCACGCGCTGGCGGGCGGCCAGGCCGGAGCCCAGGCCCTTGGAGTATTCAATTATCTTCCTGAGGTCCGGCACGCCGGCCAGCACGGCGTTCAGCTCGAACACCTTGGCGTTGGCGCGGCCGGCCACGTAGCGCGCGAGCGCCGTCTTGCCGCAGCCGGGCGGGCCGTAGAACACGGCGGACTTGAGCGTGTCGGCCTCGATGGCGCGGCGCAGCAGCTTGCCCTCGCCGAGTATGTCCTCCTGGCCCGAGAACTCGCCGAGCTCCCTGGGCGCCAGGCGCGCGGCCAGCGGCTGGTAAGCCGCCCCGCCCCCCGCCTCCGGCTTCTCATCGAATAATGGGGTCAGGTCTTGATTCTTGACATCCATAAGTTCACTTCATTTTCACCAAGATCCGGTCCCGATGTCAAGAATCAAGACCTGACCCCAGAAAGTTATTTCTCGCCCAGGGTTTTCGCGAGTTTCGCCACCATTTCCTCTACCTTGCGGCCGTCGGCCTCGCGGTTGGTCTCGGAGCGCTGCTTGAGGTTGTGCAGTTCCACGGCGAAATCGTAGGCGGCGAGGATGGCCAGCTTGGAGGTGTCCACGACGTTGAGGCTCTCCTCGATGTGCTTTATCTTCTCCTCTATCAGGTTGACGATGCCGTTCAGCTCCAGCTCGGTCAGGCCGTCCACCGCCGGGAACTTTATCAGGCGGCCGCGGACCCTGGCCTCGAATTCGTTAGCCATACCCCCTACTCCTCCCCGTCCTCGAACAGGCCGGGCTGCAGGTCGTTGACCTTCTCGATCCTGTCGCAGATGCGCTCCAGGCGCCTGCGGACCCTGGCCTTGAAATCGGCGAGCTCCCTGGCGGCCGCCGTGCCGGAGGCGGCCTTGGCGCGCGCGGCTTCCAGCAGCTTTACCTGCCCCTTGAGGACCTCGTTCTCCTCTTTCAGCCGCGCTATCAGCTCCGAAGCGCCGTCCACCAGCTCTTCCAGGCGCTTGATGCGGTTGTGCATATCCCAATTATACAGAATCTAGAAAATTTATAGGAATTTTTCGGTACCGAGGGCCCAGGCCCGAGGGGGCCCTCCGGCCGCGGAATCGGGGGACCTAGGACCTTTGTGCCGCCCTTTTTAAGAAGGAATAATATATACGGAAGACAGGAGGACCCATGAAGATAATGACCAGGACTTTATCCTTACTCGCCGCCGCGGCGGTACTGCTGCCGCAGCTGGCCGGCGCCGCCCAGAAGAGCATCTACGGAGACGACGACCGGCTGGACTATTTCGAGGCCTCCCCGGCCATGCGCTCCCTGGCCGACTCCGTGGTCTCCCTCTGGCCCTCCAAGCAGGTGACCCTCGAGAACGGCGAATACAAGCTGCGCACCATAGGCTTCGGCGACGCCCTCAACCTCTGCCCCGGCGAGAAGTTCAGGGAGCAGCCGATAGGCGCTTTCTGCTCCGGCACGCTGGTGGGCGACGACATCATCATGACCGCCGGCCACTGCATAACCGACGATAAGTCCTGCGCCGACGCCCGCTTCGTCTTCGGCTACAACATCGACAGCGACGGCGGCGCGGCCCGCACCTCGGTCCCCGCCAAGGACGTCTATACCTGCAAGCGCATCATCAAGCGCGACCTCGACCGCCAGGCCGACGGCCTCGTCAACACCGGCATCGTCATCATCGGCGCCCTGCTCGGCAAGCAGCCCGGCCCCGACTACGCTCTGGTCCAGCTCGACCGCAAGGTGGAGGGCCGCAGGCCGCTGGCCGTGGACCGCTCCAACGACCTCAAGGTCGGCGACCGCATCTTCGTCATCGGCCACCCCGTGGGCCTGCCGGTCAAGGTGGCGGGCAACGCCTCGGTGCGCAACACCGAGCCCAAGGCCTTCTTCCTGACCGACCTCGACACCTTCGGCGGCAACTCCGGCTCCGCGGTCTTCAACGCCCGCACGCGGAAGATCGAGGGCATCCTGGTGCGCGGCGGCACCGACTTCGTGGACACCGCGGCCGGCTGCAAGGCCCAGCTCAAGATCGGCCAGAACGAGGGCAAGGGCGAGGCCGTCACCAAGATCTCGGTGCTGCGCAAGTACATTCCCGAGACCGGCGCCGCCAGGTCCTTCGGCGACAGCGTGGGCATCCGGGTGGACGAGGTGCCGCCCGCCTCCGAGGAGCTCGCCGCGAAGATAGCCTTCTGACGGACCGCTCCGGTACGGAAAGGCCCCGCCCCCGCGGGGCCTTTCCATTTGCGGCGGCGCCCGGAAAAATATTATCTTATCCCCAGGTTAGGGGGATACGAAAAATGAAGACAGCGCTCATAGCGGCGGCCTTGGCCGCCTTCGCGTGCCTTGGCGCCTGCGACACCAAGGCCCCGGCGGCTTCCGCCGCGGAGAACGGCCTGAGGAAGGACCTGGAGCCCGTAGCCGAGGTGCTGCGGTTCACGGAGACCGGCAGTTACGACAGGCAGCTGCCGGGCGGCCGCGGCCTGGTCGTCAAGTTCGAAAGCGAGGTCAAATGGCTTACGCTGGAGGAATCCGCGCGCGCCCGCGGCGGCGACATGCAGGCCTACGTCGGGAAGGCCGCCTACCTGGCGTCCCGGCTGGGCAGCGGACCCAAGGCGGGCCGGCGCGAGCTGATAAAGGGGGCGATGCTGCTGACCAAGACCGACGTGGGCTGGGTCTACGACGGCCTGGCCGACAGCAGGTAGCGGCCCGGCCTATTTCCTGATGAAGGTGCCTTCGCGGTACTCGTCGAAGGCCAGCTTCAGCTCGGCCTCGGTGTTCATCACGATGGGGCCGCGCCAGGCTACGGGTTCCTTCAGCGGCTTCCCGGCCATCAGCATGAAGCGAAGTCCCGCGGGCGAAGCGGAACAGGCCAGCTTCTCCCCCGGTCCAAGCACCGCGGCCCGGCCGGGCCCCAGCTCCTCTCCGCCGCCGAAGCGGCCTTTCCCCTCGAAAACGCAGCAGATCACGTTATCGCCCGGGCGGGTATCCAGCTCGAAGCCGGCGCCGGCTTCCGCCTTGACGTCCAGGAACCACGGGTCTATTATTATCTCCTCGGCCGGCCCCTTCGCCCCGCCGAACTCCCCGCAGATCACCCTGGCGCTGTAGCCGGGGCCCTTTACCTCGGGGATGCTTTCCGCCCGGATGTCGCGATAGCGCGGGCTGGTCATCTTGTGCCTGCGGGGCAGGTTGGTCCAGAGCTGGAAGCCGCGCATGGTCCCCTCGTAGGCCTGCGGCATTTCCTGGTGCACTATGCCGGAGCCCGCGGTCATCCACTGCACCTGGCCGCCGCGGATGACGCCGGAATTGCCCAGCGAGTCGCCGTGCTCCACCACGCCTTCCAGCATGTAGGTGACCGTCTCGATGCCGCGGTGCGGATGCCACGGGAAGCCGGCGATGTAGTCGGCGGGATTGGAGGAGCCGAAGTTATCCAGCAGCAGGAAAGGATCGGTCAGCTCCGTATCGCCGAAACCGAAGATGCGCCTGAGCTTGACGCCGGCGCCCTCCAGCACCCAGTCGCCTTCCAGTACGGCGGAGATCTTGCGTGTTTTCATGGCAGGCCGCCCCCTCGCGGCAAGTATCTTATAACAAATGCCGGCCGCCGCGGCAAGGCGCCGCAATACCGGCGAGAATAAAAAAGGCCGGGAGCGCTCCCGGCCTTTCTCTTCGGTTCGAAAAGCTCAGCCGGCCTTGGCCAGCCTCTCCAGCACCCGCGCCAGCTGGTCCGAGCAGGAGGTGGGCTTGTCGCCGCAGGTGATGCCTTTGAGCTTGCGGGCGGCCTCCGCCACCGGCATCCCCTCCAGCAGCAGCGCCAGCGCCGTCAGGTTGCCCGGGCAGCCCCGGTAGAACTTCACGTCCCTGAGGCGGCCCCCCTCCACGCGGAAAGAGACCTCCTTGGAACAAACGCCTTCGAGTTTGTGCTTATTGATAGGGGACATAACACCCGTTCCGGGGCATGGCCGCGGCCCGGCCCGGCGTTCTCAGGCGCGCAGCTTCGCGCCGAAGCTCCTTGCCAGCTTGTCCTGGATGGCCGTCATGCGCGCGCCGACCTCGGCGTCGTTCAGGGTCTTCTCCATCGAGGAGAAGGTGAAGCGGACCGTCAGGCTGCGCTGTCCGGCCGGGATGTTCTTGCCCTTGTAGACGTCCACGAGCCTCGCGCTGGCCAGGTCCTGCACGCCGGAGAAGGAGCGCTCTAGCTCCCCCCACTCGTGCTTTTCGTCGAGCACCACCGAGAGGTCCCGCCAGCTCTGCGGGAACTGCGAGACCGGCTTGACCTTGACGACCTTCTGCCAGAACTCGGTCTTGCCGGCCTGGGCCAGGCAGGAGAGCGGGACCTCGAACAGGAAGACGGCGTCGTCCTTGAGGTCGGCCGCGGCGGCGGCCTCGCGCGAAAGCTTGCCGAGGTAGCCGGCGCAGCTGCCGCCCAGTTTCATCTCCAGGCAGAGCCCGGGCTGGTAGTAGGCCGGGGCCTTGCGGGGCTTCTCGTAGCGGAAACCGCCCTTGCCGGAGAACAGCCGGGCCAGCACGCCTTTAAGGTGGTAAAAGTCGGCCTTGGCGGCGCCGCCCCGCCACGAGCCCCCTTCGGGATACTCCCCGTACATCAGGCCGGCGCAATAGACCTCCTCGGCCTTGCCGCCGTCGCGGCGGGCGTAGGCGGTGCCGGCCTCGAAGACCAGCACGGTCTCGCGGCCGCGGTTGAGGTTGTAGCGCAGCGTCTTCAGCAGG
This sequence comes from bacterium, assembly GCA_021847485.1. Taxonomy (GTDB): domain Bacteria; phylum Elusimicrobiota; class Elusimicrobia; order Elusimicrobiales; family UBA9959; genus UBA9959. Next base: position 52,481 of record JAJZRA010000006.1, read on the forward strand.
CCCGGCAGCAGCGCCGGCCGCAGGTACTGGAAGTCGGAGGACAGCGGGTTCTTAACCTCGAGCGCGGTCTCCGGCGCCGCGCCGCAGACCTTCAGTTCCTTCGCCGAGACGAAATCGTAGTTATAGACCTCGCTGAAGCCCAGCGCGGCCAGCCCCTGCTTAAGCTCGGCGGCGGCCGTCCACTGCGGCGTCACGGCCGAGGGCAGCATCGGCATGCGCGTCACCGGCGGGATCACGTCGTAGCCGATGTAGCGCGCGACCTCCTCGGCCACGTCGTTTATCATCTCTATGTCCTGCCGGTAGGACGGGGCCTCGAACTGCCACGGCTTGCCGTCCCTGAGGCGGGGCTGCAGGGCCTTCAGGCAGGCCTCGATCTCGCCGTCGGCGATCCCGGTGCCCAGTATCGCGTTGATCCTGGCCGGGGCCACCTCTATCACGGGCGGCCGGTACTTCACCGGGCAGTTGTCGGAGATCTGCTCCACCCTGGCGCCCGGCGCGGCCTCCAGTATCAGGGCGGCCAGCCGCCTGGCCGCCTTCAGCGGCAGCTCGGGGTCGGTGCCGCGCTCGAAGCGGTAGGAGGACTCGCTCTTGAGGCCGGTGGTCTTGGAGGCCTGCCGCACGGTCGGGGCGTGGAAGCGCGCCGACTCGATGAGGATCATGTCGGTATCGTCGGAAACGGCGGTGTCGGCGCCGCCCATCACGCCGGCCAGCGCGGCCGGGCGGGACGCGTCCGCGATCACCATCATGCCCGGGTCCAGCTTGAGGTCCTGGCCGTCCAGCGTCTTGAGCATCTCGCCGGGCAGCGCGCGGCGGACGATGATCTTCGGGCCGCCGAGCTTCGCCACGTCGAAGCAGTGCGTCGGCTGGCCGAGCTCGTACATAACGTAGTTGGAGCCGTCTATAAGGAGGTTGCCCTTCGGATTGGAGCCCATCGCGCGCAGGCGCGCGGCCATCCACTCCGGGGTCCGGGCGCCTTTCACGCCTTTCATCACTACGGCGCCGTAGCGCGGGCACAGGTCGGGGACCTTGATCTCCACCGGCACGGCCTCGCCGCGGGCCTCGCCCTGGAAGACCGGGGCTTCCTTCAGCTTGAGCCCGTAGAAGACGCACAGTTCGCGCGCCAGCGCGTAGTGCGAGAGACAGTAGCCCTGGTTGGGCAGCATCTCCACCTCGAGCGCGTGGTCGGCCTTCGGGAAAAGGGTCATCGCGTCGGCGCCGAGCGGCGCGTCGGCGGGCAGCACGAGGATGCCGGAATTGTCGTAGCCCTCGAGGCCGAGTTCCCCGGCGGAGCAGATCATGCCCTCGCTCTCCACGCCGCGGATCCTGGCCTTCTTCAGCTCGCCCTCGGCGAGCATGGCGCCCACCTTGGCGAAGGGGATCAGCTGGCCGACGGCGATGTTCTTGGCGCCGCAGACCACGCGCATCACGCCCTTGCCGTCGTTGACGTCCACGAGCGAGAGCTTGTCGGCGTTCGGGTGCCTGTCGATCTTCTCGATGCGGCCGACGCAGACGCCGGTGAAGGCCGCGCCGGTGCGGTGCAGCTCCTCCACCTTCAGGCCGATGCGGCCGAGCTTGGCCGCGGCCTCCTCGGGCGAAGGCGGGTTCTCGATGAAATCGGACAGCCAGGAATAAAGTATCTTCATTGCCGTGAACTCTCTCTTTTGCTTCAGATACGCGGTTTCGACGGGGATATCGGGTCGGGAAAAGCCTCCGGAGGCCCGAGCTTGCGTAAGCGCGAGGGCCGAGGCAGGCAGGCGCGCGCACGGTGTGCGCGACGCCGGTTTTACCGGCCCGGTATCCCCGGCGAAACTCCCCGCTTAACCGACCTGTTTCAGCACGCGCAGGTCGTTCTCGTAGAGCATGCGCATGTCGCTGATGCCGTAGAGCAGCATCGCGAAGCGCTCTATGCCGCCGCCGAAAGCGAAGCCGCTCCACTTCTCGGGGTCGTAATTGCAGCCCTTCAGCACGTTCGGGTGCACCATGCCGGCGCCCATCAGCTCCAGCCAGCCGGTGCCCTTGCAGACCGGGCAGCGCCCGGAGCCGCTCTTGCAGAAGACGCAGCTCATGTCCACCTCGGCGCCGGGCTCGACGAACGGGAAGTACGACGGGTTGAACCGCGTCTTCACGCCGGAGCCGAACAGGTCCTTCATGAAAGCGTCCGCCGTCCATTTAAGGTCGGCCATGCTGACGCCCTTGTCGACGTAGAGGCCCTCGATCTGGTGGAAGGCGAAGCTGTGGCTCGCGTCGACCGCCTCGGAGCGGAACACGCGGCCGGTGTGGAACACGCGCAGCGGCGGCTCGGCCTTCTCCATCGAGCGGACCTGCACCGGCGAGGTGTGCGTGCGCAGCAGCATGAACTTGCCCGACTGGTCCTTCGCGTCGACGTAGAACGTGTCCTGCATGTCGCGCGCGGGGTGGAAAGGCGGGAAGTTGAGCGCCTCGAAGTTGTGGTAGTCGTCCTCGACGAGGGGCCCGTCGGCCATCGTAAAACCGAGTTTCAGGAAGGCCTCGGCGAGGCGGTTCATCACGTGGGTGAGCGGGTGCAGGCCGCCCTTGGGCAGCGGGGCCCCGGGCAGCGTCAGGTCCAGGCCGGGCGCGGCGGCGGGGCCGGCGGCCGGCGCGGCGCCCTTGAGCTCCGCCAGCTTGGCCTCGAACTCCTGCTTGGCGGTGTTGCCGAGGGCTCCCAGCGGCTTGCGCTCTTCGAGCGGGATGTCTTTCAGGTCCCGCAGCAGCAGCGCCAGCTCGCCTTTGCGGCCCAGGAAGCGCAGTTCCAGCGCCTCCGGGTTCTCGGCGGGTTTTTGGGTTATAGAAGCGGAGAAACTGTCCCGTATTGCGGACAGTTTCTCCTTCCATTCCGTGGCGTTCACGGAGCGGTCCTTATTTCGCCGGCTTGCCGGCGGCCTTTTTCGCTATCTCGGCTAACTGCTTGAAAGACTGGGGATCGCGGATGGCTATCTCGGACAGCATCTTCCTGTTCAGGGTGATGTTGGCCTTGTGCAGCCCGTCCATGAACCTGCTGTAGGACAGGCCCTCCTCGCGGGCGGCCGCGTTCAGGCGCACGATCCACAGCTGGCGGATGTCGCCCTTCTTGTCGCGGCGGTGGATGTAGGCGGTGGTCAGCGACTTCTTGACCTGCTGGGTCGCCTGGCGCAGGCGGTTGCCCTTGTTGCCGTAATAGCCCTTGGAGAGCTTTAAAATCCTCTTCTTGCGTTTGTTGCGAGCTACACTGTATTTTATTCTCATGGCGCTGCTCCGTCCCGTCGTGCGGGGCGGCTCCTTTAGTTGTTCTTATTCGTAGGGCAGGTACTTCTTCAGTACGCGGCCTTCGGCGGAATTCTTCTCCTCCACCTTCGCGGTGCGCAGCGTGCGGCCGCGCTTGGACGACATCGGCGTCAGCAGGTGGCGCAGGCCGGACTTCCGGTGCAGGAACTTGCCGGAGGCGGTCTTCTTAAATCTCTTCTTGGCTCCGCTGTGGGATTTCATTTTGGGCATAGTTTTATCTCTCTTGTCCGGTTATTATATAACTTTCAGGGGCGCGTTGGGAAGTCAGGCCCCCTGGGGCGGCTGCGGCGCGGGCTGGGCCTGCGGCTTCGGGGCGCCTGCGGCGGGGGCCGCCGGCTTGCCGCCGTGGGCAGGGGCGAGCATGATGCTCATCCTGTTGCCCATCAGCTGCGGCTTGCCTTCCACCACGCCCACCGCGGACAGGTTGTCGCGGATGGACAGCAGGATCTCCTCGCCGAGGTTCTTGTGCTGGTTCTCGCGGCCGCGGAACACCACGGTCACGCGCACCTTGTTGTGCTCCTTGAGGAACTCCTCGATGTGCTTGATCTTGGTCTGCAGGTCGTGGCTGGCGATGCGCGGGTTCAGGCGGATCTCCTTGAGGGAGCCAGCCTTCTGCTTCTTGCGGTTCTCGCGGTCCTGCTTCTCCTTCTCGTAGAGGAACTTGTTGAAGTCCATCACCTTGCAGACGGGAGGATTGGCCTGCGGGGAGATCTCCACCAGGTCGAGGTTGGCGCCCTTGGCCATCGCCACGGCCTCGGCGAGCGGCCTTACGCCCAGCATGGTCCCGTGCATATCGATGAGGCGCACCTGCGGGGACGTGATGAAACGGTTGATCCTGATTCTCTTATCTTGGTGGTACAAACTCTTCCTCCTGTGACTGCGAAAGAACGGGGCCGGAGCGCGGTCCAGTTAAGGCTATATTTTACCTTTTTTAAGCCCCCCGGGAACAGCGGGGGGCGGGGCTAGGCCGGAAAGCGCAGCTTATAGACCAGCAGGGCCAGGTACTCGTTGAGAGCGGCCCTGGCCTCCAGGCTCCCCCCCGGCAGGTAATCCGTGAGGTCGCGGCGGGCGCCCGGCATGGCCCTGCGGGCCACCGGGAACGGGGTTATCTCCGCGAAGCCGGCGTGCCGGAACAGCAGCACGGCGCGCGGCATATGGTAGGCGAAGGTCACGAGTATTATCCGCTTATAGCCCTTGGCATCACAAAGTTTCTTCACCTCGGAGGCGCTTTCGATGGTGTCCCGGGCCGAGGTCTCGGGGATGAGCGCCTTGCGCGGCAGACCGTACTCCTCCAGCCAGGCGGCCGCGCGTTCGGCCTCGGGCGCCCCGGTGAAAGGGGCCCCGCCGGAGATGATGACGGGCAGCCCGGTCCTCTTCCGCAGCAGCGCCGCGGCGGCGGCGCGCTCGAGCGTATGCGGGTAGAGGTTCTCGGCGGCGGAATAGGCGTCCGGCCAGTCGCGCGAGCCGGCGCAGAGCATCACTATGGCGTCCCCCTCCGGC
>JAJZRA010000007.1 GCA_021847485.1 bacterium
CCGTCCAGGGCAGGCAGCGCCCCGCTGAGCTTGGAGGAGGTCACCGTCAGGATGGCCCCGTCGTAAACGGACCCCACGGCCACGGAGGACGCTATCACATTGGCGCCCAGCGAACCCGCGGTCACGTTAGAAGCCGGGATGGCGGAAGCCGTCACGCCCGTCAGCCCCGAGCCGTCGCCGAAGAAGCCGCCGCTCGTGGTGATGGACGACTGGCTCACGATCTTGCCCGAGGCGCCGGTCAGGTTAAGATTGACGTTGTTCATCGTCAGCGCCCCGGTCATCGTGTCGCCGGCCAGGTGCACCACCGCGCTGTCGGCCGCCTTCGTGCCCAGGTCCGTCACGATCACCGCCGTCGAGGTTATCACGCCGGTCAGCGCGGACCCGTCCATGTTGGCGAAATAAGAGGCGCTTATCGCCGGGATCTTGCCGGTCGTATCGATTATGGCCACGTTGCCGGAACCGGCCGTGATGCCGCCGGACACCTTGAGGGCGTCCGCGGCCGTACTGGTCATAGTGACCTTGTCGGCAGGCGCCACCAGCGAAACGGTGCCGGTACCGCCGCCGGTCCACGGGCTGGCGCCGCCTGAAGCCAGCGGATTCCACGCCGAGCCGTTGGAGACGTACAGAGTGCCGGAGTTATTATAATACAGCGCGCCGGCGCCCAGGGAAGCCGCGTCGGGAGCGGAAGCGTAAGCCCCCACCTTCAGCTGGCCGTTGACGGCCACGTTGGTATCGATGAGGATAGCGCTCTCGGTGGTCGTCTTGAACGCCGGGGAGGCGTCCATGGTCAGGGCGCCGGTCATCGTGTCGCCGGTCTTCAGCACCTTGTCCGTGGTGACGATGCCGGTCAGCGCGGAACCGTCGCCGTAGAACTTGTTGGCGCGGACCTCGCCGAGGCCGTTCACGGTAAAGATATCTGCGGTACCGGTGGAGACCGCCATCAGGGTACCGGTCTCGCCGGCGCCGCTGGAGACCTGCAGCCTGTATGCGGGGCTGGCCGTGCCTACGCCGACCAGGTTGCTGTTATTGCCGAGGTAGACCAGGCCCGAGGCGGAGGACCACGGCGAGGCGCCGCCGGAAGAGAGCGGGCTCCAGGCGGTGCCGTTCCAGAAATTTATCTGCTTGCCGACGGAGTCATAGACTATGGCGCCCTCGCCGATGGCGCCGGGCAGGGTATTGAAATTACCCAGCTTCAGCTGGGAAGCGCTCATCACCGTATCCGTGGAGATGGTGGCCTGAGTGCCGGAGGAACCGAGGTTGGCGGTGTAGAGAGCGTAGGGGGTGGAGAGCAGGCGCGTGCGCGGGGACATCGGGGAATCGGAACCGATCTTTATTTCCAGGTACCGGGCGTCCGAGCTGAAGACGGAGGCGGGCAGCGGGGTCACGCCGCCGAGGCTCACCGCGAAGATCCCGTTGTCGGGAGTGACGCTCTGGGTCTCGGACCAGAGCAGCGTCCCGCCGGAGGCGGCGTCGTAGACGCTGAAGAGGATGCTCTGCGCCCCGACAAGCGGGTTGCCGGTGGTATCCACCAGGCGGCCCTGGTAGTTTATCAGCAGCGGCGCGGCCGCGGCCAGAACGGGCAGCAGCAGCAAGGCCGCGAGCGTCCCGGCCAGCCTGGTCTTGAGCGTCTTCATAGTGCCTCCAACCGTCTCCGAAATAAGGAATAAAATTTTCATGTACAATATCTCCCAAAAGACTACATAGCAATGACTTTGCCAAAGCCGTAATCTCTGAATCCGATTAAATTATAGGGAATCTACTGATAAGGAAAGAATACAAAAAAGTGAAATACTTGTTAACTGCAATTGTAGATAAAAGTCTACATTGTAGACATTTTTCTACATATTTAATGTAGACAAATATCCACACTACTCTATAGAATAGGCCTTAATTTTATCGTAAAGGGCTTTACGATCTATACCGAGAAGCTTCGCCGCCTGCACCTTGTTGCCGCCGGACTTGGCCAGGGCGGCCTTGATAAGCCGCGTCTCCGTGAAAGCCCGCGCCTGCCGCAGGCCCTCCTTCATGTCCAGGTCCTGCGCGCCGGTATCGGCCGGGGCGGAAGCCGCCTGCGCCTCCCCTCCCAGCCCCAGATGGACCGGCAGGATCTCGCCGCCGCTCAGCAGCGCGGCGCGGGTGATGACGTTCTTCAGCTCGCGCACGTTGCCCGGCCACGGATAAACCATCAACGCGGCGAGGGCCGCGTCCGAGATGCTCTCCACTTTCTTGTTGACCAGCTTCTCCGCCTCCTTCAGGAAGAAGGCGGCGAGCGCGGGGATGTCCTCCTTGCGCTCGGCCAGCGACGGCACCTTGAGCGTGAACTGGTTGAGGCGGTGGTAGAGGTCCTCGCGGAAAGAGCCGTCCCTGATGCAGGCCTGCAGGTCCTTGTTGGCGGCGGCTATCACGCGGGTGTCCACCGGGATGTCCTTCTTGCCGCCGAGGTGGCGGATGCGGCGCTCCTCCAGCACGCGCAGGAGCTTGGCCTGCGTGGCCGTGGTCAGGTTGGCGATCTCGTCGAGAAAGAGCGTGCCGCCGAAGGCCGTCTCGAAGAGGCCGGGCTTGCGCCGGTCGGCGCCGGTGAAGGCGCCGCGCTCGTAGCCGAACAGCTCGCTCTCGACGAGGTTCTCCGGCAGCGCGCCGCAGTCCAGCGCGACGAAGGGGCTGGCCGCGCGGGAGCTCAGGCGGTGGATCTCCCGGGCCCAGACCTCCTTGCCCGAGCCGGACGGCCCCGAGAGGATGACGGTCAGGTCGGTGGCGGCCACCTGCGCGGCCAGCGCCGCCGTGGCCTTGATCTCGCGGCTGGAGCCGAACACCGGCTCCGGGCCCTGCGCGCGCGCGACGTGGCTGCGCAGCGCGTCGAACTCGCGCCGCAGCCGGCGCTCCTTGACGGCCTTCTCGATGATCAGCAGCAGCTCCTCGTTGCCGAAGGGCTTCACCAGGTAGTCCAGCGCGCCGAGCTTCATGGCCTTGACGGCGCTCTGCACGTCGGCGTGGCCGGTGAGGATGATCACGGGCAGGCCCGGGTCTTCGGTCTTGAGCTTCTCGAGGATGGAAAGGCCGTCCATGTCCCCCAGCACCATGTCCAGGATGACGGCGTCGAAGGTGAGGGCCTCGGCCAGGCCGAGCGCTTCGGCGCCGGAGGCCGCGGCGGCGCAGGCGTGGCGGGCGCTCTCCAGCGTCGCCTTCAGGATGAAGCGCGTGTCCTCGTCGTCCTCGGCTATCAGTATGTTGCCCATCAGACGGTCTTCCTGAAGCGCAGGCTCACCGAGGTCCCGCCGCCGGGCGGCGAGGAGACGGTTATGCGCCCGCCGTGCTCGTCCATGATCTGGCGGGCGAGGTAGAGGCCGAGGCCGGTGCCGTTCTCCTTGGTGGTGAAGAAAGGCTGGAAGAGGTTCTCCAGCATGGCCGGCTCGAGCCCCGGGCCGTTGTCGCTGACGGTCAGGAAGACCTCTCCGTCGGCCTCGGACCAGCCGGAGCCGACCCTGATGGCCGCGTCCCTGGCGCCGGCCAGGGCCTGGGCGGCGTTATTGAGGATATTGTAGATGACGCTGTGCATGTAGTGCGGGTCCAGGAAGACCTTGGGCGTCTTGCCGAGGTCCCTGTCGAGGCGCACCTTGGCGGCCTTCAGCGCGCTGTCGATGAGGCCCAGCGAATATTCCGCGGCCTCGTTGACGTCGTACGGCTCCAGGCGGCACATGCCGCTGCGCGAGAAGTCCAGCAGCGTCTTGACGATCTTGGACGCGCGGCGGGCGTTGCGCTCTATCAGTTCGGCGCCGGAGCGCACCTGGTCCGGCTGGCCCTCCTGCGCGCGCAGCAGCTCCGACGTGGAGAGGATGACGTGCAGCGGGTTCTTGATGTCGTGCGCGAACATCGAGGTCAGCTGGCCTATGGAGGTCAGGCGGCCCAGCTTGCGGGCCGCGTTGCGGAAGACGTGCGGGTCCTTGAGCGCGGACCACTCGTCCGGCGAGACCGGCGACAGGTAGAGGCAGAAGCCGTTGAGCGCGCCGGCTTCGTCGTTGAGCGCCTGCACGGTCAGGAAGAGCCGCACGATGCTCCGGGAGGCGGTCTGCACGTAGAAGCGGTAGTTGCGCACGACGCCGTTCTTGGCGGCGAGGGCGGCGAGGTCGGAGAACTCCTTGAGGTCCTTGCCCAGCACGAGCGCCGAGAGGGGCCTGCCGGCCACGTCCTTCTCCTCCCAGCCGAGCAGCTTCAGTGCGCTCCGGTTCACCAGCAGCACGTCGAGCGCCGGTCCCAGGACGACCATGGGTTCCTGGGCGTTCACGAAAAGGGTGTTGCAGAGGCTGTGCTGCAGGGACGTCAGCCCCGCTTCGCGCTTGTCCGTCATAGCTTTTTCCTGTAAAGGTTAACGCTGCGCCTGGAGACCTTGAGGCCGTGCTCCGCTTTCAGCCGCGCCGCGACCTCGGCGTCGGTCAGGCGGCCGGCGCCCGCCCCCAGGATATCCCTTATTCTATCAATTACCAGCGCGCTTTTCCGGCTGAAAAGGTCCTTCAGGCGCAGTTCGTCCCCCCACGGCGCGGTTATGGTGCGCGAGGCCGCCAGGCGCGACACGGTGGCCGGGTCCAGGCCGACCTTCTCCGCGAGTTCGCGCTGCGTCAGCGGCTTGAGCGGGCCTTTGCCAAGCAGGAAGGCGCGCTGCTCCTCGAGCAGGGCCGTAAGCGTGCGGTGGAACCCCGCCTTGCGCCAGGAGATCCGTTGCGCGGCGGCGGCCAGCGCGCGGACCCGGGCGGCCTCCGCGCGGGTCAGCCCGCCGGACTTCAGCAGCCGGGCCAGGGCGGGCCCGTTGATGACGTAGGCGCCGCGCAGGTAGGCGGGGTGCGTGTAGGCCACCTGCAGCCTGCCGCCTTCCGCCCGCACCTCGGCGGCGCGGCGCAGCAGCGGCGCCGGCAGGGCCGCCGGCGGCACGCGCTCGTGCGCGGCCAGGAAGGCGTCGGTGAAGGACCTCAGCCGCGCGGCCTCGGCCGCGCTCAGGCCGCAGGCCGCGGCGGCGGCCGCCGCGTCGAACGGGGCGTCGGAGAGGAAATAGCGCTCGAAGGCCGCGGCGCCGGCGCGGCGCGCCAGCGCCAGCATAGCGGGGCGTTCCGCCAGCCATTCGCCGGCGCCGCAGCGCTCGGCGGCGGCGGCCAGCGCGGCGTCGCCGCAGGCGGCCGGGAAAGCGTAGGAGGCCCCCGGAAAGCGCCGCCGGGCCACCGGGGCCCCCTCCGGGCCGGCGGCGAGAAGCCTGGCGAAGAGCGGGTCGCCTTCCAGCTCGGCCGCGGCGGCCAGGAAATCGGCCTCCGGCCGCGCCAGCATGGCGAACAGCCGCAGGTCGTGCCGCAGCGCCGGGGATTGAGAGAGCCCGGCCTCCTGTCTTTTGCGCTTCTCCATAGGTAAAAAACCCTCGCGGAATTATAACAATTTTGGCCCGCGGCGGCCCCCGGCCGGCGCCTACGACGGCGGATTTGACAACGTTTCGGGGTATTGTATAGATTACCTGCGAGCCCAGCTTTTTAGCGCGCTGATCGAGACTAAAGCCCGGCCGCCGGACACGGGGTAAGCCCGGCGGGGCGCGGTCCTACCAGTTCCTGAAAGCCCGGTCCGAGACTTTATACCGAGGCGAACCAGATGAAGACCACGACGTCGGAGAAGAAGAAGATCCACCTTACCGAGAACCAGAGCAAGGTGATCGGCGACAAGTACCTGCGCGACGAGCGCACCCCCGAGGAGCTCTTCGAGCGGGTCGCGCACAACATCTCGCTGGCGGAGCTGATGTTCCACCCGGAGGCCGGCGCGTGGGGCCTCCTGGAAGGCGTGCGCTGCCGCGTTTCCGAGACCGCCTCCGACGGTTCCCCCTCCCGCACCGTGCTCTTCCACGACGGCCTGGCCGAGGCCTCGGAGCGCGAGGCCAACTTCATGAAGTTCCTCGCCAACCTCGAGCACGCCTACCGGACCGTCCCGGCCGCCCGCGAGGCGGCCGACCGCCGCCGGCTCGAGTTCTACAACCTGATGGCCGGCTTCGATTTCCTGCCGAACTCCCCGACGCTGATGAACGCCGGGCGCGACCTGCAGCAGCTGTCCGCCTGCTACGTGCTGCCCGTGCCGGACTCGATGGAGGGCATAGCCAAGGCGCTGACCGCGCAGAGCCTCATCCAGAAGTCAGGCGGCGGCACCGGGTTCTCCTTCTGCCGCGTGCGCCCGAAGGGCGACGTCGTCAAGAAGACCAACGGCGTGGCCTCCGGCGCGGTGTCGTTCATGAAGCTCTTCGACAAGCTGACCGACGTGGTCAAGCAGGGCGGCACCCGCCGGGGCGCCAACATGGGCATCATCCCGTACTGGCACCCGGAGATCAAGGAGTTCATCGCGATCAAGTCCCAGCAGGGCGTGCTGGAGAACTTCAACATCTCGATAGCGCTCGACGAGAAGTTCATGAAGGCCGTCGCGACCGACGGCACCTTCGACCTGGTCAACCCGCGCAGCCGCGAGGTGACCGGCACGCTGCGCGCCAAGGAGATCTTCGACATGCTGGTGGAGTCCGCGTGGGCCACCGGCGACCCCGGCATCGTCTTCATCGACCGCATCAACGAGACCAATTCCAACCCCACCCCCGCGCTGGGGCAGATCGAGAGCACCAATCCCTGCGGCGAGCAGCCGCTGCTCCCCTGGGAATCGTGCAACCTGGGCTCGATCAACCTGGCCAACTACGTGACCGGCGAGATGACCCGCGGCAAGGTGGATTGGGACGCCCTCGGCGCCACCGTGGACAAGGCGGTGCGCTTCCTCGACGACGTCATCGAGATCAACAACTACCCGCTGTCCGAGATAGAGAAGATAGCCAAGGGCAACCGCAAGATAGGCCTGGGCGTGATGGGCTGGGCGGAGGCCGCGGTGAAGCTCGGCGTGGCCTACGACAGCCCCGAGGGCCTGGAGAAGGCGGAAGAGGTCATGAAGTTCGTGGACGAGCGCGCGCTGGCCGCCTCGGAGGAGCTCGCGAAGGAACGCGGCGTCTTCCCTAACTGGAAGAACTCCATCTACGACGCCGGCGGCGGGAATTCCCGCGGCGTCCCGGCCAGGCCGCGCAACGCGTCGCGCACGACGATAGCCCCCACCGGCACGATCGCGATAGCCGCCGGGCTGCAGGGCTCGGGCATAGAGCCGTTCTTCGCGATAGCCTACACGCGCTACAACGCCAGGGCCCTCGACGCCATCAAGAACAACCGCGAGCCCGAGGCCAGGGACACCTTCTACGAGGTCAACACGCTGTTCAAGAACATAGCCAAGCACCACGGCTACTTCGGCCTGGACGAGAAGGCGCTGTGGAAGAAGATCGAGGCCAACCACAAGGCCGTGCGCGGCGTCCCCGAGATCCCGCGAGAGGTCCAGGACCTCTTCCCGACGGCGCACGACGTCTCGATCGACGACCATATCCGCATCCAGGCGGCGTTCCAGAAACACACCGACAACGCCGTCTCCAAGACTATCAACATGCCCAATTCGGCGGGCGTGGAGGACGTCAGGAACTGCTACCTGCTGGCCCACAGGCTGGGCTGCAAGGGCCTGACCGTCTACCGCGACGGCTGCAAGGCGCAGCAGGTGCTCAACATAGGCTCCGGCCCGCAGCCGCAGGCCAAGACCAAGAAGAAGAAGGCCTCGTACCAGTCGTTCGGCGTCTCGTCGGAATATTTCCAGCTGAAGACCGGCTACGGCCCGCTGCACGTGCACATCAACTACAACGAGCACGGCCCGTACCAGGTGTTCACCAACATGCCGCCGCTCGGCACCGAGATCAGCGGCCTGACGTCGCTCATCGGCATCCTGCTGTCGAAGTACCTCGAGGAGGGCGGCGACCCGGTCAAGATCATCAAGCACCTGAACTCGGTCAAGGGCGACCGGCCGGTGGGCCTGGGCGAGAACCGCGTCAACTCGGTGGCGCACGGCATCGCCGTGGCGCTCAGGAGCCACCTCAAGCGCACCGGCATCATCTCCGGCGATCAGGAACTGGGCGGCGGCGAGAAGCTGGAGCTGTGGGAGGCCTCGCGCACGCAGTACTGCCCGAAGTGCTATTCCTCCAACGTCAGCTACGAGTCGGGCTGCTCCGGCCCGACCTGCCACGACTGCGGCTACTCCGAGTGCTCCTGACGGCGTGCCGCGCCCTTACCGGCCGGGCCGACCCCGGCGCCCCGGAGAAAGTGAAATCGCCGAGGGACTCCGTCCGGAGTCCCGGCTATCTGTCGTCGTCCCCGATATCCCCGTCCCCGATATCGTCGTCCATGCCGTAGTCCAGGTAGCCGCCGTACCCGTAAAAGTAAGGCTCATACCAGAACCCCAGGCCTACCGGCGGGTAGTAGTAGTAAGGCTCCGGCGCCGCGTTCTCGCGCGGCCACAGGTACAACTGTTCCGGCTCCAGCACGGGATACGAATATTTCCGTTTGCCCAGCGGCCTGATCTGCTGCCCGGCCACCTTCCCCGCCACGGTGATCTTGCGGCCTTTGGTATATACGGCCGGGTCCAGGAATCCCCGGACGCGCGCCAGGAACCTGCCCCGCGAACTTTCAATGGCCTCCGGCTCGTCGGAGGAGTCCAGCGGAGTATCCACGATATTGAGCTCGGTGTACTCGCTGGAATCGAGCGCGCTCACGATGTAGCCGCCCCAGATGACGAGTTTCCCCGCGTACTCGGCCGGCGCCGCGGCGACGCGTTCGAAGGTCAGGTCTTTGCCCGCCTGCATGCGCAGGTCCTTTTTTATAGGGTTCCCAGCGCAGCCGGCCGCCAGGCAGCAGGCCGCCGCCAAGAGCGACCCGGTCACGATCCTCGTAGTCATTTTTCCCCCTTCTTTGCTTACCCCTGCTTTCCGCGCGGGCCGGGCCCGCGCCGTCCCGGCGCCGGCTTTCACCGGCCCAAAGGAACTTGTACCATTTGGGCGGAACCTTGGCAAGCGGAGCTCAGGGCCGTCCCCGCGGAAAGCCCCCGCGCCGGGGCTTTTTTACAGCCTGTTGCGCGGGCGGGCCGCCTATTGTATCATAGGTCTGGGAAAACCGCGCCGAGCGCGGCCTGGAGGGCGTAAGATGAGCGACAAGAACCGTTCCACTAACATTGTCAGGTCCCCGCTGCCCGGGGACTCCGCCGGCTTCGACGCGCTGGCGGAGCTGGCGCTCAACATGCGCTGGTCCTGGAACCACCGCGCCGACAAACTCTGGCGGCAGCTGGACCCGGCCCTCTGGGACCTGACCGGCAATCCCTGGGTGGTGCTGCAGACCGTCTCCCGGGAACGCGTCAAAGCCGCCCTGGCGGACCCGGACTTCCGGGGCAGGCTGGACAAGCTGCTCGCCGAGAAGAAGGCCGCGGAGGAGAGGCCGGGCTGGTTCCAGAAGGAGCACGCCGGGGCCCCGCTTACGCTGGCCGCCTATTTCAGCATGGAGTTCATGCTCAGCGAGGCGCTGCCTATCTATTCCGGAGGCCTCGGCAACGTGGCCGGCGACCAGCTTAAGGCCGCGAGCGACCTCGGGGTGCCGGTGGCCGGCGTGGGCCTGCTCTACCAGCAGGGTTATTTCAGGCAGTCCATCGGCCGCGACGGGCGGCAGGAGGCCCTGTTCCCCTACAACGACCCCGGCCAGCTGCCGGTCACGCCGGTGCGCAAGCCCGACGGCGAATGGCTGCGCGTGGAGCTGGAGCTGCCCGGCAGGCCCGTGCAGCTGCGCGCCTGGCAGGTGGCGGTCGGGCGCGTGAAGCTCTACCTGCTCGACACCAACGACGCGGCCAACTTCCCCGCCCACCGCGGCATCGCGAGCGAGCTCTACGGCGGCGGCCCGGAGATGCGCCTCAAGCAGGAGCTGGTGCTGGGCATAGGCGGCTGGCGCCTGCTGAAGGCGCTGGGCCTGGCCCCCGAGGTCTGCCACCTCAACGAGGGCCACGCGGCCTTCACCGTGCTGGAGCGCGCGGCCGACTACATGAAGTCGGCCGGGGTGGACTTCGCCACGGCCCTGGCGGTCACCCGCGCGGGCAACCTCTTCACCACCCATACCCCGGTGCAGGCCGGCTTCGACAGGTTCCCGCCAGCGCTGGTGGAGCAGTACCTCGGCGCCTACGCGCGCGGGCGCCTGGGCATTCCGGTCAAAGAGCTGCTGGCGCTGGGGCGCCTGGACCCGGAGAACCGGAACGAAGAGTTCAACATGGCCTACCTCGCGCTGCGCGGCAGCGGCGCCGTCAACGGCGTGAGCCGCCTGCACGGCGAGGTCAGCCGGCGCATCTTCCAGCCGCTGTTCCCGCGCTGGCCCGAGGCCGAGGTGCCCATAAGCCACGTGACCAACGGCGTCCACGTGCCCAGCTGGGACTCCGCCGGCGCCGACGAGCTCTGGACCGCCGCCTGCGGCCAGGACCGCTGGACGGGCGACGCGGCGCGCCTCGAGGACCGCGTGCGCGGCATCCCCGACGCTGAACTCTGGAAGACCCGCTGCGCCGCCCGTGGGCGGCTGATCGAGTTCGCCCGCGCGCGGCTGGAGCGGCAGCTGACCGCGGCCGGCCTGCCCGCGGCCGAGGCGCAAAGGGCCAGGACGCTCTTCGACCCGGAAGTCCTGACGCTGGGCTTCGCGCGCCGCTTCGCCACCTACAAGCGCCCGAACCTGCTGCTGCACGACCCGGCGCGCCTGCTCTCCATCCTCAACGACGCCCGGCGCCCGGTGCAGCTCATCATAGCGGGCAAGGCGCACCCCTCCGATTACGGCGGCCAGGAAATGATCCGGCAGTGGATAGAGTTCATCCGCCGGCCGGAGGCGCGCGGCCGGGTGATGTTCCTGGCCGACTACGACATGCAGCTCACCGAGCGGCTGGTGCAGGGCGTGGACGTGTGGCTGAACACTCCGCGCCGGCCGTGGGAGGCCAGCGGCACCAGCGGCATGAAGGTGCTGGTCAACGGCGGACTAAACCTGTCCGAGCTGGACGGCTGGTGGGTCGAGGCCTACACCCCCGACGTGGGCTGGGCGCTGGGCGACGGCAAGGAGCACGGCGACGACCCCGCCTGGGACGCCGCCGAGGCGCGGCAGCTCTACGAGCTGCTCGAGCGGGAGGTGGCGCCGGAATTCTACGGCCGAGGCGCGGACGGCCTGCCGGCCGCGTGGATAGCGCGCATGCGCGAGAGCGCGGCCAGGCTGACGCCGCGCTTCTCGGCGGGCCGCGCCGTGCGCGAGTACGCCGAACTGCACTACCTGCCCGCCGCCGCCCGCTACCGCGCCCGCAGCGCCGAAGGCGGAGCCCTCGGCGCGCGCCTGGTGGCCTGGCGCCGGCGGCTGGACGCGGACTGGGGCAAGGCGCGCTTCGTGCGGGCCTCCTGCCGCACCGAGGGCGACCTGCACCTCTTCGAGGCCGAGGCCGACCTGGGAGGGCTGCCGCCCGACGCCGTGGCCGCCGAGCTCTACGCCGAGCCGCTGCTCGGCGGGAACCCGCTGCGCCGCCCGATGCGCTACGCGGGCCCCGGCCCCGGCGGCGCCGCGCTCTACCGCGGCGAAGTCCCGGCGGAGCTGCCGCCAGGGGACTACACCCCGCGCCTGGTCCCCGGCTTCGAGGGCGCGGCCGTGCCGCTCGAGGCGGCGCACATACTCTGGCAGAAGTGAGGACGTCATGAGCGCTACCGAAGAAGGAAAATTCGAGATAGGGATGGCGGGGCTGGGCGTGATGGGCCGCAACCTGCTGCTGAACATCGCCGGGCGGGGCTTCCCGGCCGCCGGCTACGACAAGGACCCGGCCAAGCTGCGCGCCCTGGAAGCGGAAAGCTCCGGCCTGCCGGTCAGGGCGGCCGCCGGGCCGCGCGAGCTGGCGGCCCTGCTGCGCAGGCCGCGCGCCGTCATCATCCTGGTGCCGGCGGGAGCCCCGGTGGACGCCGTCATCGCCTCGCTGGAGCCTTTCCTGGAAAAAGGCGACCTGCTGATAGACGCGGGCAACTCCTACTACAAGGACACCGAGCGCCGGACCGCCGCGCTGGCCGCCAAAGGGCTGCGCTTCCTCGGCATGGGCGTCTCGGGCGGGGAGGAAGGCGCCCGCCGCGGCCCCAGCCTGATGCCCGGCGGCGACAGGGACGCCTACGAGCGCGTGCGCCCGGCGCTGGAAGCGGCGGCGGCGCGCGCCGGCGGCGAGCCCTGCGCGGCCTGGCTCGGGCCCGGCTCCGCCGGCCATTTCGTCAAGATGACGCACAACGGCATAGAGTACGCGCTGATGCAGCTGATAGCCGAGAGCTACGACCTGCTCAAGCGGGGCCTGGGCCTGGACGACGACGCGCTGGCCGGCGTCTACTCCGGCTGGAACGAGGGAGAGCTGAACTCCTACCTGCTCGAGATAACCGCGCGCATCTTCGCGCGCCGCGACGAGCGCACCGGCGGCAGGCTGGTGGACGAGATCCTCGACGTGGCCAGGCAGAAGGGCACCGGCCTCTGGACCGTGCAGGCCGCGATGGAGCTGCAGGTGCCCGTGCCGACGATAGACGCTGCCGTGGCCATGCGCGACCTTTCCGCCTACGAGGCCTGGCGCGCGGCCGCGCCCGCCCTGCTCGGCGGCGCGCCGGGCCGCGCCCCGGGCCTTTCCGAAGGGACGCTGCGCCGCGCCCTGCGCTGCGCCTTCCTGCTGGCCTACGCCCAGGGGATGTCGCTGCTCTCGGCCGCCTCCCGGGCGCGCGGCTACGGGCTGGACCTCAAGGTAGTGGCCGGGATCTGGCGTGGCGGCTGCATCATCCGCGCGGCCGCGCTGGAGGACATCAGGGCCGCCTACGCCCGCAACCCGGCCCTGCCCAACCTGCTGCTGGACCCGGCTTTCGCCGCCGCGGTCTCGGCGGACCAGGCCGAACTGCGGGCCGCGGTCTCCGCGGCCGCGGCGGCAGGCCTGCCCGTCCCCGCGCTGATGTCGGCCCTGGCCTACTACGACGCGCTGCGCGGCGGCTGGCTGCCGGCCAACCTCATCCAGGCGCAGCGCGACTACTTCGGCGCCCACGGCTACGAGCTGAAGGACGCCAAAGGCGTCTTCCACACCGAATGGAGCGGCGCCGCCGCGGAGGCCGGGAAATGAACGAAGAAAGCGCCAAGAAAGTCTGCCTGCCGGAAGAGGAGGCCCCCCTCAGGCCTTTCTCGCTGGTGATCTTCGGCGGGGCCGGGGACCTGAGCCGCCGCATGATCCTGCCGGCCCTCTACCATCTCTGGGCCGAAGGCCTGCTGGCCGAGGATTTCTCCGTCACCGCGTTCGGCCTGCCGCGCCTGACGGACGGGGAGTACCGGGAGTTCGCGAGGGCCGCGATCGAGGAGTTCCTGCCGCGCAAGTACTCGGCCGGCGGCTTCGGCGGCTTCGCCTCCCGCCTGAACTGCCTGTCGTCGGCCTTCGACTCCGACGAAGGCTACGCCAGGCTCGCGGAGGCCCTGAAGGCCGCGGCCGCCGGGCGGCGCCGCACGGTGGTGCTCTACCTGGCCGTCCCCCCCGCCCTCACTCCGGTCATCGTGCGCAAGCTCGGCGAGCACGGCGTCGCCGGGCTGGGCCTGGACCTGAGGATCGTGGCGGAAAAACCCTTCGGCCGCGACCGCGCCGGGGCGGAAGCCCTCAACCGGGAACTTCAGGGCGTCTTCGCCGAGCGCGAGATCTACCGCATAGACCACTACCTGGGCAAGGAGACGGTGCAGAACATCCTCTTCTTCCGCTTCGCCAACGCCATCTTCGAGCCGCTCTGGAACGCGCGCTATATCGACAACGTGCAGATCACGGTGGCCGAGAGCCTCGGCGTCGCCCACCGCGGCGCCTTCTACGAGCAGGCCGGCGTGGTCCGCGACATCGTGCAGAACCACATCCTGCAGCTGCTGGGCCTGGTGGCGATGGAGCCGCCGGCCGCCTTCACGCCGGAGCAGATCCGCGCCGAGAAGCAGAAGGTGCTGCACTCCATCCGCCCCTTCTCCGGCGAGGACCTCCGCGGCGGCGTCGTGCTCGGCCAGTACGGCCCCGGCGTGGCCGGCGGCGAGGAGGTGCCGGGCTACCGCGCGGAGAAGGACGTCTCCCCCGCTTCGGCCGTACCCACCTTCATGGCGGCCAGGTTCCTGATAGACAACTGGCGCTGGGCCGGCGTGCCGTTCTACGTGCGCACCGGCAAGCGCCTTGCCAAACGGGCGACCGAGATCGCCATCCAGTTCAAGCAGCCGCCGCTGCGCCTCTTCAAGGGCACCTGCGACAGCCTCGAGCCGAACATCCTGTTCCTCGGCATCGCGCCCCGCGAGAACATCTCGCTGCGCTTCGGGGTCAAGGCGCTCAACACCGTCAGCCGCGTAGAGCCGGTGGCCATGAACTACGACTACGCGGGCGAGGCCGGCGAGACCTCCTACCCGACCTACCGCCGGCTGCTGCTGGACTGCCTCAAGGGCGACCCGATGCTCTTCGTCAGCCAGGACGGCGTCGAGACGATGTGGTCGGTGGTGGACCCGCTGATCAGGCACTGGGAGACCCATCCGCCGGCGGACTTCCCCAATTACGCCGCCGGCACCTGGGGGCCGGACGCCGCCGCGGCCCTGCCCGCCAGGGACGGCCGCGAATGGCTTAACGGAGAATAGCCGCCGCCGGGCGGGAGGCCGGGCCGCCGGGCGCTTGTAGCCCCGGCGGCCCGGCCTTTGCTATCATATAGTTATAACCACATGAAGAAAGGCGTTTTCATAGTCCTGGAAGGGCCGGACCGCTCCGGCAAGTCCACCCAGGCCGCCCTGCTCAAGGCGTGGCTGGAGGAGGAGCGCGGCCGGCGGGTGCTGGTCACCCGCGAGCCGGGCGGCACCTCCGTGGCCGAGAAGGTCCGCGGGATCCTGCTCGACCCGAAGAGCGAGATAGCCCCGCTCACCGAGCTGTTCCTCTACGAGACCTCCCGCGCCCAGCACACCGTGGAACGCATCCTGCCCGCGCTCAGGGCCGGCAAGGTCGTCATCTGCGACCGCTACACACTTTCCACCACGGCCTACCAGGGCTACGGCCGCGGCCTGGACCTGAAGACCGTGGACACCCTGAACCGCGTCGCGACGCTGGGCCTGAAGCCCGACCTGACGATAGTCTTCGACATGCCGGACCGCGTCTTCGGCCAGCGGGAGCGCCTGCGCGGCGGCCGCGACCGCATCGAGCGCGCGCCCGACGCCTTCCGCCGGCGGGTGAACCGCGCCTACAAGCTGCTGTCCCGGCGGCCGGGCATGACCCGGGTGGACGCCGGCCGCCCGATAGAGGCCGTGCAGGCGGACATCCGCGGGCGGGTCGCGCGGCTGCTGGGGAAGTAACGATGTCCTTCGATTCCATCCTGGGCCAGGACAAGACCGTGCGGCGCCTGCGGGCGCTCGTCGAGACCGGCCGCGTCCCGCCGGCCATGATCTTCCACGGCCCGCCCGGCGTCGGCAAGTTCCCGGCCGCGCTGGAGTTCGCCAAGGCCGTCAACTGCTCCCACGCCGAGCACGTGGAGAAGAAGGCCCCGCCCCCGCCCCCCGACGAGAACGACCTGTTCGCGGCCGCGGCGCCCGCCCCGGAGCCCGAGGCCCCCGCCGCGCCGGCCCGCGTCCATTCCGACCTATCGGACTCCTGCGGGATGTGCCTCTCCTGCCTGCAGGCGGCCAGCGGCGCCCACCCCGACATCCGCGTGGTGGACACCGCCTTCCAGGCCGCGCTGCTCGGCGAGGACGAGAGCGCCAACCTCAAGATCGACACGATGCGCGAAGTGACGCGCTGGGCCCAGCAGAAGCCGCTGCTCTCGCCGTGGAAGGTCTTCATCGTGCGCGACGCGGAAGCGCTGGTGACCCAGGCCCAGAACGCGCTGCTCAAGACCCTCGAGGAGCCGCCCCCCGGCACGCTGGTGGTGCTGACGGTCTCGCGCAAGACCTCGCTGCTCTCGACGATACTTTCCCGCTCCTGCCTGATAGAGTTCGGGGCGCTCCCGCAGGACGCCGTGCGGCGGGTCCTGGAGGCGCAGGGCGCCCCGGCCGCCGAGGCCGCCTCGCTCGCGGCGCTCAGCTCCGGCTCCCTGGAGAAGGCGGCGGAGGCCGCCGCCTTCCTCAAGCGCGTCTCGGCGCTGCGCCCCGGCGACCCCGCCAGGGCCTTCAAGTTCGCCGCCGGCCTGCCGCGCGACAGCCACAAGGCCCGCGAGGAAGTGAAGACCCTGCTGGACATGCTGCTGGCCCGCGCGCGCCTGGCCTGGCGCGCCGCCGAGGGGCCGGGCAAGGCGCGCCTGACGGCGCTGCTGCGCCGCACGCTGGACCTGCGCCGCATGGCGGACCGCAACGTTTCCTACCTGCTGCTGCTGGAGACCGCGCTGCTCGAGAGCGAACGCGCCGGGATAAAGCTGGAGGACCTGATAAGGACGACATGAACACGAAAAAATACTACATCACGACCCCGCTCTATTACGTCAACGACAAGCCGCACATCGGCCACGCCTACACGACGCTGGCCGCCGACGTGCTGGCCCGCCACCTGCGGTCGCGCGACATCCCGGTGCACTTCCAGACCGGCACCGACGAGCACGGCTCCAACATCGAGAAGATAGCGCGCGAGAAGGGCATAGAGCCGAAGGCCTGGTGCGACGGCATCTCGGCCGATTTCCGCGGGCTGTGGAAGACGCTCAACATCAAGTACGACCATTTCATCCGCACCACCGACCCGGCGCACGAGGCCGGCGTGCAGGCGGTGTTCGAGAAGCTGATCAAGAGCGGCGACGTCTACCTGGGCTCCTACGACGGGCTGTACTGCCGCTCGTGCGAGGCCTTCTACGACGAGAGCGAGCTGAAGGAGAAGAACTGCCCGGTCCACGGCAAGCCCGTGGAGCACGTCAGCGAGGAGACCTATTTCTTCAAGCTGTCCAAGTACGAAAAGGCCCTGCTCGAGCATTACGAGAAGCACCCCGGCTTCCTGTCCCCCCGCTACCGCGCCCAGGAGCTGATCAACTTCGTGAAGTCGGGCCTCAAGGACATCTCGATCTCGCGCACCAAGGTGGCCTGGGGCGTGCAGGTGAAGTCCAACCCGAAGCACACCGTCTACGTCTGGTTCGACGCGCTGCTGAACTACGCCACCGGCGCCGGCTACAACCCCGACGGCGCGGGCCCGGACTTCGACACGCTGTGGCCCGCCGACGTGCACCTGGTCGGCAAGGAGATCTTCCGCTTCCACGGCGTGATCTGGCCGGCGATGCTGATGGCGCTCGGCGTGGAGCTGCCGCGCAAGGTCTACGCGCACGGCTGGTGGACGATCAACGGCGACAAGATGTCCAAGTCCCGCGGCAACTTCATCAAGGCCGAGGACGTAGTTCAGGAGTACGGCGTGGACGCGCTGCGCTACTTCATCTTCCGCGAGGTCCCGTTCGGCCAGGACGGCGACTTCTCTATGGAGGCCTTCAAGCGCCGCTACAACGCCGACCTCGCCAACGACCTCGGCAACCTGTTCTCGCGCCTGATGAACATGGCCGCCAAGTACCTGGAGCACCGCATGCCCGAGAAGCCCGAGGGCTCGGAGATCTTCAGCGAGCTCTCGTCGTGGACCCCGGGGATACAGCGCTCCATCGAGGAACTGCAGTTCGGCGACGCGCTGGAGCGCATCTGGCAGGCGGTGAGCCGCCTGAACCGCCTGGTCGACGAGCGGAAGCCGTGGGAGCTGGCCAAGAAGGACCCGGCCGCGCTGAAGCCGTTCCTCAACGAGATGGTCTGGTGCCTGCGGCTGATAGCCGGCTGGATAGACCCCTTCATGCCGGACACGGCGAGCAAGATGCAGCTGCAGCTGGGCGTCGGCAAGACGCAGACCGCCGGCGCGGAGCCGCAGAAGGTGCCGCCGCTCTTCCCGCGCAAGCAGGAGGAGAAGGACAAGCCCAAGGACATCAGGACGAACTAGCCCCGGCGGGGCGCAAAAAAAGCCCGGGCGCGAGCCCGGGCTTTTTTACGCCTGGCGGCGGCCGCCTTCAGGCCTCGCCCTTCCGGCCCAGCGCCCTGAAGGCCCGGTAGATGCCGAAGATCACTCCGGAGACGGCGTACAGCGAGAAGAACAGGAACAGCGCGTCCTGCGGGTAGATGACGATCATCGAGATGATCGCCGTGATCAGCAGGATGCCCTTGACCGAGGTCGGCTTGATCATGTCGCCCTTGAAGGCGGCGTAGGGCGCGCTCGAGACCATCAGCAGCGCGAGCGCTATCATGATGAACGGGATCGCCGCGTAGACCAGCGGCATCTGGTTCATGATCACCTGGATTCCGCGCTGCGCGCCCTCGCCCTCGAGCATGCTGTAGGCCAGCACGAAAGAGACCAGGATGCCGGCCGCGCCCGGGATCGGCAGGCCCTGGAAATAATCCTTCGAGCTGCCGCCGAAGTGCGACTTCACGTTGTAGCGGGCCAGGCGCAGCGCGCCGCACAGCACGTACAGGAAGGCCACCGGGTAGCCCCACAGGCCGTAGTCCTTCAGCACGAACTTGTAGACCAGGTAGGCCGGCGCGATGCCGAACGACATCCAGTCGGACAGCGAGTCTATCTCCACGCCGAACGAGCTCTCGCCGTGCACGAGGCGCGCGATGCGCCCGTCGAGCATGTCCATCACGTAGGACAGCATGATGAACCAGGCCGCGAGCACGAAGTTGTTGTCCGAGGCGAAGAGGATGGCGAAGAAGCCGAACGCCATATTGGCGATCGTGAAGATGGACGGCAGCACGACGGCGCCGGTCTTCTTTAGCTTCGCTATGTCTATGCGTTTCTTATCCTGGATCTCGTCCATGCGGGCCTCCCTTACCAGAGGCCGAGAACGGTCTCGGCGCCGGCCACCTTGTCGCCGGGTTTCACGAGGACCCTGGCGCTCTCCGGCAGGTAGACGGCCACCTGCGAGCCGAAATAGATCATGCCGACGCGCTCGCCGGTCTTAACGGCCTGGCCTTCCCCGACGTAGCAGGCGATGCGGCGGGCGATGGAGCCGGTTATCTGCTCCACCTCCACGGAACGGCCGTACTCGCCCTCGATGCGGATCAGGTTGCGCTCGTTGTCGGCCGCCTCGGGCTTGTAGGCGATGGCGAACTTGCCCTTGGTGTACTTGGTCTTCGTGACCTTGCCCTCCATCGGGGAGCGCTGGACGTGCACGTTGAGCACGGACAGGAAGATGCGCACCACGGTCACGCCCGGCGTGCCCTCGTTGCGCACGCTCATGACGGTGCCGTCGGCCGGGCAGGCGATCTCGCCGGGGGCGAAGACCTTGTCGCGCTCGGGGTCGCGGAAGAAGTAGGCGGAGAAGCCGGCGAAGAACAGGCCCAGGGCCAGCAGCGGCAGGCCGGCCCACCTGCACCACGCCATCAGCGCGCCGCCGACGGCCGCGGCCACTACGCCGCCCACGATGAGTTTTATACCAGCAGGAGCGAATCCCATAGTTCAGTGTTCCTCCGAATCAGATGTGTTCGAACGATCTTACTTATCAAAAAAGAGCCGTGCCCGGGGCGGGACTCGAACCCGCACGGAGGAAACCTCCAGCTGATTTTAAGTCAGCTCTGGCTACCAGTTACAGCACCCGGGCCCTTTTGCGGCTGTTGCGTCCCCTGTGCGTCGGCTTAAGGCTGTGGCAGTTGGGGCACAGGATCCGCAGATTCTCCAGCCTGTTATCCGTGCTGTCGCCGTTCATGTGGTCCAGCTCCAGCGGCAGACGGCCGTCCGGGGACTTCCTGGCCCAGCCGCATTCCTCGCAGCGCTCCGGCTTCAGACCGGCGGTGAACAGCCGCTGCTTAAGTTTATAACTCTGGAAAGAACTATTCTTGACCAGTATCTTCGCCAGAGGCACCCGGGGAATTCCGGTGAGTTTCAGCCCGCGGTTCCACGTCCGCCCCGTAAAATGGCGCGTATCCACGCCGAATTCCTCGATGTACTTCTTCAACTGGGCATAATTACCCCCGGCCTCGCGCAGGCCCAGCTTAGCCAGGACCTGCCGGTAACTGGTGGAGGAAGCCGCGGCGGCGCGCAGTTGCCGCTCTGACCAGGTGCGCTTCTTCATCCGGGAAATACTACCCTATCGGCACACGCATGGTCAAGTTACCCACTCACGCGTCTTCCTTTTTCCGGCCCGGGGCGTTCAAAGAACTGTTTTCTATTCTACAAATTTAGCGGCTCTCCTTGCGGAGCTCCGCGTCGGCCAGATACCGGAAGGTCTCGCAGGTCATGGTCTTGACGCCCTCGGCCGCGGCCCTGTCGCGCAGGCCGTTGTCCGAGGTCACGATCACGGCCCGGATACCCTCGTTCTGCATGAAATAGCCTCGTTCCACCAGCATGTCGTCGGCCGGCTCCGACTCGGTATAGTGCACCGTTATCGACGGCCCCGCCGCGGCGGCGGGGCGGTAGGGCCCGTCGAAGACCACGCGGAAGCAGGACGCGCGCAGCGCCTCGGTGCGGGCGGCGGCCGCCAGCCAGTCCAGGAAGCCGCGTTCCAGCTCGTCGCGCCCGGCGCCGCCGGCGCGCTCCCAGAAGCGCAGCGAGAAATTGGAGCCGTCTATCAGGTAGACGGTCGGCTTGGAGGAGATCCTCTTCATCTGCGCACCGTCACCACGCGTATCCTGCGGCGGGCCTTGGCGAGGCGCAGGCCCAGCGAGCTCCGCAGCCGCGCGTCCAGCGCGGCCGGGTCGCGGGTCTCGAAGACGAAAGAATAGGCCAGCGGCCCCTCCTCGCCGGTCTCGTCGAGCACCGGCCGGCCGAGGCGCTCGGCGAGCCTGGCGGCCAGCACGGCGAAAGACGCGCCGGCGGCCTTCAACGTGACCCCGTCGAAAGAGACGCCGGAGAAGTCCGCGGCCTTCCCGGCCGCGGAGGCGGCGCCCGGGACGCGGCGCAGGACGTAGACCTCCTCCTCGCGGCTGTCGGCCGCGACCTTGAGGCCGAGCGCGAACGCCAGCCCTTTGGAGAAGAGCTCCGGCTTGCGGTCCGGCCCGGAGGCCGGCGCGGCCAGGCGGATGTCGTAGACGCCGTCCACGAGGGCGGCCGTGCCGGGCCCCAGGTCCAGCCTGTCGGGCGACCCGAGCAGGAAGCCGATGGCCTGCCGCAGCGTGACGGCGCCGGAACCGAAATAGTCCCGCCGGTACGTTACCGGCGCGGAGCCGGAGGACCGGGCGAGGTAGAACTCGGCCAGCACGCCGGGCCCGGGCCCGGCGTCCTCGTCGGCGTGCCGCGCGGCTTCGGAACCCTCGTCGGGGCGCAGGCGGCCCGCCAGCAGCCTCTCCAGCGTGCCGGCTGTCAGCGCGGAAGGGGAGGTGAAGGCGGCGACGCGCCCGTCGCGGTCTATCAGCACGGTGTGGGGCCGCGAGTAGACCCGGAAGGCCTTGAAGACGGCCGGCCCCGCCTCGGGGGCGGCCCAGGCGTCCATCCGGTGCTCCCGCAGGAAGGCCCGCACTTCGGAAACGCTCTCGTCGGTGACGGCGATGAAGACCACGGGCTTGCCGCGGAAGGCCTCGGCCAGCCCGTTAAGGCGCGGCAGCGCGTCCACGCAGGGATCGCACCAGGTGGCCCAGAATTCCAGCACGACGGCCTTACCTTTGATGTCGCCCCAGCCGGAGAGGGACTTGAGCGGGGAGTTCAGCAGGACCGGCAGGAGGATCCCGGGGGCGGGCCGACCGGCGGAGGCCAGCCTGGGGCGCGCCTGCTCCGGTTTGGAGCAGGCCGTCAGCAGCGCCAGCGAAACTGCCAGCAGCAGGCGTCCCATCGTCAGGCCTTTATCCCCAGCGCCAGCCCCTCGCCGGTGGGCAGGAGCGAGGCGCAGGCGAAGCGGTCGGCGTCGAAGAGGATGTGGAAGAACTCGCGCATGGCGCGCGCGGCGGCGCCGTCGGCCTGCCCTTCGGAGCAGATGCCGCCCTTCAGGAAGGCGTGGTCGGCCAGCACGAGGCCGCCGGGCCTGAGGTTGGCGGCCGCCCAGCGCAGGTAGGCGGGGTAGCTCCCGGCGTCGGCGTCGATGAAACAGAGGTCGAAAGGCGCCAGCTTGGCAAGGGTCTTGAGGCCGTCGGCGGCGGG
Organism: bacterium; assembly: GCA_021847485.1. GTDB lineage: Bacteria > Elusimicrobiota > Elusimicrobia > Elusimicrobiales > UBA9959 > UBA9959. Next base: position 21,973 of record JAJZRA010000007.1, read on the forward strand.
GCCTTCCATCACGGTCACCTTGCGGGAGAGGCCGGAAGCCTCCACCGCGTCCTTGGCGGCGTTGACGCAGGCCGGGTCCTTCTCGAGGGAATAGAGGCGCGCGCCGTCCTGCAGGCCGCGCGCCAGCCAGTGGGCGGAATAGCCGTAGAGCGTGCCTATCTCCACCGCCTTGCGCGCCGAGGAGAGCCGCGCGAAGGACTCGAGCAGCCGGCCCTCCAGCGGCGAGACGGCCTGGCCCCTGACGCCGGCCTTGTCCATGGCCTCCAGCACGTGGGCGGCGTAGCCCTCGTCGGCGGCGGTCAGGGCGGCGAAATAGCCGGCCGTGTCCGCGGTTATGTAGCGGCGCGAAAAGACGTCCCTTTTTTCTTTGGTCATGCGTGTCAGAGGGGCTTGCGGTGGAAGGTGAGGCCGAAGCGGCGCCCGGCCTGGCCGACCCCGGCGCAGGTCAGCACCGGGAACGGCAGGAAATCCTCCAGGTTCAGCGCGGCGGAGCAGAAGGCCCCGGCCGGCCCGGAGAGGACGGCCTGCGCCTGGAAATAGCGGCCGGCGCAGGTCCCCGGCGCGCCGCCGTACGGGCAGACCGCGTAGAAGCTCAGCTCCGCCTTCAGCTCGCCGTCCGCCCCGAGGGACAGGACCCGGGAGGAATGGGCGGCGGCGGCCTGGCCGGGCGAGGACGGCTCGCCCAGGGCCAGCGTCACCGGCAGGTTCCGCTGGCCGGGAACGGGCAGGGCGCAGGAGGCGCCGGAGCAGTCCTGGGTCCAGGCCGAGACGTAGCCGGAGAGTTCCAGGGCCTCCGCGCGGCCCGCGGCGGCCGGCAAGGCCAGCATCAGCAGAAGGGCGGTCTTCATCGGGACGTATATTTTACTAAATATTGGGGCCGCCCCCGCCGGCCTTTGCTTTCAGCCGGTCTCTTTTGCTATATTTCAAGGACTATGGCGACCCCCCCTATCAAGTTCGGCACCTCCGGATGGAGGGCCGTTATTGCCGAAGATTTCAACGTTTCCACCCTTCGCCGCGTGGCGCACGCGGCGGCCGAGCACGTGCGCGAACACCGCGAGTACGGCTACAAGGGCGAGGAGTACCTGCTGAGCCTCAGGAAGGCCGGCAAGCCCGCGCCCAAGACCGCCAGGATCATAGTGGGCTACGATACCCGCTACATGTCCGAGGATTTCGCGAAGAACGCCGCCGAGGCCATCGCGGCCGAGGGCATCACCGCCGTCTATTCCGCCGCCGAGGCCCCTACGCCGGTGGTGGCCTGGGAGGTGCTGCGGCACGAGGCCTCCGGCGGCTTCATGCTGACCGCCAGCCATAACGCCCCTTTCTACAACGGCGTGAAGTGGACCCCCTACTGGGGCGGAGCCGCGCTGCCCGAGATCACCGCCGACCTCGAGGCGCGCGTGCAGTCGCTTACCATCGCCGAGGTGGAGAAGATCATCCCGTTCGACCACGGCGTGACCGCCGGCATCATCAAGGTCGAGGATTTCCGCGAGGATTATTTCCGGCACCTGGAGTCGCTGCTGGACCTGGGCGCCATAAAGAAGGCGGGCCTCAAGATAGCCGCCGACGCCGTCAACGGCGCCGCGCGCGGCTACCTGCGGCCGATGCTGGAGCGGGCCGGCGCGAAGGTGACCGGCCTGCGCGAGGAGCGCGACGTGCTCTTCGGCGGGCGCGCGCCCGACACCGGCGAGGAGAACCTCAAGGTCCTGCGGGAAGCCGTGGTCAAGGGCAAGCTGCACCTGGGCCTGGCCTGCGACGGCGACGCCGACCGCTTCGGCGTGATAGATTCCGACGGGACCTGGATCTCTCCCAACCTGGTGCTGGGCCTCGCGCTCGAGCACCTGGTCAAGAACCGCGGGCTCAAAGGCAAGGTGGCCCGCTCGGTCATGACCTCCCATTTCACCGACGCGATAGCCCGCAGCCACGGGCTCGAGGTGCGCGAGACCGCCGTCGGCTTCAAGCACGTCGGCAACCTGATGCGCACCGGGCAGTACCTGCTCGGCGGCGAGGAATCCGGCGGCCTGACCATCATGAACCACGTGCCGGAGAAGGACGGCATCCTGGCCTGCCTGCTGATGGCGGAACTGGTGGCCTACGAGCGCAAGCCGATAAAGAAGATCCTCGCCGAGCTGGCGAAGAAGGTCGGCACGTTCACCAACACGCGCCTGACGCTGCAGCTCGACAAGAGCATGCACATGGAAGGCCTAGTCGAGAAGCTCAAGCTGAACCCGCCGCTGTCGCTCGGCGGCGTGCCGGTCTGGCGCATCGACCGGACCGACGGCTTCAAGTTCATCATGAAGGACGGCAGCTGGCTGGGCCTGCGCCCCGCGGGCCTCGCCGACCCGACGGTGCGCCTCTACGCCGAGGCCGCCGACCAGAAGAAGATCGCCGCCCTCTGCGAGGCCGGCCGCAGGATCGTCAGCGGCAAATTTTAACGTCCGCACGCCGCCTAAGGCGCCGGACCTGACCCAGGAGAAAACACAATGGAAGCCAAAATAAAGAAAGTCATCGCCCGCGAGATACTCGATTCGCGCGGTTTCCCCACCGTGGAAGCCGACGTCACCCTCACCGACGGTTCGTTCGGCCGCGCGGCCGTTCCGAGCGGCGCGTCCACCGGCACCCATGAGGCGCTCGAAATGCGCGACGGCGGCAAGCGCTACCTCGGCAAGGGCGTGACCAAGGCCGTGGAGAACGTCAACAAGGCCATCGCCGGCGAGATCACCGGGCTGAAGGCCGACCAGATCAAGATCGACGAGATGATGCTGGAGCTCGACGGCACCCAGATGAAGAACAAGCTGGGCGCGAACGCGATCCTTTCCGTGTCCATGGCGCTCGCCCGCGCCGGCGCCGCCTCGGCCAAGCTGCCGCTCTACGCCTACATCCGCAAGGCCTACGGCCTCAAGCACAAGGACTTCGTGATCCCCGCCCCGATGATGAACATCGTCAACGGCGGCAAGCACGCGGACTCCGGCATCAACATCCAGGAGTTCATGATCGTGCCGACCGGCGCGCCGCAGTTCACCGACGCGATCCGCATGGGCTGCGAGATCTACCACACGCTGAAGAAGATCCTCGCGAAGGCCGGCTACACCACGGCCGTAGGCGACGAGGGCGGCTTCGCCCCGAAGATCTTCACGCACGAGGCGGTGCTCGAGACCATCTGCAACGCCATCAAGGACGCCGGCTACACCTTCAAGGAGGTCCAGATAGCGCTGGACTCCGCCGCCAGCGAGTTCTTCCAGAACGACCGCTACGTCTTCGAGGGCTCCAACCTGACCGCCCAGGAAATGACCGCGAAGTACGCCGAGTGGAAGAAGCACTTCCCGATCATCTCCTACGAGGACCCGCTCGCCGAGGACGACTGGGAAGGCTGGGACCACCTGTCGAAGAACCTCTGCAAGAAGGCCCGCGTGGTGGGCGACGACCTGTTCGTCACCAACCCCGAGCGCCTGAAGAAGGGCATAGAGGAGGGCGTAGCCAACGCCATCCTGATCAAGCTCAACCAGATCGGCTCGCTGACCGAGACCGTGCGCGTCATAGAGATGGCCCACAAGGCCGGCTACGCCACCGTGATCAGCCACCGCTCTGGCGAGACCGAGGACGCCTTCATCGCGGACCTCGCCGTCGCGACCAACGCCGGCGCCATCAAGACCGGCGCGCCGTGCCGCAGCGAGCGCCTCTGCAAGTACAACCAGCTCATCCGCATCGAGGAGGAGCTGGGCAAGAAGTCGCGCTACGCCAAGGACTCGGTCTTCAAGTTCAAGTAAGCCGCGTCCCCGGAAGGCCCCGCCCGCGACCTGAACGGGCGGGGCTTTTCACACCGCAGGAGCCGTCCCGCCCGGGACGGGAGCCCCACGGATGAAAAAGCTCAAACTGAAGTTCGGTCTCAAATACCTCGTCGTGCTGCTGCTGGCGGCCGTGCTGCTGGGCAACAGGGGCTTCCGCAGCCTCGTGCGCAACTACCTGGAATACCGGAACCTGAAAGCGGAGAAGGCCCGCCTGGAGGGCCAGCGCCTGGACCTGCAGAAGCAGCTCAGGGAGGTCGGCGAGAAGCCGGCGATAGAGCAGGCGGCCCGCACCGGGCTGGGCCTGATCAGGCCCGACGAGATAGAGTACCGGTTCCCCCCCCCGAAGGAAGGCGACAGATGAAGAGCAGGCAGTTCAAGCTGGGCCCGATGGACAACCTCTCCTACCTCGTCTGGGACGAGGGCACGAAGGACGCCGCCGTGATAGACCCGGCCTGGGAGCCGGAGAAGCTGCGGGAGTTCATCCTCGCCGAAAAGCTGCAGCCGCGCTGCGTGCTGCTGACGCACGCCCACCCCGACCACGTCAACGGCGTGGGCTATTTCGCCGCGGCCTACAAGGACATCCCGGTCTACCTGCACGAGGCCGACCATTTCATGCTGGACCCGCTGCCGCCGGGGCTGAAGCCCGCCGTCGGCGGCGAGAAGATCGAGGCCGGCGCGCTGAAGCTGGAAGTGCTGCACACCCCCGGCCACACGCCGGGCTCGGTCTGCTACCTGGCCGGCGGCGACGTCTTCACCGGCGACACCCTCTTCATAGGCGAGTGCGGCCGCGTCGACCTGCCGGGCTCCAGCGCGGAGGCCCTCTACGACAGCTTCGTGAAGCTGGCCGCCCTGCCCGACGGCGCCGCGGTCCGGCCGGGCCACTCCTACAACGGGGACAGCTCCACGTTCGCCGTGCAGAAGGAGTACAACCTCTACCTGAAACTGGCCCGCCAGGGCCGCCGGGCCGACTTCCTGAAGGCGGTGTCGTGAGGAAAGGGCCCTGGGCCGCCGTCTCCGATTTCGACGGCACGATAACGCTGCGCGACGTGGGCGACCACCTGCTGCTGCACTACGGCTTCGCCGACCGCAGGACGATAGAGGAATCCTACTCGCTCAAGGTGCGCGTGGAGGACTTCATGAAGCGCGCCTTCGCCGGCGCGGCCCTGAGCGAGCGCACCATAGCCGATTTCGTCAGGAAGAAGGTCCGGGCCAGGGCCGGCTTCCGGGAGTTCGCGGTCTTCTGCGAGCGCAGCGGCGTGCCGTTCGAGATAGCAAGCGGCGGGGTGGACCTCTACGCCGACCCGTTCTTCCGCAAGCACGGCGTCCGCGTCCGCTCCTTCTTCGGCCGGGCCCGGGTGGTGAAAGGCGGCATCCGGGTCAGCTATCCCTTCCTGCGGCGCTCCGCGCTGAGCGATTTCAAGGCCTCGCGGGTGGCGCGCTTCAGGAAAGCCGGCCGCCGCGTGGTCTTCTTCGGCGACGGCCCGAACGACTTCAAGGCCGCCCGCCTGGCCGACAAGGTCTACGCCGCCGGCCGCCTGTACAGGCTCTGCCGCGAGCGCGGCGTGCCGGCCTCCCGCCTGACCGACTTCGGCAGGGCGGCCGCTTTCATCGAAAGGAACCCGTAACGGAGGCCAGAACATGCACCCCGTGATCTTCCAGCTAGGCTCTTTCAGGCTGCCCGCCTACGGGCTCATGGTGGCGCTGGGCTACCTGGCCGCCATCCTCTACCTCACGCGCTCGGCCGGGAAGGCCCAGCTCCGCAAGGACGACCTCGCCGACCTGATCTTCTACCCGGTCCTGGCCGGCATCCTGGGCGCCAAGCTCTTCTACGCCGTCACCTACTGGGACCAGTTCGGCCCCGACTTCGCGGCGCGCGCGGCCGCCGTGCTGCGCACCTTCCAGTACGGCTTCGTCTTCTACGGCGGGCTGATCTTCGGCGGGGCGGCCTTCTTCCTGGTCTGCCGGCGCAAGGGCGTGCAGCCGCTGCGCGCGGCCGACCTGTTCGCCCCGGCGCTCGCGCTGGGGCACGCCTTCGGGCGCGTGGGCTGCTTCCTGGCCGGCTGCTGCCACGGCAGCCCCACCTCCTGCCCGGTCAGCGTGGTCTTCACCGACCCGGCCTCCGAGGTGAACCCGCTCTACCTGGGCGTGCCGCTGCACCCGACGCAGCTCTACGAGTCCGCCGGCAACCTGCTGATCTTCTGGCTGCTGCACCGCGCCCTCGCGCGGCGGTACCGGCCGGGCGCGGTGCTGGCGCTCTACGCCGCCCTCTACTCCGCGCTGCGCTTCTCGGTGGAGTTCCTGCGCGGCGACGACCGCGGCGCCATGCACCTGGGGCTCTCGCCGGCCCAGCTGATCTCGGCGGCCGTCTTCGCGGCCGCGGCCGCGCTGTTCTACAGGCTGAGGCGGCAGGCATGAAAAAAGAAAGGATCGTCTACTCCGGCGCGCCGGTCCGCTTCGACGTGTTCCTCGCGGGGTCCGTGGAGGGCTTCTCCCGCCCGTACGCGCGGCGCGTCATCGAAGGCGGCTACGCCAGCGTGAACGGCTCCCCCAGGAAGCCCGGCTACGTGCTCTCCGACGGCGACGTCGTGGAGATCGCGCCGCCCGGCGCCGGAGAGGAGCAGCGCGGTTTCGAGGACCTGGTCCTTTACGAGGACGGGGCCCTGCTCGCGCTGGCCAAGCCGGCCGGCCTCGCCGTCCACCCCAATTCCCCCCAGTGGGAGGCCAGCCCCGCGGCCGCGCTGATAGGCGAGCCCACGCTGGTCTCGATGCTCTTCTCCGCCAGGCCGGCGCTCGCCGGGGCGGGCCTGGAGCGCCTCGGCCTGGTGCACCGCCTGGACCGCGACACCAGCGGCCTGATGCTGGTGGCGAAGACGCCCGAAGCGCAGGAAGCGCTGAAGGGAGGCTTCCGCGAGCGCCTGATGGAGAAGACCTACATAGGGGCCGTGGCCGGCGTGCCGCCGAAGGCGGGCGTCATCGACGAGCCGATCGGCCGCGCCAGCGGCTACAAGAAGATCAAGGTCTGGGAGTACGGCCGCGAGGCGCTGACCGAGTACGTCCTGAGGGAGAAGGGAAGGCACTGCGCGCTGCTGGAGATCCACCCGCGGACGGGCCGCACCAACCAGATCCGCATCCACCTGGCCCATATCGGCCACCCGATCGTGGGCGACAAGCTCTACGGCGGGCCGCCCGCCGCCCGCATGCTGCTGCATTCCCTCAGCCTGCTCTTCGCGCACCCTTCCACCGGCAAGCCCACCCTGCTGGAAGCCCCCCTCCCCCCAGACTTCAAATCCGCCTGGAAAGCCTTCAAAATAAAATAGGGACAGACACCTATTTTAGGCGCTCTTCAATTGATATCTATATTAGGAGAGGCTGAAAACAGGTGTCTGTCCCTATTTTAATGTCCCTGTTTTAATAGGGCGCTGTCCTTATTTTAGAACTTGGAGACGGAGGAGAAGACTTTGAAGTCTAGCCTCGGGAAGAGGCTGTTCTGCTGCTCCAGGGCGAGCAGGGCCTGCTCGTCCACGCGCTTCTCTATGACCTCGCCGAGCAGCTTGAGCGCGTTGGCGGCGTGGTCCTCCAGCCGCCCTTTGGCGTAGGCGGCGTGCGAGCCGATATAGAGCAGGAAGGCCCAGTCGGAGGACTGGGCGAGCAGCGTCTCGCGGGCGGCCTGGTTGAGCGCGCGCGTGTTGAGGCTGTTGAGGTCCTGGTTGCGGAAACGGTTGGCCGTCGCTATCATCTTGTCGGTAGCGGCGTAGACGGCCGGGTAGATGAAATCGTTGGTCTCGTTGACCCACGGGTCGAAGTAGCCGTTCTCGCCCCACGAGGAGATGCCGGCGGACAGCTCCTGCGGCTCCTGGCAGGAGTTCAGATATTCGGTGGGCGTGACGAACTGCAGCGGCAGGCGCTCGGCCCTGATCTTGCGGATGACGGCCTCGAGGAAGGCCGGGCCCTCGAACCACCAGTGGCCGAACAGCTCGGCGTCGTAGCAGCTCACTATCAGCGGGCGCACGCCGCGCGCGGCGTAGAAATCGTCGGTCTGCTTCACGCGCCTGGCCAGGAAGTCGGAGGCGTGAGCGTCCACGCGGGCCAGGGCCGCCTCCGGGTCGTAGTACTGCTTGGCGGCGAGGTCGGCGTGCGGGCCGGTGATGCGGTGGTACTTCAGGCCCAGCGGGCGGCGGGCCCCGTCCTCGCCGAGGTAGGGCCTCACGTACTCGTAGTCCCCGTCGTAGCCCAGGTCGCGGTAGAACTCGCGGTAGGCGGGGTCGCCGGGGTAGCCGAACCTGGAGCTCCAGACCTCGCGCGAGCTCGCCGCGTCGCGGGCGAACAGGCCGAGGCCGTTGGAGGTGCGGTACGGGGAATAGACCCCGTTGGGCGCCGCGGAGCCGGCCAGCTCTACGGCGTGGGACTCGGTGAAAGTGTAGTTGAAGCCGGAAAGCTTGATGTAGGAGTTCAGGCGCGGCTCGTAGGCGCATTCCGGCAGCCAGAAGCCGGCCGGCTTGCGGTTGAAGCGGTCCAGGTAGTCCTCGGCGGCCACGGCCAGCTGGGCGCGCACGGCCTCGGGCCTAGCCAGCAGCGGCAGCACGGCGTGCGTGGCCGCCGTCGTGATGATCTCTATCTGCCCGGCGTGCTGCAGCGCCTTGAGCGGCGTTATCAGGTCGCCGCTGTACTTGTGCAGCAGCGCGGCGGCCTCCTCGTAGAGCTTCTTATAGAGCAGGACGCTCTTCAGCAGCGCCGGGTCGTCCTTGGCGCGCTCGAGCTCGCGGCCTATCAGGTCGAGCCGCGACTCCACGTAGTCCTGCAGCTTGGCCTCGAGGGCCTCGTTCTCGAGCATCGCGCCCAGCGTAGGCGAGATGGAAACGGAGACGCCGGGGCGGATGCCTTCGGCGGCCAGGCGCTCAAGCGCCGAGATCAGCGGCACGTAGGTCTCCACGACCGCCTCGAAGAACCAGTTCTCCTCGAGGAAGCTGGATTCGCGCGGGTGATTGACGTACGGCAGGTGCGCGTGCAGCAGGAACATCAGGGAGCCGCGGGAGCTCATGGCGACACCCGCTTATGGAACTCCAGGCTGGCGTAGGCGCGCTCTTCGGCGGCGCCGGCCGCCGACGGGGCGGCGGCCTGGTTGGATTCGAGCAGTTTCTCCCAGGCGCCGGCGCGCTGCGCGTAGAGCGCGGCCTCGTAGACGCGGCCCTGCGCCGGCACCGGCACGTAGGCGCGGGCGGCCTGCCAATCGGCCCGGTAGGAGGAGGCCTGGGTCCTGTCTTCGGAATAGACCAGCCGCAGCTCTACCTCGGGAGCGAAGGCCCCGGCCCGGAAAGCGTCGGAGCGCCCGCCGGCGAACTGCCAGAAGACGAAGAACGCGCCAGGGTTCTTCGGCAGCAGCACGAGGCGGTCCTCGGCGGGCAGGGGTCTGGAAAGTTCGGGCATCGCAGTTATAATTTACCAAATTTCCCGGGAGTTTAAGAACGTTTTTCTCCGGGCCTTCTTTTTTTATATCATAAAACTGCGGGGACGGCCCCGGCATCGGCAGTCTCAAGGAGCCATTTCATGAAAGCCATCGTAAAGACCTCCAGGGCGCGAGGCGCCAGCTACCGCGACGCGGAAGTCCCGGCCATAGCCAAGGACGAGCTGCTGGTCCGCGTGACCGCCGCCTCCATAAGCCCCGGCGACCTCGCCATCCACAACCATTCCGGCCCGGACTTCGCCACGCCGACGCTGCCTTTCATCTTCGGCGAGGAGTTCTGCGGCGAGGTGGTGGAGATAGGCTCGCAGGCCAAGGGCTTCGACAAGGGCGACTTCGTCTCGGTGGAGTCCCACGTCTTCTGCGGCGTCTGCGGCCAGTGCCGCAACGACCAGCGCCACATCTGCCAGAACCTGCGCGTGATCGGCCGCGACCTGCCCGGCGGCTTCGCCGAGTACGCCGCGGTGCCGGCCCGCTGCGCGTGGAAGCACACCGACGACTCGCTCAAGGATATCGGGGCCGTCATGGCCCCCTTCGGCAGCGCCGTCCACGCCGTGCTCGACGAGGACCTCGTAGGGCGCGCGGTGGTGGTCTCGGGCTGCTCGCCGCAGGGCCTTTTCGCCGCGGCCATAGCCAGGGCCGGCGGCGCCAAGAAGGTGGTCGCGCTGGACCCCTCCGACTACCGGCGCAGGCTGGCCTTGAAGATGGGCGCCGACACGGCCCTCAACCCGTCCGAGGCCGGCTGCCTCCAGCGGATAACCCGGCTCTGCGGCGAGGAGGGCGCCGACGCCGTCATAGAGATGAGCGGCGGGCCCAAGGCGATCTCGCTCGGTCTCAAGGCGCTGCGGCCCGGCGGCCGGTTCGTGGCGTTCGGTTTGCCCGTGCAGGACCTGAGCCTCGACTACGCCGGCGACATCGTCCGGAGGGGCATCCGCCTGGAGGGCGTCTCCGGCCGCGAGATCTTCCGCAGCTGGTACAAGATGGAAAGCCTGCTGAAGTCGGGCGCGGTGGACCCGCGGCCCGCCGTCACGCACAGGTTCCAGTTCAAGGATTTCAAGAAGGCCTTCGCGCTGATAAACTCGAAGGAGAAGAAGTGCGGCAAGATAGTGCTGGTGCCCTGACGACACGGAGGAAAAGATGAAATTCGACACGCTGAAGTTCGCGGACGAGGAAGTGGCTGTGCTGAAGAACGAGAACCGTTTCCTGCAGCCCCGGGTGCTGCAGTCCGCGCAGGAGCCGGTCTCGGTCATAGACGGCAGGAAGGTCGTCAACCTGACCTCCAACAATTACCTGGCGCTCGCCAACGACCCCAAGGTCAAGAAGGCGGCGATCGAGGCCATCGAGAAGTACGGCGTCGGCTCGGCCGCGGTCCGCACGATCATCGGCACGATGACGCTGCACACCGAGCTCGAGGAGAAGTTCGCCGCGTTCAAGCACGCCGAGGCCTCGATCCTGTTCCAGAGCGGCTTCACCTCCAACGTCGCGGTCTGCCAGTCGCTGATGTCCAGCGAGGACGACCTGCTGATCTCCGACGAGCTCAACCACGCCTCCATCATAGACGGCGCGCGCCTGGCCAAGGCCCCGCGCAAGATCTACCGCCACAAGGACATCCGGCACCTGACCGAGATCCTCGAGAGCCCCGAGGCCCGCAAGGCCCGCCGCAAGATGGTCGTGACCGACGGCGTGTTCTCGATGGACGGCGACGTCGCCAACCTCGACGAGGTGGTGGCCGTAGCCCACAAGTACGGCGCGTTCGTCATGGTGGACGACGCGCACGCCAGCGGCGTCATCGGCAAGGAAGGCCGCGGCACGGTCAGCCACTTCGGCCTGGACGGCAAGGTGGAGATCCAGATCGGCACGCTGTCGAAGGCTTTCGCCGCGGTGGGCGGCTACGCCGCCACGACGAAGAACCTGCGCGACTACCTGGGCTCGGTGGCGCGCCCCTTCCTGTTCTCCAGCTCGCAGCCGCCGTCGGTGGCGGCCTCGTGCCTGGCCGTGCTCGACATCCTGCTGCACGAGCCCCAGTACCTCAAGCGCCTCTGGGACAACACCAACTTCTTCAAGGAAGAGATGAAGAAGGCCGGCTTCAACACCGGCGACTCGGTGACGCCCATCACGCCCGTCATGATAGGGGACCCGGTAAAGGCTAAGGCGCTCTCGAACAAGCTCTTCGACGAGGGCGTCTTCGCGCTGCCGCTCGGCTTCCCGACGGTGCCGAAGGGCAAGGAGCGCCTGCGCACCATAGTGACCGCCGGCCACACGGTGAAGGACCTGGAATTCGCCGTGGAGAAGTTCAGGAAGGCCGGCAAGGAACTCAACATAATCTGAGACCGGAGGGCGGGGCCGCGGCGCGGGCCGCGGCCCCTTTTTATGCCTTTAGGGACCCTGACGCTGCTGCTGCTGACGGCCGCCACCGCGGCCCCCGCCCGGGCCGAGCCGCCGGCGAAGGTCATAGAGCGGGCCAAGAGCTGCGTGGTCGGCATAGAGCGCACCACGCTGCTGCCCATCAACGGAGAGAAGGCCGGCCGGGCGCGCGCCACCGGCTTCATAGCCGACCTGAAGGCCGGCATCGTCGCCACCAACCGGCACGTGACCGGCACCAGCCCCGCCAGGTACAAGGTCTCGTTCAGGGACGGCTCCACCGCCACGGCCAGGCTGCTCTACTACGACCCCTTCGACGACTTCGCCTTCCTGAAGGTCTCCACCGCCGCCTTCGGCCCCGGTCTCTCGCAGGCCGTCTTCGCCGCGCAGGGCCTGCTGGCCGAAGGCTCGGAGGTCTTCCTCGTAGGCAGCAACGAAGGCTACGAATATTCGGTCAAGACCGGCAGAGTGGTCAACCTGGCCGTCCATAAGCCGCCGCGGCATACGCTCGAGATCCAGACCTCCTTCGACAGGACCGGCGGCTCCAGCGGCAGCCCCGTCTTCGACGGGAAGGGCCGCGTGGTCGCGCTGCACAGCCTCGGCTCCGACACCTCAAGTTTCGAGATCCCCGCCGCCTACCTGCAGGACGCCCTCTACATGCTGCGTTCGGGCCGCCAGCCCAAGCGCGGAGAACCCTGGTTCAAGGCCAAGCCGGTACGCCTCCAGGAAGCCCTGAAGGAACTGAAGCTGCCGCCGGAAGCCGCCGGCAGGATACTGCGGGCCAGGCCGGGCACGAAGCGCCTGCTCATGGTCGAGAAGGCCCTGCCGCCTTCCGGCCTGCGGACCGGCGACGTCATCATAACGGCCGGAGGCGCCCCGGTAGGCGACGATTCCTACCTGCTGGACAAGATCCTCGACGGGGCCGCCGGCGGGGAAGCGGAGCTGGAGGTCCTGCGCGCCGGAAAACTGCTGACCGTCAAGACCGCCGTAGCCGACGCGCAGGCGCTGAAGGTGACCCGCTTCCTGGTCTTCAGCGGCGGCGTCTTCGAACCGGTCACCCCGGAGCTGCGTTTGGAGACCGGGGCCGGAGGAGCCGGCGCGGTCATGCTGCGGGCGGAGCGCGGCTCCCCCCTCTACAGGCCGAAAAGCGGGCGGCTGCTGTTCACCGAGCTGAACGGCGCCCCGATCCCGGACCTGGCCGCTTTCGAAAAAGCCGCCCTCGCGGCGCGGGACGGGAGCACCGTCCGTTACGTGGCGCTGGGGCTGGACGGCCGCGACCGCTCGCCGGCGGCCGGCTGGTTCACGGCGGACCTGAAGTTCTGGCCGCTGAAGGCCTACGCCTGGTCGCAGGCCGCGCTCGACTGGGAAGTGACGCCGCTGCCCTGACGTTTTATATGATCCCCTTCATGAGCGATAACACCGCGGTTTACACTGTCATGGCGCTCGCGGCGGCAGCGGCGGCCTTAGCGGCCCGCCAACTGCTGCGCGGCGCCCCGGCGGACAGCGCTCCGGCCGGCGGGAGGGCGCGGGAGAAGTTCGGCCCGAACGTGCGCCTGCGGGACCTCTACCGCCTGGCCGTGAAGCTGGAGGAGGACGGCGCCGCCTTCTACCTGCGGCTGGCGGAAAAGGCCAGGGACCCGGAGGCCGGGAAGCTCTGCGCCCGCCTGGCCGAAGCCGAGACGGGGCACCGCGCCCTTTTCCTGGCCAGGCTGGAACGCTGGCGCGACCTGCCGCCGAACAGGGCGGAGTGGCCGGCCCTCCTGGCGAAGGCCAGGGCGGAGGGCTTCTTCGCCGACCCGCCCGCCGACGGGGCCGCGGAAGAGGAAATGGCCGCCTACGCCATAAGGCAGGAGCGCCTCAGCGCGGATTTCTACCGGATGTTCGAGGAAGCCTTCCCGGACGCGTGGAAGAAAGAGAAGCTGCGGGACCTGGCGGACCAGGAGCTCGCGCACGAGTCCCAGCTCCGCGCCGCCTACCCCGGAGTAAAATAGCTAGTGCCGGAAGTGCCTGATCCCGGCGAAGAGCATCGCCGCGCCGCGCGCGTCGCACAGCGCGGCGCATTCGGCGTCGTCCTGCCAGCCGCCGGGCTGGATGACGGCCGTTACCCCGCCCGCCAGCGCCGCCTGCAGGCTCTTCAGCGGCAGGGCCGCGTCGGCGGCCATCACCAGCGGGCCTCGCCCGCCGAGCACCGATCTCCGCTCCTTCATCTTCCAGACGGCGCCGCGCACGGCGTCGTAGGTGGAGCTTTCCGCCGCGCTTACCGCGACGACCGTGCCGCCCTCGGCCAGCGCCGCGCAGTAGGTCTTGGCGTACTTGGCGGTCTTCCAGGCCAGCAGGAGCGAGCGCGCCTCGTCGTCGGTGGGCCGGCGGCGGGTGACGCAGGCCGGCTCGCCGGAGAGCGGCAGGTTGTCCTTGGCCTCTATCAGCACGCCGCCCGCCACCGAACGCAGCTCCACCTCGCGCGGGGACAGCACCGGCGCGCCCAGTTCCAGCAGCCGCAGCCCTTCCTTGGCGCGCAGCAGGCGCAGCGCCTCCGGCGCGTAGGCGGGGGCCACCACGGTCTCGATGAAGGCGCCGGCCAGCAGGGCGGCCGCCGCGGCGTCCACCTGCCTGTTGAAGGCGGCGGTCCCGCCCACCGCGCCGTACGGGTCGGCGGCGAGCGCGCCGCGCAGGCATTCGGCCGGCGAGCCGGCCAGGCAGACGCCGGCCGGGCGCGCGTGCTTGACCACCGCGCAGACCGGCTCCTCGAACTCCAGCGCCAGCTCGAAGGCGGCGTCGAGGTCGAGGTAATGGTTCAGGTTGAAGCCCCCGCCGGCCAGGACGCGGGCGGCGTTGAGGCCGCGCGGCCGGGCGCCGGCGAGGGCGTAGAAGGCGGCCTTCTGATGGCGGTTCTCGCCGTATTCCAGGTCGGAGACCTTGCGCAGGCTCATGACGACCTCGTCGCCGAGCAGCGCCCCGGTCTCGGAAAGGTACTGGGCCACGGTGGCGTCGTAGGCGGCCAGGTACTGCCAGGCCTTGGCGGCGAGCCGGCGCTTCACGGCCGGCTCCAGGCCGCCGGCGTCCCGGAGCGCGGCGAGCACGGGAGCGTAGTCGTCCGGGGAACGGACGGAGATCACGTTCTCGAAGTCCCGGGCGGCGGCGCGCAGGACGGCGGAGTTGGCCTGGTCCAGGTAGCCCGAGAGTTCCGCGGGCGAAAAATCCTCTTGAGCGACGAGGCGGGCTATGGGGTAGAGGTCGGCGGCTACGACGAGGAACCGCGGCAGCTCCACGCCGTTCTCGGAGACCGCGGGGAAGCGTCCGGAAAGGGCCTTCAGTACCGCCGAAGGCACGGGAGGAGAGAAGCGCACCTCCTCGGCCTCGATGCCGGCCTCGGCCAGCAGCTTCCAGGTGGAGCCCGAAGCGTAGAGCTCGAAGCCGAGCTCTTCCAGACCGCGGGCGAAGTCCTCGATCCCGGTCTTGTCGTGAACGCTTAAATAGGCGGTCTTGTCCATTAGTTAGTATTATGGTGACACACAACTTAATTCACCAATTAAGTTGTGTGTCACCATAAATACGTAATTCACCAATTAAGTTGTGTGTCACCATAAATACGCCCGCGGCCCCCCTCCACCGCCTTCGGCGGCGGAGCCTCCCCTCCCCAACGGGCGCTCGGGGGTCCTCCCCCCGGCGCGCCACGGGCTTACTGTATAAGTTTAAGGAACTCTTCCTCGGTCAGCACGGGCACGCCGAGCTTCCTGGCCTTGTCGTACTTGGAGCCCGGGTCGGCGCCGACCACGACGTAGGAGGTCTTGCCGGAGACCGACGAGGTCTCCTTGCCCCCCAGCCCGCGCACCCTGGCCTGGGCCTCGTCGCGCGTCAGCGTCCTGAGCTCGCCGGTGAAGACGAAGGTTTTCCCCTCAAGCTTCCCGCCGGAGGCGCGCTCCGGCTCGTCCAGGCGCAGGCCCAGGCGGCCGAGCTCCTCCACCATGCGGCGCGTGGCCTCCGATTTGAAGAACTCGGCGACGGCCTCGGCGATCACCGGGCCTATGTCCGGCACGCGGGCGAGCTCCTCCGCGCCTGCCTTCATGAAAGCGTCCATCGTCCTGAAATGCCCGGCGAGCACGCGGGCGTTCTTCTCGCCGATATGGCGGATGCCGAGCGCGTAGATCAGGCGCGAGAGCGGCTGCGCCTTGCTGCCCTCTATCTGGGCGAGCAGGTTGACCGATTTCCTGTCCTTAAAGAGCTCGAGGCCGAGCAGGTCCTCTTTCTTCAGGCGGTAGATGTCCGGGAAGCCCCTCACGAGGCCCTTGTCGACGAGCTGCTCCACCGAGGACTCGCCGAAGCCCTCGATGTTCATAGCGTCGCGCGAGGCGAAGTGCAGCAGCGAGCGTTTGAACTGGACCGGGCACGAGGGGTTGACGCAGCGGAAGGCCACCTCCTCCTCGTCCCTGAACACCTCGGCGCCGCAGGAAGGGCAGGCCCTGGGCGGCTTTATCTCCTTCTCGCCCCCGGTGCGCGCGCCGGGCACGGCCTTGACCACCTTCGGTATCACCTCTCCGGCGCGCTCTATCACCACGCGGTCGCCTATCTTCAGGCCCAGGCGTTCCACCTCGTCGAAATTGTGCAGCGTGGCGCTCGAGATAGTGACGCCGCCGCATTTTACCGGCTCCAGTTCGGCCACCGGCGTGATGGCGCCGGTGCGCCCGACGGAGTAGACCACGTTCTTCAGCACCGTCGTGGCCTGCTGGGCCGGGTACTTGAAGGCGATCGCCCAGCGCGGGCTCTTGGAGGTGAAGCCGAGCAGCGCCCGCTGGCGGAAGGAGTCGACCTTGACGACGAGGCCGTCTATCTCGTAGGGCAGCGCGAAGCGCTTTTCGGCGTACTCCTTATAGAACTCGAGCACCTCGGCGGCGGAACGGCAGGGCCGCGAGCCTATCGTCGAGATGTTGTAGCCGAGGCCGCGGCAGATGTTCAGGTATTCCCAGTGCGAGTCAGGTTCGGTCATGCCGTCGAGGTAGCCGTAGGAGTGGACGATGAACTTGAGCTTGCGGGCCGCGGTCACCGCCGGGTCCTTCTGCCGCAGCGAGCCGGCCGCGGCGTTGCGCGGGTTGACGAACGGTTCCTCGCCCGCCTCCAGCGCCGCCTCGCGCAGGCGCTCGAAATCCTTCTTGTCCATGTAGACCTCGCCGCGGGCCTCGAAGGCGGCCGGCGGGCGGGCGAGGTCGAGCCTGAGCGGCACGGAGCGGATGGTGCGCACGTTGAGCGTCACGTCCTCGCCGGTCTCGCCGTCGCCGCGCGTGGAGGCCCGGACCAGTTTCCCCTTCTCGTACTCGATGGAACAGGACAGCCCGTCGATCTTGGCTTCGACCACCATCTCGAAAGGCTCGTCCTTGAGGCCCTTCCTCACCCTTTCATGCCACTCGAGGAACTCCTCCGCCGAGTAGCAGTTGTCGAGCGAGAGCATCGGAACGCGGTGCGGCACCGGCGCGAAGGTATTGGAGCGCTCGCCGCCTACGCGCCGGGTGGGAGAGTCGTCGCTGGCGAGCTCGGGGTGCGCCGCCTCCAGCGCCTTCAGGCGGGCCATCAGCGCGTCGAATTCTCCGTCGGAGATCTCGGGGGAATCGGAGACGTAATAAAGGCGCTCGTGCCGCCTTATCTCGGCCCTGAGCGCCTCTATCTCCTCTTTCGGAGAGCGGGTCATTTGACCAGGTTATTCTGTCTGGCTATGCTGTCGAGCACGCCGTTGACGAACTTGCCCGATTTTTCGGTGGAGTATTTCTTGGCGAGTTCGATGGCCTCGTCGATGATGACGGCCACCGGGGCGTCGGAGAGGATCATCATCTCGCAGACGGCCATGCGCAGGATCGAGCGGTCTATCGCCGGCATGCGCTCCATCTCCCAGTTACGGCTGGTCTTCTTGATGATCTCGTCTATCTTCTGGCGGTTGGCGATCGTGGCGGTGTAGAGGTCCTTGTAGAAACCGAAGACCTTCTCCTCTAGGGCGAACTCCTCCATCTGGAAGCTCGCGAGGACGGACGCGGGCTCCAGCCCCGCTATGTCGGAGCTGTAGAGCGACTGCAGGCAGTTTTCCCTCGCCAATCTTCTTTTGCTCATAAGTTCAAGGACCTTGGGCTATATAATACTATATTTGACGACGGGTCGGGAACGCGGCGCCCGCCGCGTTGCCTTGCCCCCGTTTCTTTGGTAGACTCTAGGCAGGGACCGGCCCCCCGGGCCGGAATGGAGGCAGAACAATGAGCATGGTACCGCTGATAATCATCGCAGTCATAGTCCTTTTCGCGAGCATCAAAGTGCTCAACGAATACGAGCGCGGCGTGGTGCTGACGCTGGGCCGCTTCAGCGGGGTCAAGGGCCCCGGCCTGATAATCCTGATCCCGGGCATCCAGCAGATGTTCCGCATCAGCACGCGCGTCGTGGTGCTGGACGTCCCGCCGCAGGACATCATCACCCGCGACAACATCTCGGTCAAGGTCAACGCGGTGGTCTACTTCCGCGTCGTCAACCCGCAGTCCGCGATCCTGAACGTCGAGAACTTCATGTACGCGACCTCGCAGCTCTCGCAGACCACGCTCCGGAGCGTGCTCGGCCAGCAGGAGCTCGACGACCTCCTCTCCAACCGCGACAAGATCAACCAGAACCTGCAGCAGATCCTGGACCTGCACACCGAGCCGTGGGGCATCAAGGTGTCCAGCGTCGAGGTGAAGAACGTGGACATCCCCTCCGACATGCAGCGCGCGATAGCGCGCCAGGCCGAGGCCGAGCGCGAGCGCCGCGCCAAGATCATCCACGCGGACGGCGAGTTCCAGGCCTCGCAGAAGCTGGCCGACGCCGCCGAGATCATCGGCAAGCAGCCCGCGGCCATCCAGCTGCGCTACCTGCAGACGCTCACCGAGATAGCCACCGAGAAGAACTCCACCACGATCTTCCCGGTGCCTATAGACCTGATCCAGATGTTCATGAAGAAGAACCAGCCCCAGGCCTGACGCCTGCCGGCAGGAACGACGGGGACGGCCGGGCCGTCCCCGTCCTTTTTCCGCCGGCCGCCCTATGCGCGGTCTCTACGTACACGTCCCCTTCTGCCGCTCCAAGTGCGGCTACTGCGACTTCGCCTCAGAGGCGGGGCGCGGGGAGCTCGTCCCCGCCTACCTCGACGCCCTGGCCGCCGAGGCCGGCCGCTACCGCGCCCTCGAAGGAGGTTTCGATACGCTCTACGTCGGGGGCGGCACCCCCTCCCTGCTCTCCCCGGCGCAGCTGGAAAGGCTGGTCTCGGTCATCTCCGGGCTGACCGGCCCCGTCGCCGACCTGAAGGAGGCCACTTTCGAGGCCAACCCGGAAAGCCTCACCTCCGAAAAAGCCGTCCTGCTGCGCAAGGCCGGTTTCGGCCGCGCCAGCCTGGGCCTGCAGGCCTGCCAGGACCGGCTGCTGGAGGCGCTCGGGCGTCCGCACCGCTGCGCCGACTTCCTGCGCGCCTACGGGGCCCTGCGGGAGGCCGGCTTCGACAACGTCAGCGCGGACCTGATGACCGGCCTGCCGGGACAGACCGCCGAGGATTTCGACGATTCGCTGCGGACCCTGCTGGAGCTGCGTCCCGAGCACGTCTCGTTCTACGCGCTTGAGGTGCACGAGGGCACCGCCTTCGGCGCGGCGGGCGTGAAGGAGGCCCCGGACGAAGCGGCGGAGATGTACGAGCGCGGCTCCGCGGCGCTGGAAGCCGCGGGGCTGGCGCGCTACGAGATCTCGAATTTCGCCAGGCCGGGCAGGGAGTCGCTGCACAACCTGAATTACTGGGACCAGGGCGAATATCTCGGCCTGGGCCCGGCGGCGGCCTCCTACCTGGACGGCGAGCGCCGAGCGAACGCCCCCGGCCTGGACGCTTACCTGGCGGCCGCCGCCGCAGGCGCCCCGCTCCCACCGCAGTACTCGGAAAGGCTGGAAGGCCGGGCCGCGAAGGCGGAGCGGATCATGCTCGGCCTGCGCAAGTCCGCAGGAATTGAACTCTCTGACGATATATTTATAGAATTTGGCGGTGAGATAGGCCGCCTCCTCGAGGCGGGCCTGGTCGAGAAGGAGGCCGGCCGCCTGAGAATAAGGCCGGAGAAGCTTTACCTGGCCAACGCCGTTTTCCGGGAATTCGTCTGAACTAAAAATGCCGGTCCCAAGATTCTGGATAAGAAAGGACAGGGAGCAGTACTTCCTGATGGGCGTGATCATAACCTGCGCCATAGGCGGCTTCGTCTCCTCCTACTGGCACTTCTCGGACCGCCTCAACGTCCGCAAGGACATAAAGATAAACGTCAAGCTTTCCACCGAGCAGCAGCAGAAGACCCTGCGCGAGACGCAGTACGCCGCCCCCAAGCTCAGGGTCGGGTCCACGGTCTACTACCGCATAGGCGAGGAGACGCGGCCTTCCGTGCCGCGGCTGGGCGAGGATGAATAAGGCCCTGGCCGCCCTGCTGCTGGCCCTGGCCTGCGCCGCGCCGCTGGCCGGAACGGCCCGCGCCCAGGCCGACACGCCGCGCGAGGAGCAGTCCTTCGACTATTCCCCCCGCTCCGGCGAGGCGGTCCCCGTCCTGCCGAAGGCCGTGGCCGAGACCACCTACGAGGACGCGGAGATCATAAACCACCCGGTCTACGGGACGATAATGCTCTCCAAGTCCCGCTGGAAGAACTGGGTAGGCCGCGCCGTCTACCTCGTCATCGTCAACGTGGCCCTGCTGGTGGTCATCCTCTCCTTTTCCAAGACGGAAGAATACAACCTGGTGATAGACTACGTGCTTTGCGGCGCCAGCATGACGGTGTCCTTCTGGACGCTCCTCTGCGCGGTGCTGCTGATGCAGCTGCGTTCCTACGCCTGGGCCTACGTCGCCCCGGCGGGGCTGGCCACCTGGGCGGTAGGCCACCTCGTGCTGATGAAGGTAAAGAAGTACGACGTCTCGCTGACGGAGCTGAAGGAATCCTACCAGAAGCTGCGCGCCGCCCCCCGGGAGGACGCGCGCCTGGCCTCGGTCGACGGCTCGCCCGGCGACTGGCCGAACGAGGACTTCATCCGCAGACGCTGAAAAAAAGAGTAAGGGCCGCACGAGCGGCCCTTACTCTTTCCCGGCCCGCGCGGCCGGTTCAAAACTGCATCCAGAAACCGAAGCGGTGCACGCTGCCCAGGTCCCCGAAGGGCAGGAAGGCGTAGTCCACCCCCAGCCCCGACACCTTCACCCCGAAGCCCAGGCTCAGGCCCACCGCCGCGCCCAGGTTGGCCGTGTCGTAGCCGGACTTGTAGCCGCCGCGCAGCGCGAAGGCCTTGCGGAACCAGTACTCCGCGCCCACCGACGGGTAGAACTTCTCGTCCTGCAGGTATTCGCTCACTTCCGCCGTCAGGTTGAGCTGCGGCGAGGCCTTATAGAGCGCGCCGGTGCGGATATTGAGCGGCAGCGGGTCGGCCTCCTCGTCGAACTTCATTTTGGTCCCGAGGTTCTGCACCGCCAGCGAAAGGCGAAGCTTCCCGGTGGCGCGGTAGATAGCGCCGGCGTCCACGGCCGCCGCGAAAGCGGTCTTATCGTCGATAGCAGACCGGATGAACTTCACCGAGAAGCCGCCGTCCAGCCGCGGCAGCGACTCCGGCATGACGTCGGCCTTGGCTACGGCCAGCGTCAGGGCCAGGTCGCTGGAGCCGAAAGTGCCAAGCTCCGGCACGGCGCCGGCGTAGTCGTTCAGGCCCCGCCTGCCTATGCCGCCTACCGTCATGAAGGTCAGCCCGAGGCCCACGCGGCGCCCCCCGGCGTACCCGGCGTAGGACACGTTGCCGGTCTTAGCGTCCTGCAGGTAGGTGCTGAAGTCGGCCGCCGCCTCCTGCGCGTCGAACTGCGCGAGGCCGGCCGGGTTCACGAAGACCGCGCCGGAATCGTCGGCCAGGGCGCTGAAGGCGCCGCCCATGGCGACCGCCCGCGGGCTCATGGCCGCCTTCAGGAACGGAGCCGCCGTGGTGCCGGCCCCCGAAGCCCAGGCCGCGGCCGGCAGGGCCAGCGCCAGGAAGGTGATAAGTGTTCTCTTCATAATTCGCCTCTTTGCTCCGCTCCGGGCTACTTGATAACGGCCATCTTGTGCGCCTTGCGGCCCAGCTTCTTGCCGTCCAGGTAGGTCAGCATGAAGTAGACGCCGGAGGCGCATTCCTGGTTGTTGTCGTTGCGGCCGTCCCATTCCGAGTAGTAGACCTGGTTCCCGTCGCGGTGCCCCTCGTCGATCGTGCGCACCTTCTCGCCGACCAGGTTATAGATGACGAACTTCAGGTCGCCCGACTTGCCTGCGGGCAGGTTGTACTTTATCAGCGTGCCCGGCGTCTGGTAGGAGGCGCCCAGCAAGGTCTGGCCGTCCGAACTGATGTTCACGGTCTTGGCCTTCAGGTTGAACGGGTTCGGCAGGTTGTAGACCTCGAACGCCGAGCTGTAGGCCGCGGTGCCGGTAGGGGGCTTGGCCGTGAAGACGGCGAACTTGCCGGTCTGGGCGGCCGGGGCCGCGGCGCTCGGCACGTAGCGGCCGTCGCGGACCGCGCTCATCCTGAAGCGCTTGCGCGCCAGCGGCGTGGTGGTCCCGCCGCCGCTCCCCTCGTAGGCCAGCTCCAGGCTGGAAACGTCCACGCTGACCACGCCGGTCATCGGGTCCACGGTGTAGTTGCCGGGGATCTCCTTCCAGGCGCCGGAGGCCTCGTCGTACTGGCAGATGCGCAGGCCGCCGGTGTTCAGCGCTTTCTCCTTGTCGTACTTGAGCGTCAGCGTGAACGGCTTGTTGGGCTGCGCGTTGGAGAGGTCCAGGTTGTAGACCTCCGAGGCCATCAGGTCCTTTATGGCCGATTCCAGCGTAACGTTGCCCTTGGCGGTCTTGACGGTGCGCACCGAAGGCAGCGCGCTGAAGAACCCGCCCACCAGGTTCTGGAAGTCGGCCGTGTTCGAAGAGACCGTGAGCGCGCCGGCGTCCAGCTCGATGCCGGAATATTCCTCCGTCTCCTGGTCCATCATGACCTCGCCGCCGGCTATGGCGGCGTCCTGGATGTACTGCTCCGTCTTCGCGTCGTTGGTCTGATCGTAGGGGATGGTCTTCTCCATCCTGTTGTCGCCGTCGCCGGCGGCCACGTAGACGGTATAGAACCGCTGGCTGGAGGACACCGTGAACTGCCCCGTATAGGTATTGTTGGCGCCGGGCACGAGGGCCAGGCTGACCGCCGAGGTGGCCTCGAAGACGTCGCCGGGGTTGTAGCTGCAGGAAGGCGTGGTGACCAGCGCCTTAGGGCTGGTGATGACCACGTCGACCTTGCTGGCCGAGTCCGGGGACTTCCGCACCTTCACGGTGACCTGCGGCGGGATGTCGCGCAGCACGATGTCGTCGACGACGGTGTCGCCGTTGAGCGCCGCCACCTCTATGGTCTGCGGCAGCTTGCCCTCCATGAAAGCCGAGACCTTGTACAGGTGGCCCCTTACTATGCCGGCCAGCTCGTAGGAGCCGTCCTCGGCCGTCTGGGCCTCTATCGTGGGCAGGTAGGCCGCCGGGGACTCGACGTTCATGGTCTCGTCGTAGGCCACCAGCCGGACGCCCTGCCTGGTGACGGGCGACGGGAACTTGCCCAGGTAGACCTTGCCGGTTATCCTGGACTCGGTCGGGACCAGCGCGAAGCGGAAAGAGGCGGAGTCGTTGCCGGCCAGGCCGGTCTTCTGGCCGGCCTTGACGAAGCCTTCTTTGCTGACCTCCAGCCTGTAGATGCCGGGCGGCAGGTTGCCGAAGGCGAAGGCGCCGGAAGAATCCGTCACGGCGAACTTCTCCACGGTCCTGTGCCTCAGGTGCACCTGCGCGTTGTCCACGGCCTCGCCGGTAGCGGAACTGACCACCACGCCGGAGATGGCGCCCACCACCAGCGTCTGCGCGCCGAAGTCGAAGTCGTAGCTCTCGTCGTCCGGCAGCACGACCTCCTTGGGCACGGGCGGGTAGTTGGGATTAACGAACACCGCGGTATAGCGGCCCGGGGGCAGGCCCCAGACCAGGTAGCGCAGCGGGTTCGCCGCCAGCGCGTCGAGGACCATGGTCTTGCTCTTCTGCTTTATGCCGTCCTCGAAGCCGACTATGGCGGTCTCGTCCGGCAGCGCGTGGCCGAAGCCCTTGAGGTCGCCGGCCGTATCGTAGAGCATCACGGCCGGGATCAGCGGCATGATCTCGGTGTCGAAGTTGGAGAAGATCTTCTCGAAGTCGGCGTCGGAGAAGATGCCCCCGCCCTTTATCCGCCCGGTCATGCTGCCCTGGCCTACCGAGCCCAGGATGTTCAGCGGGATGGGCTGGTCCAGCGTCCCGAAGTTGGGATTGGTATCCGACTTCTTCACGGGAACGCCGCGCTGCTGGCCTATGAAGTTGGCGAACTGGTAGTAGCTTTGCGGCTTATACTGGTCCCCGCCGCCGGGGTTGTAGCTCACCCCGACCACCAGGTAGAAGTCGTACTGCCCGGGCACCATGTACTTCTTGTCCCAGGAAGCCGTCGCGGTGCTGTAGTTGAAGAAGTACTGCGGCTCCTCGAAGAACATCTCGGTGATGTTGCGCTGGTTCATCTGGAAGCCGGAAGGCACTCCCAGCACCGTATAGTTCCAGGTGGGCGTGGAGAGCGCCGGCAGGCCGAAGATCTGAGGCTGGACGACCAGCCCGTCCTGCAGCTTCAGTTTGACCTCGGCGGTGTTGCCCACGCTCACGCTCACCCCGTCCAGTTCCGCCGGCGGCCAACGGAACTCGCTGCCGCGCGGCTTCAGGTAAACGTCATAGGTGCCGGCCGGCACGTTCGGGAACTCGAAGGCGCCGTACTCGTCCAGGCCGGTGCCGTCGCTGAACTGCACGCTCTGCCCGCGCAGCTCTATATCGGCGCCGTAGAGGCAGGCGCCTCCGGAGCAATCGGGCCTGAAGTTGGAGCCGTCCGGGAGCTTGACCTGGCCGCGGAGCCTGCCGGCCCGCGTCAGCGTGAAGTCCATCCTGACGGTGTCGGTGGAGGAGAAGTCGGCGTTGTTGTTGAACGAGGAGAGCATGCCCCAGTCCGGGCCGTAGATCTTGACCCAGTAGGCCGCGCCCGAGGACAGCGTCACGGCGTAGGAGGTGGTGTTGGAGGTCAGCGTGCCGGAGAGAGAAGCGAAGCCGAGCTGCCTGGCCTGGCAGTCCCCGTCGCAGTTCTGCATGGCCATCACCACCACCGGCGAAGAGGCCGGTATCTCGAGCGGGCTCTGCGCCGAGACCGTGTAGGTCGTCACGAAGGTCAGGCTGCCGTAGAGCGTTCCGAGCGAATTGGCGCCCGGGGCGGACAGGTTGAACAGCAGGTTGTCTGCCCCCAGGCATTCGCCCTGGTAGTCCAGCACCCAGGTCCTGCCGGGCAGGCAGGGGTTGCCCGCCGGGAGGGAGGGTCCCCGCGCGCCGGAGGAGGAGATCGTGATGCGCAGGTCGTCGGAGACGTCGGTGTTGTTGCCGGAGTTCAGGTCCTGCCAGTTGCCCATGAACGAGGCGGTCAGCCTGGCGTTGCCGTCGGTAAGACCGCTTATGGAGAAGGTCCCGTCCGCCCCGGTCACGGCCTTGGCGTCGTTGCGTAT
The DNA here is from genome assembly GCA_021847485.1 of bacterium. Classification (GTDB taxonomy): domain Bacteria; phylum Elusimicrobiota; class Elusimicrobia; order Elusimicrobiales; family UBA9959; genus UBA9959. Next base: position 47,172 of record JAJZRA010000007.1, read on the forward strand.
GCCGCCGACGCCCGTGTTGGCGTAGGAGTCGCCGCCGGTCGCCCACTGGTAGTCCCCGTTCACCATGATCGCCGCGTTCGGCAGGGGTACCCCGTTGTATTTCACTACGCCGGTAAGGGTGTACGTCGCCAGCGTGAGCATGAAATCTCCGGAGAGGGTGTAGGCCGTAGTGGTTATACAAACGCCGTAGGCGCCCGGCATAGTGCAGTCGGCGTTGGGATAAGCCGACATGGAATAGTTGCCGTAGCCCTGCTTCCTGATCTCCAGGTTATAGGCGGCCGTGGAGAGCGGCACGGCGTTGAAGACGGCGCGGCCGTTGACGTCGGTAAGGTTCTCGTAGATGGCGGTCTTCTGCCAGCAGGGGTCGTAACCGCCGCAGCTGGCGGGGATATTGGCGCTCTGGGACAGTTCGACGCGGACGCCGTCCAGAGGCGCGCCCCAGGTGGAGCGGACCACCGCCTGGAAGGAAGGCGGTTCGACGGAATCCCCGGCGGCGAAGCCCACGGCCGCCACCGCGCTGGTCATATCCACGGCGTAGGCCCGCGTTTCGGGGAAGGCGGCCGGCAGGTAGAGCGTCACGCCTTTGTTCTTGCCGGGCACGTTTACGTTAACGCCGTAAACGCCGCCGGCAGCGGGCGGCAAGTTATGGATCAGCAGCTCCGAAACGAAGGAGGTGGACCTGGCTATGCCGTAGGCCGCCTTGTCGCCGTTCTTGGAGTAGAAGACCTCGCCCACCAGGTAGTCCCCGGAGACGAGGCCGGAGGAGACGTCCACCTTGAGCGTGTAGCCGGGCTCGTAGGAGGTCTTGGAATAGAGCCGGTACTGGCGGGTAGCGTCGCCGGTAAGGCTTACCATGAAGGAGCCGTAAGGGTCCATCAGCTGGTCTTTCATGGTGGGTTTGTAGCCCGGAGTGGAGATGCCGACGAAGTACTGGAAGCCGGCGGGCAGGCGCGCGCCGTAATAGCCGGAGGCGCTGGCGCTGCCTATTATCATCAGCTCCGGGTTGACGCCGCCGTTCTGGTCGAACGGCATGATCACTATCGGCACGCCGCCGGCGGGCGCGCCGGCCGTGCCGGAAGTGACGTAGACCGAGAGCATCGGGTTGTTGGCGGAGAAGATAAGCTGGCGGTACCGGTAGACGCCGAAGCCGCCGTTCATCTCGCCGGTAACGGAAACATAGCCGACGCTGTCCACGTGCACGTCCCAGCCGCGCTCGTAGGAGGAGCCGCCGCTGTTGAAGGAGCGGGTCCAGATCACGTCCCCGCCGGAAGAGAACTTCCGCAGGAAAAGGTCCTCGGCCTGGTTTATGTCCCAGCGCGACTCCGAGCCGGTCACGTAGACCGAGCCCTGCGAGTCCACCGAGGCCCGGCCGGCGCTGTCGTAGCTGTTGCCCGGGTCGTTATAGACCCGGGTCCAGACCTCGGCGAGGCTGGGCAGGGAGAGCTTGCGCAGCCAGATGTCGGAGCCGGTCTCCATCCCGCCGTAGACCGAAGCCGCGGCGTAGACGGCGCCGCCGCCGTCGGCGGCTATGTCGGCGGCTATGCCGCCCGCCTGGTCCCAGTAGTTCCCGTCGCCGGTCATCACGGCGGTGGAGGTTACCAGGGCCGGGTCCAGCGAGGACGGGACCCGCACCACCTCGGCGTCCCCGCCCGTAACGGCGTTATAGAAATTACCGGCGGCGTACAGCACCGAGTTGGTGCTGTCGTATACCAGGTCCACGATCTCATGGCCCCAGGCGCCGCCGTCCCCGGAGAGCAGGAGCTCCGCCAGCTTGGCGCCGGCCGGGGAGAGCTTGGCTATGTAGGCGGCGCTGCCGGAATTATTCTGCGCGCTGCCTCCCAGGTAGATATTCCCCGCGTCGTCCGCGGCGGCGGCGTAGCCGTAGTCGTAATTATGGTCGTAGTCGTAACTGCGGCTCCAGAGCAGTTCGCCGGAGGGCGAGTATTTCAAGGCCAGCAGGTCGTAGCGGGTGGAGCTGTCCCACGCGCCGCGCGAGCCGGCCACTATGATATCGCCGGCCTTGTCGAGGGTCACCGCGTAGGCGTCGAGGTACTCCCCCGGCCGCCCCGCGAAGAACTTGGTCCATTCCGTGGTCATGTCGGGACGGTACTTGCGCAGCACGAAGATCCCGCTCCCGGCTCCGGCCGCGTTGTTGGCCCAGTAGTTGGAGACGACGTAGAGATAGCCGGCGGGGTCTACCGCGGACTTATTGCGCCAGCCGTAGGCATTGGTGAGGCTCCAGACCTTGCTGTCCGGGTAGGTGACGGCGGTGGTCTGCACGTCCGGGGTATTGGCGTAGGCGGTGGCCGTCCCGGAAAGCGGGACCGCGGCCGAGCCGTCGTAAGACCAGGCCCTGAAATAATAGGCGGGCGAGGTAACGGCGCCGGAGCCGTCGCGGCTGGCGTCCAGGCCGCCGGCCGTTACGCTCTGGTACATACCGGAGAGCACCGGCACGGTGGTATAGAGGACCGTCTGCGAGTCGAGGTAATTGTCGGTGAGAGCCGCCGGGGAAAGGGCGGCCTGGATGTAATAGGAGGAGCCCACGCTCAGGTCGGCCGGCGCCGTCCAGAAAAGGTCTACGGTGCCGGGATAGAGGCCCGTCTTGCCGCCTATGACCACGGAAGGGGCCGAGAAGTAATAGACGCCTGGCCTGCCGTCGACGGAGACGCCGGCAAAGACCCCGGACCCGTACGGCATCACGTCCTTGGACATCTCATTGGCGCCGCTGCCGGCGTCGAAGGATTTGACCCAGACCTGGCCCAGGGTGTTCGTGTCGTACTTGGCCACGCGGATGTCGTCGTAGGAGCAATAGGTGCCGGCCAGGCAGCTGCGGAAATCGTAGCCGGCGGCGTAAACGTAGCCGCCGTAATAGGCCACCCCGTTGTAGGCCTGCATCATGTTGAGCGGGCTGGTATAGGTGGAAGCGACCACCGGCTGCAGCGCGCCGCCGGCGTGGTCTACGAACTTGCCCAGCCAGGCCTCGTCCTGGCCGGTGTTGAGCCTGCCGGCCACGTAAACGTCGGAAGCGGGCCCGGCGGCCACGCCGTAGGCGCCGCTGTAGGCCGGGCTGGAGACCGCCGTCTGGGACAGGACGGCGCCGGTCGCCGTGCTGAGCTTGACCAGCCAGATATCGTCCTCGGTCGAGGTAACGCCCTTGACGCCGGCCGCGTAAACGGCGGCGGTGGTGACGGCCAGCGAGTTGAAGCGGTTGCCTATGCTGCCGGACGCCGCGTCGATGGTCGAGGACCAGAGCTCGTAGCCCGTGGACGGAGAGAACTTCTTCAGCACGGCCGCCATGTCGCTGCCGGAGGTCTTCATCTGGCCGCCGAGGTAGATGTTGCTGGAACCGTCCAGGGCCAGGGCATTGGCCTGGTCTATCCCCATGGACAGGCCGGGGATGACCTTTTCCCACAGCATATGGCCGTCGGGGTGTATGGCCGCCAGGTAGATATCCTGGCTATTGACCGGGTCCGCGTAGACGGAACCGGCCACGTAGGCCACCCCCCTTTCGGATATGGCCAGGGCTTTGATGTCGAACCAGGGTGAGGCGTTGACGGAAGGAACGGAAAGGTTGTAGAACCGCGTCGAGAGGAAGCGGGCGCTGCGGGGATCGTACGCGCGCAGGGCCCAGCCGCCCTGCATATTGACGCCGGAGCTCAGGGCGAAAGCCTGGAAAACATTGCCGGCCACGTCCATGGCGGTGGCGTAGCTCATGGGATAAGCTTCGGCGTAGGTCAGACGGCCCTGCGGATAGAGGCCGATCCTGTCGGAGATGACCGGCGTGCGGGGCTGGGCGGAGACGGGCGCCCCCATAGGCGTACTGCCCACCCAGGCCATGAAATACAGCGTCGGCGTAGTGGAGTTGCCCGCGCCGTCCTGGGAGGCGGGCAGGTTGCGCACCACGAAGGAATCGGAGACCGAGGCCGGGACCGCTATGGTGGAGAAGTTGATCTGGGCCGCGGCGTAGTTCCAGGCGTAGGCGGCGGCGGTCGCTATCTGGATATGGATCTGGGTGCCGGCGGTCACGGCCGCCGGGTACTGCCAGTTCAGGTTCACGCTGGCGGTGTACTCGCCGGAGTAGGCCTTCAGCTGCCAGGAGGAGGACGGCGCCGCCTGCGGCGCGTAATAACCGAAGGAATTCTGCCCGCTGAAGAAGCCGTCCAGGAAGGGAGCGCCGGCGCTGCTGACGGCCACGCCGTAGAACATGTCGCTGCCGGCGGCGGCGTAGGTGAAAGTTGAGACCAGCTGGCCGTCGGAGGTGTAGCGCGCGTAGAGCGCGTTATAGCCCTGGCCCAGGTCCTGGCGGTACTCGTAGCCGGCGGCATGGACTACGCCGAACTTGTCCACCGCGCAGCCGTAGAAGGTCTCGTACTTGCTGTAGGTGGTATACGGGTTGTCGTAGCTGCGGGTCCAGAGCGCGTTCCCGGAGCCGTCGTATTTGCGCAGAAAGGCGTTGGGGCCCTGCACGGAGTCGTAATTGGAACCGCACAGGTAGGGGTTGCCGGACTGGTCCACGGTCACGCCGTAGCCGTAATCGCCGCCGGAACCGGAATACATGGAGGTCCAGAGCATGGCCCCGGAAGGAGAATATTTCCCCAGCCACATATCCGTGGAATTAGGCGAGTTGTCGACATAGCCGGCCACGTAGACGTTACCGGCCGGATCAAGCGCCACCGACCTGCCGTAGTCGTAAGGGTAGGAGACCGGGGCGGTGCTGTTGTAGGTCCGCTCCCAGAGCTCGTTGCCGTAGACGTCGTACTTGGCCAGCCAGATATCGGTGGAGCGGTTGCTGGTGGAGGAGTATACCGCGTAACCCGCGGCGTAGAGGTTCTTGGCGGCGTTATCGAAAGCCAGCGCTGAGACGCCGTCATAGGCGTTGTAGACCGCGCCCGGGCGCTCCCTGAACCAGATCAGGTCTCCGGAAGCGTTATACTTCGCGACGAAGATGTCGCTGCCTGAAGCGGTGGAGAAACTGCCGCCGATGTAGACGTCCTGCGTCGCCTCGTCCACGGCCACCCCGCGGGCGTAATTATTGGCGTACTGCGCGGACGAAGTCAGGAAGCGCACCCAGACCAGGCGGCCCGCGGCGTCGTACTTGCGCGCGGCGACGGCGTAGCCGTAGCCTCCGACATAGTAAGGGCTGGCCAGGTAGACGTTGCCCTTGGCGTCCACCGCGGGCTGAGGGTTGCCGCCCGCGCTGAGGTTGTATTCGAGCACGAGCATGCCTCCGGCATAGGCCATGGTGCTGACAGGCACGAAAACCGGCGTAGGCGGAGTGGCGGCGGCAGTATTGGAGACAGGGGAAAGCAGGCCGGAAGCCTCTATCCAGACGCGGAAGGTATAAGCCGGCGTCTGGACGGCGCCGAGGCCGTCCCGGCCGGCGTTCAGGGCGCCTATGACCTGCGTGACGGCGGTGCCGGAGGGGATGGCGGTATTGGTGGTGACGACCACCTGGGCGTTGCCGGGGCTCCAGACCGTGGTGGCTACGTTGGTGGAATACTGGATGTAGAACTTGTCCCCGGAGACGAGGTTGTCGTTCACCGTCCAGGTGAACTGCACCGTGCCCGGGTAGGGCCCCGCCGCGGCGGAGACCAGCGTCGCCGGGTTGGTGGCCGCGGCCCAGCGCGCGCCGGCCCCCCACAGGGCGGCCGCGGCCGCCAGCGTCAGAACGATCCTTTTTATCTTCGGCATAAGTTCTCCTGGAACGAAAACCGCGCGCCCCGCCGGCGCCCTTAGAACTCCCACTCCAGACCGGCCAGGTAGGTGCTGGCGCGGTAGTTGTACCTGTAGTCGGCCTCGTAGCGCATGTTCGACGACGAGACCTGGTAATTGTAGGCCGCCTTGGCGTAGACCTTCCCGTAGACCGGGTAACGGGCCGCGACCGACGTCAGCCAGAAGGTCTGGTTGATCTTGGAGGCGCCGTAGTTGCCGGCGGCGTCCTGCTTGAGGCGGCCGAGGTAGTAGAGGCGCCGCCAGTCCAGCCCGAAGGAGAACTGCGTGCCGTTCTTCAGCAGGAAGCTGACCGCCGGGTTCAGCTCGAAGTCGACGTAGCTGTAGTAGTTCCCGATGTACTTGGTGCGGGCCGAGTCGTAGGAGTTCTGGTTGGAGTTCAGCCAGCCGGCGCGCGCGCCGACGGACATGAAGACGGGCTTGATGGCTCGCGAGACCCGGCAGGTCCAGTTCTGCACCAGGTCGGTGCGCTTGTCGCTCTTGAAGTAAGGCTGCCCGGTGGCCGGCCTGGAGATGACGGCCTGGTCGCCGTAGCGCCGGTAGGTAAAGTCGTAGCCGGCCTTCATGACGGCCGGCTCCGGGTACCACGTGTAGCCGAAGGCCAGGCGGTGGTTGGCGTTGTCGAGCGTGTTGGTGCCGGCGTTGGCGGAGAGCTCGTTGAAGGTGGTGGTGTCTATCACCGTGCCCGCCTCGGAGAGCAGCGTGGCGTAATTCGGGTATTTGACGCTGTAGAAGTCGTAGGACTCGGTGAACGTGCCGTAGGGCCGCTCCTGCTCGGCCTCGAAGCCGGCGGACAGCGTGTTATAGTCGAACAGCCCGTCCCCCCACTTCTCGTCCTTGGTCTCCTGCACCAGCGCCTTCGACCAGGAGACGCGCGGCTTGTACTTGTCGAACTCGTCGGTGTAGACGTACTTGAGCGAGAGCGTGTGCGTCTGGCGCTTGCGGGTCAGCACGCCGCCGCCGGCCAGCTCCTGGATGTCCTGCGTGCCGGAGTAGTTGCCGGAATAGACCGGGATCAGCTCGTGGCCCTCGCCCAGCTGCAGCGCCGGGGAGAAGAAGGCGTCGAAGCGCCCCTGGAAGGAGGCCGCGTCGGAGTCCAGGTAGTACTTGCCGCCCAGCAGCGAGACGTCGGCGGCGGGCAGCAGGCGGACCTGGGCCGCGGCCGAAGGCGCCAGGCAGGGCAGCAGCAGGAAAGCGAAGAGGCTCTTTTTCATTTCAGGTCCTTAAAAGCGCAGCAGGCCGGCGTCCTTGAGGAGCTTGGCCGAGAACTCCAGGTCGATCTTGCGCCCGCCGAACAGCGAGCTGGTGTAGACCCGCTCGAAGTTGAGCTTGTCGGTGGCCTTGTCCATGTCGCTCCCCAGCGAAGGGGACAGCGACGAGGAGGAGAGGAGCTTGCCGTCGTCGAAAAGCACGTAGTCCGAGGCCGTGATCCAGGTGTCGTCGGCGTGGTGGCCGGAGGCGTCCGTGGCGCCGGTGCCGTCGTAATACTTGTTCGTGGTTACGCTGGAGAAGACGTCGGGGCCGTCCGGGTAGGTCACCGAGCCGGAAGGGGCGGAGCCGCCCAGGAAGGCGAACTCGCCGCTCTGCATCACGTTGTCGGAGTTGGCGTCGGAGTAGGACCACAGCAGCCTGCCCAGGCCGCCGTTCTCGGCCGCCTGGTCGGGGCCGGCCGCGTAGACCGCGTAGTTGGAGAAGAAATGAGTCCAGACGGTGGGGTTGGCCGCGTTGTCGGGCACCATCTTGCCGCCGGAGGCGTCCTCGGTCACCTTGTCGAGGGTGTTGGACATGACGCTGTTCAGGTAGGTCAGCTGCCACTGCGGCTTAGAGGCGCCGTCGGCCGTCAGCATATTGCGCGTGGCCAGCGACAGGTCGGACGGCAGCGCGTTGTCGAAGGTGAAAAGGATCTTGCCGAAGTCGAAGCGGTCGGCCCGGGTATTGAGGACGACGTACTTGAACTGGTTGGCGGCCGGGCGCATGACGTACTCCTCCATGCGCACGCGGTTGCCGAAAGCGTCGATGGCGACCTTGCGGTTCTGGTACTCGGCCGACTGGATCTCCTCCTGGGCGCGGGCGACCACGTCGGCCTTTGACAGTTCTCCGTAGATCTCGCTGCGGGCCTGCTGCGACGGGGCGCCGGCGGCCGAGTTCATGTCGCCGGGCGGCTCCGGGTTGCGCTCGGGCTGGGCCAGCGCGCCGCCGGCCCTCACCACCGCGAACTGCCCGCCGCGCACCAGCGCCGAATTGCCCTTCGCGTCCCCGGTCAGCACCGAGCCGTCGTAGACCTCCACGCGGCTGTTGCCTTCCTCGTCCGCGGAGACCATGAAGTCCGTGCCGCGCACGGCGC
>JAJZRA010000061.1 GCA_021847485.1 bacterium
CCTGCAGTACCTGGAGTACGCCTCCTCGCTCAACCCGCAGGACGCCTCTACCTGGCAGTACCTCGGCACCGTCTACTACTCACTCCAGAGGGTGGACGAGGCCGTGGCCGCCTATGAGAAGTACGCGGCCCTGTCCGGGGACCCCGCCGCCCAGGAATGGCTGGCCGGCTTTAAACAGCAGGTGGGCCGGTAGAAAGAATAAGTAGGGACGCTGATGACTAAATGACTATTTTACCGCCAATAGTCCCGCAATATTGAGAAATAGTCATTTAGTCATCAGCGTCCCTAATTTTTAACAATCCTGTAACTAAAGCGAAACGGGCTTTTTTTATAATATTCAGGGTAGAGCCAAGGCTCACCATTACTTATGGCAGACGAGAAGAAACCCCAGAAACCAGGCATGCCCCCGCTCCCGCCGGGCATCCTGAAGCCCAACCTCCCTCCGATGGGGGGTAAGCCCGCTCTGCCCCCGCTCGGCCAGCCGCCCATGGGCGGCCTGCCCTCGCCCGGTATGCCCGCGGCCCCTTTCCCGCCCCAGTTCTCCCAGCCCGCGGCCCCCGCCGCGCCGGCCCGCGACCTCGCCGCCGAGGCCGAGGCCAAGCGTCTCGAGGAAGAGAAGGACAAGCTCGAGAAGAAGATCAACGACATGGAGAAGACGCTGGCCGCCGAGAAGGAGAAGGCCCTGCTCGCCACGCTGAAGAGCCAGCAGGACGAGGCCCTCTCCTCGCGCGTGGAGTCCTCGCTGAAGGACATCCAGGAGAAGATGCGCCGCGACCGCCGCGATCACGAGATCGAGGAGGAGCGCCTCACGCTCAAGAGCAAGATCAAGGAGCTCGAGACCCGCCTCGCGCAGGAGCGCGAGACCTGGATGCAGACGCTCAAGAACCAGATGGCCGAGCGCGAGGTCCAGGGCAAGGACGTCGAGAGCCATTTCATCTACCGCCTCCAGGAGATGGAGCGCCGCTGGCTGGACGAGAAGGCCATGTGGCAGAAGGAGATCTCCGCCCGCGAGGAGCAGATCCGCCAGCTGAAGGGCGCCGACGAGAAGCTGCGCGAGCTGCAGGACGAGTTCCGCAAGGTCTCGCTCGAGAAGTCCATGGTCGAGCGCGACATCTCCAAGATGAAGGACGAGGTGGCCCGCGCCGAGCGCGAGAAGGCCTCGATAGAGTCCTATATAAAGATCATCCCCGAGAAGGAGCGCGAGCTCGCCGAGCTGAAGAGCGAGAACGTCGTGCTGCGCTCCCGCGAGGCCGCCGCCGCGGGCGAGGCCAGGCTGCGCGAGGAGAAGACCAATTTCGAGGTCAAGAAGCTGCAGGACGAGATCGGCCGGCTGCAGGCCGAGATCGGCACGCTCTCGGACCGCAAGAACGCCGAGAAGAACGAGGAGCTCAGGCAGCTGCAGGCCCGCTTCGAGGGCCAGCTGCAGGAGAAGGACAAGGCCTTCGCCGACGTGTCCGGAGAGAAGGTCCGCGCCGTCAGCGAGCTCGTGAAGATCAAGGGCTTCATCTCCAGGGTGCAGGCGATCAACGCCGTGCTCGAGAAGGAGCGCGCCCAGCTGAAGCTCGAGAAGATGCAGCTGGCCCAGACGATGGCCGCCCAGCTGGAGGACCTCAAGCGCCTCAAAGCCGAGGCCGATACCCTCAAGAACGCCCACCAGGCCGAGCTCGAGGAGCAGGCCAGGAACTTCGCCGGGGAACTGGAGCGCCTGAAGGCCGGCTACGCCGCCGAGCAGGAGCGCGTCCGGGCCGCCCACACGGCCGAGCTGGAGGGGGTAAAGACCGGCTACGCCGCCGAGCTCTCCCGCCGGCACGCCGAGGAACTTGAAGCTTTGAAGCGCTCCCACCGGGAGGAGCTCGCCCGCCAGGCCGCGGCCTCGCAGGCCGAACTCGCCTCCGAAAGGGCCGCCAGGCAGAACGAAGCCGCCGCCCTCAAGGAGGCCGCCGACAGGACCGAGGCCGCCCGCCAGGCCGAGGTGGAAGCCAAGCTTTTCCAGCTGCGGGCCTCCCTCGAGGCCGCCGCCGGGGAGGAGAAGGCCGCCCTCAGGCGCCAGCTCGAGGCTGAAGCCGCGGCCCAGCTCAAGGCCCTCCGCGAGGAGCTCGCCGCCGCCAAGGAGGCCGCGCTCAAGAGCGAGCTCGAGAAGAGCCGCCTGGCCGCCGCCGCGGGCAGCGTGGACGCCGTCGTGGCCGCCAAGGAACAGGAATTCAAGTCCCTCGCCGCCAGGGCCGAGGCCGAAGCCGCCAGGCTCGCCTCCGACGCCGCGGCCGCCCAGGCCCAGCGGGCCGAGGCCGAGAAGTACGCCCGGTCGCTCGAGGCCGAGCGCCAGCGCCTGGCCGCCGAGGCCGCCGCGCTGCGCGAGCAGTACTCGGTCCTCGCCGCCCAGAAGACGGCCGCCGAGGCCTCCGCGGCCCGCGCCGCGGGCGAGCTCTCCGCCCGGGAGGCCGCCCTGAAGGAGGACCTTAAGACCGAGAGCGAGAACCGCGCCCGCTTCGAATCCGAGATGCTTTTCCTCAAGCAGAAAGTGCAGCAGATGGAGCTCGCGGCCAAAGAGGCGGCCTCCGCCCTGGAGGCCGAGCGCGCTTCGCTGGCCGAGCTGGAGGCCTCCTCCGCCGCGCAGCGCGAGGCCGACGCCGCCAAGGCCGCCGCCCTCGCCGCCGAGGTGGAGCGCTACAAGGAGCTCGAGAAGTCGCTCGGCGCCAGGCTCAAGTGGGCCCTCGGCAAGAAGCCGGCCAAGTAACCTCTTGCGGCGGCGGGCCTGTCCCCCGGGGAGAACGTCCCGGGCGCGCCCCGCCGCCTTATCGATTTTTAAGTATAATTTAAACGGACATGATCAAGCTCGAGAAACTCAACGGCACGCTGGTGGTGGTGAACGCCGAACTCATCGAGAGCGTGGAATCCGCTCCGGACACCGTCATCAACCTCGCTACGGGCAACCGCTTCCTGGTGAAGGACCCCGTGGACTCCGTCATAGCCAAGGTCATAGAGTACAAGAAGAAGGTCTATGCCGCTAAGAACGTCGTCAACCCGCTGGAGGGTTTCGAGCGCAAGTAGCTTCCTGGGAGAGTTATGGACATAGCAACGTTCACCGGTATCATAGTGTTCCTGGGCTTCGTGCTCGGCGCCGTCTACCTGCAGGAAGGCATAGCCGGCTTCAAGCCGTTCATGAACATGGAGGCGTTCATGATCGTCATGGGCGGCACCTTCTGCGCGCTGCTCGTCAATTTCCCGCTCTCCTCCGTGATCAGCGTCGGCAAGGTCCTCAAGAAGGTCATGACCTCCAAGGGCGAGGACACCTCCAAGCTGGTCTCCACGTTCGTGGCCCTCTCGCAGAAGGCCAAGAAGGAGGGCTTCCTGGCCCTCGAGGCCGACGTCAAGGCCATCGACAACGACTTCCTCAAGCGCGGCGTGCAGCTGGTCATCGACGGCGCCGACCACGAGTTCATCCGCAACATGCTCGAGACCGAGATTGACTTCATCCGCGAGCGCCACAAGGCCGGCCGCGAGATCTTCAACGCGCTGGGCACCTACGCCCCGGCGTTCGGCATCATCGGCACGGTGCTCGGCATGATCCTGATGCTTTCCTCCATCGACGACGTCGCGCAGGTGCCGCGCCGCATGGCGCTGGCGCTGGCGGCCGCGTTCTTCGGCCTGGCCTCGGGCTACTGGCTGTTCATGCCTATCGGCGGCAAGCTGAAGAACCGCTCCGACGAGGAGCTCTTCGTCAAGGAGATCATCATCCGCGGCGTGCTGCTGCTGCAGAGCGGCGCCACGCCGAGCGTCGTGGAGGCCAACCTGAAGGCCTACCTGGAGCCCGCCAAGCGCGCCGCCATCAAGAAGGAAGGCGCGGCGGCCTAGGACCCGGACCGCTACCATGGGAATCAAGCTTCGCAACATGATCCCGGAGGACGACCGGCGCGTGGCGCCGGTCGGGGAGCCCGCGCCCCCGTGGATGGTCAATTACGCCGACCTGATGACGGAGCTGGTCTGCTTCTTCGTCATTCTCTACGCCCTGTCCGCCGCCCTCAACAAGGACATGCAGAAGGCGCAGCAGGAAGTCCAGGAGATGATCAAAGAGGGCAAGATGGCCGGCCAGGTCCAGATGGACAAGGAAGGCATGCGCATCACGCTCGAGGAGCAGAGCCAGATGGCCTTCTTCGAGAGCGGCAGCGCCGAGCTGACCGACCAGATGCGCGCGCAGCTGGACAAACTGGCCCCGGTGCTCTACAAGCTGGCCGAGAAGCACGATATCATCGTGGAAGGCCATACCGACAACGTCCCTATCCGGACCAAGCAGTACGCCTCCAACTGGGAACTGTCCACCGCCCGCGCGATCAGCGTGGTGGAGGACCTGCTGGCCAAAAAGTTCCCGCCCAAGCGGCTGGCGGCCGTCGGCTACGGCGAATTCCATCCGCTGGTGCCCAACGACACCGAGGCCAACCGCAAGAAGAACCGCCGCGTCGTCTTCTTCATCAAGAACAACCCGTACCCCGACAGCCCGCCCACGGGCCCGCCCGCGCAGGGCAAGCCCGGGCTCGCCGCCCCGGCCCCTACGGCCCAGCCGCCGGCCGCCCCGGCCGCCGAGACCGCGCCCTCCCCCGAGGCTGGACCGGCGGAGGAGCCGCAGCCCGCGGACGCCGCCCCGGCGGAAGAGGGTCAGTAAGGAAACTCTATGAAAACATCCAGGCTCGCCCTTAAGCTCTCGTTCTTCGCCCTGGCGGCCGTCGCGCTCTCGGGCTGCGGCGGCTTCAAGAAGCTGAAGGTGGTGGACTATACCGATTCCCGGGTCGGCGACCTGTCGCTGACCAAGAAGGTGATGGGCAAGCGGGAGTTCCTGTTCTTCTCCACGACCAAGATGGGCATGTTCCTGGACGGCAACATCCAGGGCGTCATCACGGATTACCAGGGCAATCCGATAGAGGGCGTCACGGTGAAGGTGGTGCCGGACGCCGCCAAGTCCAAGACCGGGGCCGGCACCGGCGATGAGGCCGGCGGCGAGTTCGCCGGCCCGGAAGAGAACGCCAACGCCCAGATCAACCTTTCCTTCGCGCCGGGCATCAGCGACACGATGGGCCTCTACAAGATCCATTTCTCGCTGCCGGTGGTGGACAACGAGGTGGACGTGAGGGGCAAGCTGGTCTATAACCCGGGCTGGGACCAGCAGAAGATAAACCTCGGCAAGGCCTACGAGCCCCAGACCAAGGAGACCCCTTTCAGGCTGTACTACAACATGGACACCGGCTTCCTGGCCTTCGCCGAGGGCGTCCGCAAGATCATCGTGCAGCCGGTCGGCGAGGGCCGCGGCCGCATGCAGACGCTGCCGGGCTCCAGGGCCCCCGAGCCGGTCAAGTCGGCCGCTCCGGCCGAAGGCGCGCAGCCGGCCCCCGCCGGCGCGGCCGGCGCCGAGGAAGACCTGTTCAAGGGCTTCGACTTCGGCCAGTAAAGGCCGCCGCGGCCGCGAAAAGAGGGGCTTCCGGGCCCCTCTTTTTCTTTGCCGTGCAATTCGGCAAATTCGGGCAAATTCGGTGACACACGACTTAATTCTTTATAATTAAGTCGTGTGTCACCAAATTACGTAAAATATCGGGATGAAGAAAGTCGTCGTGGCGATGTCGGGAGGCGTCGATTCCTCGGTGGCCGCGGCCCTGCTGAAGGCGGAGGGGTGGGAGGTCATCGGCGTCACGCTGCGGCTTTTCTCCGAGAGGCGCGGCGGCGTGAAGTGCTGCGGCGGCTCCGACAGCGCCGCCAAGGCGCGCGCCTCGGCGGACGCCCTCGGGATCCGGCACTATTTCAAGAGCGCGCAGGGCCTCTTCTCGCGGGCGGTCATAGACGATTTCGTCGGCGGCTACCTGGCCGGCTCCACGCCGAACCCGTGCGTGGAGTGCAACCGCGTCCTGAAGTTCGACTACCTCTACGGGCTGGCCCGCTCGCTCGGCGCCGACGCGCTGGCCACGGGGCATTACGCCGTGATCAGGAAGGAGAAGGGGGAGTACGGCCTCTACCGCGGGGCCGACCCGCTGAAGGACCAGAGCTATTTCCTCTACTGCCTGGAGCGTTCCCGGCTGGACCGGGTCCTGTTCCCGCTCGGCGCCCTGACCAAGAAAGAGGTGCGCCGCCTGGCGGCCCAGGCCGGTCTGCCGGCGGCCTCGGCGCCGGAGTCCAACGACATCTGTTTCGTGACCGAGGGCAATTACGACGCGTACCTCCGCGCCCACGCCGGAGTGAAGCCGCGCCCCGGGGACATCGTGGACCGGGCTGGGAAGAAGCTCGGCCGCCACTCCGGGTTCTTCAATTTCACGGTGGGCCAGCGGCGCGGCACCGGCGTCTACGGCGGCGAGCGCCTCTACGTGACCGAGATCCGGCCCGGGACCGGCGAGGTGGTGCTGGGGCCGCTCGAGGCCGCGCGCTCCTCCGGGTTCAGGGTGAAAGGCCTCAACTGGCTGGCCGACGCGCCGGCCGGGGAGTTCCGCTCGGCGGCGCAGATCCGCTATCATCATAAGCCGGCCCCCTGCCTGGTGCGGCCGCTGGCCGGCGGCCGGGCCGACGTGCTTTTCGACGCGCCGCAGTTCGCCGTGGCCGCGGGGCAGTCGGCGGTGTTCTACTCCGGCGACAGGGTGCTCGGCGGCGGTATAATAGAGAAGGGACGGATATAGACTAACGGGAGAGATATGAAGAAGACCATAGGCGTTATCTTCGGCGGCAGGTCGCCGGAACACGAGGTTTCGATAGAGTCGGCCAAGACCGTCTGCGAAAAGCTGGAGAAGGCCGGTTTCAGGGCCCTGCCCATCTACGCCCCGCGCGAGGGCGGCTGGCGCCTGCCGGCCCTCCGGGACCTGCTCGCCGGGCGCCCGCTCAAGGGGCCGGAGCTGGAGCCGTCGCTGGCCGGCGGTTGCTTCGTAAAGCGGGGGGGCGGCCGCGTGAAGCCCTACGCCCTGTTCCCGATCATCCACGGCTCCACCGGGGAGGACGGCGTCCTGCAGGGCCTGCTGGAACTGCTGGGCATCCCCTACGCCGGCTGCGGCGTGACGGCCTCGGCCGTCGGCATGGACAAGGTCATCTCGAAGGAACTGGCCGCGCTGGACGGCATCCCCGTGCTGCCGCACGTCGTCGTCCGCGCCAACCAGAAGGCCGCCATGGGGCCGCTGCTGAAGAAGGCCGCGCGCCTCGGCTTCCCGCTCTTCGTAAAGCCCGTCGCGCAGGGCTCCTCGGTCGGCGTCGCCAAGGTGAAGACCGCCGCCGGCCTGAAGCCCGCCGTGCTGGACGCTTTCCGCTTCGACAACGCGGTCATGATAGAGAAAGGCGTGGACCGGGCCCGCGAGATAGTCTGCGGAGTGCTGGGCTCTCCCGCCGGCGCGGCGGCGAGCGTCTGCGGCGAGGTCGTGCCGAAGGGCCGCCACGAGTTCTACGACTACGAGGCGAAGTACCTCGACGACGACGGCATGGAGCTGCGGCTGCCCGCCCCGCTGCCGGCCGCCACGGCCGCGCGCCTGAGGGAGCTGGCCGTCAGGATCTTCCTGGCGCTGGGCGGCAGCGGCCTGGCGCGCGTGGACTTCTTCGTGGACCCGAAGAACGACAGGCGCGTCTATTTCTGCGAGATCAACACGCTGCCCGGCTTCACCTCCCACAGCCTCTACCCGCGGCTCTGGGAAATGACCGGCCTGCCCCCGGAGAAGGTGCTCAAGGAGCTGATCGCCATCGCCGTCTCCGGCATGGCCGCCCGGAAGAGGCTTACCACCGCCAGGAAATAACCCGGGTAAAAAAGGGGACAGGCTACTTTTTCTCGGAAAAAGTAGCCTGTCCCCTTTTTTCTTTATTTTTACTGTTTACTGGCCGGTGCCGTCGTCGTCCTCGTAGACGTACTCGTATTCGTCGTCTTTGGCGGCGGGGGCCGCGGCTTTGGGGGCGGTTTTGGGTTTGGGCGCGGCCGCGGCGCGCCTGGGGGGGGCCTTGCGCCCGGCGGCCGGTTTCTTGGCCCTGGCCGCCGGCCTGCGGACCGGGGCGGGGGCAAGGGCGGCCAGAGCGGCGCGGCCCAGGTCGTCCCCGGGCAGGAGGGTCTTCTTGGCGTAATCCACCACGAAGGTGTAGCTCAGGTCGCCGTTCTTGGCCGGTATCTTGGCCGAGATCTCGAAGATGCCTTCGGCTCCCTGGGCGACCTTCCAGTCGACGCGGTTATAGTCCCCGCCGGAAGCCGCGGCGCTCTCGGCTATCTTGTCCTCGAGAGTGGGGCCGTCGGCGGACAGCTTGTAGGTGCGCGTAAAATAAATTATCTCAGGCGAGATATCGGGCGCCTTGGGCTGCTGGGGCGCGGCGGCCTGCTGGCCCTGGCCCGGCTGGCCGGCCTGGGGCTGTTCAGCCGCTGGCTGACCCGCGGGGGGCTGCTGCTCGGGAACGGGCTGTTCCGCCGTCTGTTTCTGGGTGAAAGGCAGGGGGAACGGCAGGAAAGCGGTGGCGTCGAAGATGCCGAAGTTCTTGAGAAATACCACGCCGCCCAGCAGTACCGCGGCCAGCAGCGCCGCCGTGGCCAGTCCTTTGCCCAGCTTCTTGAGCAGGGCCGGGAACTTGGCGCTCTTGCTGCCGGTGTCGACTATCCTGGCGGGCTGCGCCTTGGCGGGTTCCGGCTCCGGCCGGGGCTCATCCTTGGCGGGGGGCTTGGCCCCGAAGATGGTCCTGCCGCTGACGGCCTTGGGCTCGGCCGGCGCGATGGAGGCGGCCTCCTGTCCGGGAGCGGGGGCCGCGGCCGGCGCGGCCTGGCGTCCCGGGGCCCTGAGCTCGCCTACGGCGCTCTCGAGGGCGGAAAGCTTGCCCATGACTTCGCGCTGGAACTGCCGGCCGTCCAGCGAGGAGACTGTCTCTCCCAACTGGTCCAGCTTAAGTCGCAGCGGGTCGACCAGGGCCGACACATCCTGCCGGCTGACGGCGTTCCTGGAGATGGCGTCGAGCTTCTGGGCCAGGGCTTCCAGCGCCCGCAGGTCGAAGGCGGGCGCGGCGGAAGACGCGGGGACGGCCGCCGCCGGCACGGGAGAGGCTTCAGGGGCTGGAACAGGCGCGGGGGAAGGTTCCTGAGCGGCGGCCGGCATGGGCGCGGGTTCCGGAGAGGCCTCCGGCATGGAGAGCGGCTGCGGGGCTTGGGCGGAGGCGGGGTTCAATGCCGCCGGCCGGGCGAAGGTCTCCAGCTCCGGGGCTCCGAAAGAGGGCTTGGGTGTTTCGCCGGCCGGGGCGGGAGCGTTTCGCTCTATACCGGGCATCTCCTCGGCCTTGCGGTTGATGGAGGAGAGGGTGAGGGGATCGAAAGCGGAGGCCGCCTGGGCCGCCGGCTGGGGTTCGGCGGCAGGGGCCTGCGCGGGGACGGCTTCGCCGCCGGCCTTGCCGAGGTGATGGGCCGGTATATCGATGCCGCCTTCCCTGTGCGAAGGGGCCACGGGCTCTACCGTTGAGGGGGTCAGCGGCTTGAAGGAGGTGATGGCTGGGCCGGGTTCCACGATGTCCCTGGGGACGGGTTCGGCCGACGGGGGCTGAGCCGCCGCGGGGGCGCCGGCTTCGGGCTTGGGCGCCAGGCCCGAGCCGGAGGCTATAAGCGCGGAGATCTCCGGGTAGGTGGCCGCCTCCTTCCAATCCTCGGTCTTCTCGCCCACCGGGGTCTGCGGGCAGACCAGCAGCGAAGGCGAGAAGGCGGGCAGTTCCAGCAGCTTGTCTTTCTCGAAGGGCCCGAGGATCTCGTTGTTGACGTAAGCCCAATATTTCATAGCTCTCTCCGTAGCCCGGCCGCGGCCGGACGAAAAGGAATATGCTTCCTGTAACTATATAAATTCTACCCGGGGCCTGTTACAGAAATAATAACTAATCGTTAAATAGAGTTGTCCGCCCCCCGGTTTTTGTACAATTTGCGGTATGGAGACCAACCGGCTGCTGCGCACCCTGATCTACCTCTTCGCGGGGCTGATAGTGCTGTTCGTCCTGCTCATAGGGGTCAACTACCTGGGCAGCCTGGCCGGCCGCGGCGACGACCTGCGCCGCGGGGCCGAGGAGGCCTCCCGCAGCGCCGCCGCCAGGGCGGACGCGGCGCTGGCCGCGGCCAGGCAGAGCGGCGGCGCCAGGGCCTCGCTGGTGCCCGGCTACCGGCAGGGGCTTTCCACGGCCTCCGTGAAGGCCGAGGGGGCCATCAACCTGGTCAAGGAAAAGGACTTCGGCGGCGTGGCCGAGAAGCCGAAGAGCATGATGGAGGTCCTCGACGAACTGAGCGGCGGCGACAAGAGCAAGCCGCAGCCGATAGCGCTCAAGGCCAGGGACCTCGACAAGAAGATACGGGTGGAGGGCGACCCGGGCAAGGAGCCCAGCCTGAAAGGCGCGGCCATGCCCGAGCTGGGCCGGGGCCCGGGCCAGGAAGGCGTCACGCTGCTGAGCGCCCCCGTGGATTACAAGCTCTTCCGCAGCTCCGAGACCTGGACCGCCTTCACCGCGCGGCGCAAGTGCCGCGCCGAGACCGAGGCCTCCTCCGGTTTCAGGCCGGCGGTGTCGGCTTTCGCCGCCCCCGATTTCTCCAGGGACGCCGTGGTGGTGCTGGTCTCGATGTCGGACCTGCCCAACGGCATTTTCAAGATAGTGAAGGCCGAGAAGGCCGGCCGCGAGATAGTGGTCAGCTACCGGGTGGACCCGTTGGCGATGTCGGCCGGCGCCCCTACGCCCCAGCACGACTTCTACTCCGGAGCGGTGATACCGGCCGGCCTCAAGGTGCGGCTGGCACAGGTGCCTTAGCCGGCTATCCTCTTCCGGAAGAACCCCTCTCTCTCCTCTACGAAGCCCACGCGGCGCAGGTAGGCCGCGTGGCGCGGCGTGCCGCTGGCGGCCGTGAACGAACCGAACCCGGCGAAGGCGCCGGCGTTCTGCGCCCGGTTGAACAGGAAGCGCGCGCTCTTGAGGTCGCGGTAGTCCTCGGCCACGTAGTCCAGATGGACGCGGATGTCGGGCGCCTCCTCGGTGTAGACGAAGAGGCCTACCGGCAGCAGGTTGCGCAGGATGAAGACGCAGCGCGGCGCCTTCAGCGCGGCCAGGTCGAAATCGGGGAAGAACTGCCAGATGCCGCGCGCGTGGTAGGCCAGGAAGTTCCTGAGCAGCGGGTCGCCGGTGCCCACCTCCATCAGCTTGAAGACGTCCTTCTTGGACTTGAGGCTCACGATATGCCAAAGGTCCACGCAGGCCACGAACAGGTTCACCGCCAGCACGGGCCAGGCCCGCGTGAGGGCCGCGTAGACCACGAAGACCGCCGCCCCGGCGAGGTTGAGCACCCGCAGGCGCAGCACGTTGCTGGTCAGCAGCGAGAACGCCACCAGGGCGCTGGCCGCGTAGCCGATAAGTTCCGTCATAGGTTCATCTTCCCTTGGCGAGGCCGGCCGCGAACTGCAGCGCCGCCTTCATGCCCGCCGGGTCCGCCTTGCCGCGCCAGGCTATGTCGAAAGCCGTGCCGTGGGCGGGGGAGGTCCTGGCGAAGGACAGGCCCCAGGTCCAGTGCACGGCGGGGCCGGCGCCCGGCGCCGTCTTGAGCGGGGCCAGCGCCTGGTCGTGGTAGAGGCACAGCAGGCCGTCGCTGCGCCCGGCCAGGTGGGCGGCCCAGGCCGCGTCGGAAGGCAGCGGGCCCTCGGCCCTGAGGCCCGAGGCGCGCAGTTCGCGCACGGCCGGCCCCACGGCGTCCAGCTCCTCGCGGCCTATCACGCCGCCGTCGCCGGCGTGCGGGTTCAGCGCGCAGACGGCTATGGAGGGGCGGCGGCGGCCCAGCGCGGCCAGCGCCCCGGCGAACAGCCTCGCCTTCTCCTTTATAAGCCCCTTGGTGAGGCGGCGGGAAAGGTCCTTTATAGGGACGTGCTCGGTGACGAGCGCGGCGGTGACGCGCCCGCGCGAGAATAGCATCAGCGGCTCGCGGCCCTCCAGGAGGCGGAACAGGTCGGTGTGGGCCGGGGCCGGCGCCTTGGCCAGCGCCCAGGCCTCCTTTGAGACCGGGGCCGTGACCAGCGCGCCGAAGAAGCCGGAGCGCATGAGCCGCGCCGCCAGCAGCACGGCCGCCAGCGACGCCCGCCCGCCCTCCGCGGTGGGGCGGGGGCGGGAGAAATCCAGCCGCCCGGAGTCGGCCGGGATCAGCGGGCACAGCGAGGGGGTCCAGCCGGCGCGGCGCAGGGCGGCGGTG
>JAJZRA010000062.1 GCA_021847485.1 bacterium
CAGTTTGGCCAGCGTGGACTTGCCCGCCCCGGACCTGCCCGGGAAGAGATAGGCCTTCCCCCCTACCGCAAGACCGGCCGAATGCAGCATCAGCCCGCCCGAGCGCAGCAGCAGCGCGCTGAGCAGTGACCTTAAAAAAGCGTCCAGGCACTGCTCGTTCGGGGCGGCGGTCAGCCGTCCCCGGCCGGAGGCCAGGCGCAGCCCCGCCTTGAAGTCGCCGCGCGCGGCCCTGAAAAAGCCCCCGCCGAAGGAAACCGCCGGCTTGAACGGCGAGACGCGGGCCGGCCCCGGCAGGGCGTCTATCTTCAGCCCGGAACGGGCGTTACAGGAGAAAGGCGCGTAGCGGCGCCCCAGGACATTAATGATACCCGGCGAGTCCGATTTAAAGATCAGCTTAAAGCCGGCCAGTTCCAGGCCCGCGCCGGCGGAGGCGGTCACCACGGCGACGGGTTCGGCGTTTCTTCCTGCCATGAATCCTTTAGCAGCACCACGTTGAGCGTGGGCAGCTTGAGGCTGGAATTATAGAACACCGTGGCGTTGCCGGAACCGGATACGCTGCCATCCACCCACATGGCCCCGTAGATGTCGGAATCGCCGGTGCGGTTGAAATCCCCGCCCACGTAGAGGAAGCCGTAGACGCCCAGGTCGCTGCCGGTGGCGCCGCCCTCGCAGGTATTGCCGCAGGACCCCAGCACATAGGTGGAGGAGTTCTGATGATAGCCGGTATCCGCGGGGTACTGTTTGATGGCCGAGGTGTCTATCTTCTGGTACTCCTTCCAGGCCGCGGCCGGGACCGGGAGGACGCAGTTCGGGCAGTAGTTGTCGCCTCCGGAAATGCCGAGATTGCCGCGCACGACTATGGTACCGCGCAGGCCGTTCCTGCCGGCCCAGTTGACGTTATTGTCCCAGTACCAGGTATAGTCCTTGTCCCGCATGGAGGCATAGTCGAAGAGGTTGTTGACCGAACAGTTGACGCAGCCGCTGCCGCCGTAGGAACAGGTGACGGGGCCGCCGAAATATTCGGAGCTGCAGCAGTGCATGCCGCTGATGTTCTGCGTGCTGGAGGCCACGCCGGCGACGCAGTCGCAGTTGGCGCCGGTATCCTCGCAGCCCGAGCCTATGCACAGGGTGCTGGCGGCGCAGCCGGTGCCGGCCCCGTCGCTGTCCGAGCAGCCCCACCCGGTGCAGACCTTGGTGAGCGTGCAGCCGGTGGCCGCCCCGTCGCTGTCCGTGCAGCCGCTGCCCGAGCAGACCCTGTCCGCGCCGCTGCCGCTGCAGGAACAGCTGCCGCCGCCCACGCAGGCCGAACCGACGGCCCTGACGGTGCAGCTGCAGTGAGAACCGCTGTTGCAGGCCAGCCCGACCATGCCGCTGTAACAGGTGCAGTTCCAGCCGGGATTATGGCAGCCGGTGCCGGTGCAGGGATTGGTAACGGCGGTGTAGGTGACGGAAGCGATGGTCACGTCGTCGCAGTTCAGCGTGCCGGTGGCGGCGGCCGACGCGCGCATCGTGGAGAAGTCGAACTGCGGCAGCTCGGGGACGTCGTAGTCGGACCACCATTCGAGGTTGTCGGTATTCGGAGGATTGGTGTTGCCGGTAGGGTCGAGCGGTTTGACGGTCTGCTTGGAAAGCTTGCGCGGATAATGGGTGTTAAGGGCGGAGCCCGAGACCGTTATGTCGTTCATCGCCATGATGGGCCCCCAGTGCACGACGCTGGAGCCGGTGGCGGACAGCATGCCGCCGGCGATGATGGCCCCGAGGATGCTGGTATTGGTATAGACGGCCTTGATGGAGCGCGTCTCGGTGCCCCTGGCGTTGCGGCCCTCGCCTATGATGGTCACCTGGTCGGTGGAGGGCCCCGAGGCGACGTAGACCCGGTAGGTGCCGCCGGGCAGGTCGCCGTAGACGGCGTCGAACCTGTAGCCGGGCAGGCCCTCGCCGGCGGCGACGAGGGCGTAGGTGGAGGTGGAACTCTTGACCTTCCAGTAGCCGCGGTCCACCGCCGACTCCGCCAGGTTGAAGGCGGTGCTGGAGGCCTGGTCCTTGACCGAGATCTTGGTGTCGTCCTGGACCCACTTGACCATGGCCGGCACTATCACCAGCAGCAGCATGAGCAGCAGGATGACCGCGGGCAGCAGGAAGCCGCGCCGCGTCTTCAGGGACCACCCGGCACGGAGCCGGGCCGATATCTTTTCAGTCATAGTCCGTCCCTCAGTCATTCATCACTCTGACTTTTTCCGAGGCCATATGCAGGGCCTTGGAACGGCCCTCGAAGATGTTCTTCTCCATGGTCAGGGAAACGGAGATGATCCCCATCTCGTCCGACCGGGGAAAAGTGAAGGCCAGATACTTCAAGTTCTTGGAGAGAGGCCTCCGGGAAGAACCTATCACCTGGTAGAGGGTGGTCCCCTGCTGTTCGAACTCCATGGGGGTCCCCTGCCGCTTGGTGAACGTGATCTTGGAGTAGAAAGGCTGGGCGGAGTCGGCGCGGCCGATGACGATGCTGGCGGCGGTGGCCTGGCGCAGGTTCCTGGTTATCACGTACATCACCGCGCGCGCCTCCTGCTGCATCTCCACCCTGGTGCGGTTCAGGATGAACTGCCGGTTGGCCTGCATCAACAGGGGGGAGGCCACGGCGAACAGCGCGGAGACTATGCCCACCACTATGAGCATCTCCATCAGCGTGACGCCGCGGCGGCGGGAGAAGGCTACCATGAGAAATCCACCCCCGTAACGGTCTCCCCGGGCAGCACCCCCACCCCGGACCGCAAAGAATAGGCTATGGAGGCGGTCGAACCGCCGGGTGTAGGGAAATAGGCGTAGACGTTATAGGCGGGGTTGGTGCTGCCCCGCACCTCGACCTTGTAAAAGCCGTTCTCCAGGCTGGAGACCAGGTAGTACGGCGTGCCGGTCAGAGTGGCCGCGCTGAGGGCCGGCGGCGCCGGCGGCGTACCGGTCAGCGTGGCAGTGGTGGCCACTATCAGCACGCCGGTCTTTATAGGCTGCTCCCCGGAGGCGACCGAACCCGTGATATAGCCCATGGCCCCGGAGATGGTGAAAGTGTCGGAAAATATCGACAGGCCGGCCGTATCCAGCGTCTCCTCGGTGTATTCCGGGGTCGACATCTCGTGGGAGCCCACGGCCGGGCGCACGATGTAAAACCCGGTGCTGATGTTGACGGAGACGAACCGCCCGTCCAGGCCGCTCACCTGCTGGTCCCTGGCCATGCCGTTGGAATCCATTATGGCCACGGCCACCCCGGGCAGCGGATTTATGCCGTCCCTGGTTATGAAACCGCTGATCTTGCCGCCCTGGTAGAGGCTGAAGTCCACTCCGGAATGCACCTCGCCGGCCGCCACCTGGATGCTGTTGGAGGATTGCGTGACGTAGAGCGGATAGCCGCCTACCGCGGGATTGGCGGTGACGTCGACTATGCCCGGCGCCACCCGGAGGGTATAGCGCCCGTTGGAGGTGCTGGCGCTGGTCGGGGCCCCCATGGCGCCCGGAGTCACCACGATGGCCGGGCTGATCGGCGCGCCGTAGGCGTCGAGGACCCTGCCGGTTATCAGACCTTCCGTCATCGTTTCCGTCAGGAAAGTGACGGTGCTGGCAAAGACGTAGGAACTGCCGGCCGAGGAGATCTCCACGCCGGTACGCTCGAGGCCGGTCAAGCCGCTGCTTATAAGCACGGTCCAGGTCCCCGTGGCCACGTCCACCAGTTTGAAGGCGGCGCTGGGCGGGTCTCCGGTCAGAGCGGCCGTCGCCGAGCCGGAAAGCCCGTCGTCGCAGGTGACCAGGGCGCCCGCGGCGGGGGTGGCGGCTATGGCGGTACGGGTCGGGGAATTATACCCGCTGGGCTGGTAAAGGATATGGGAATAGCCCGAGATGTCGGTGTCGTTGTCGTTGGAATCGTAGCCTGGGCCGTAGGAAGGATCGACCCCCCCGGGGCCGGCCTTGCGCTGGTAAAGCTCGCCGCGCTCCAGCCCTATGCTCTGGTCGTAGCCGTTGGTCTCGTAGAACGGCGCGAACTTCCCCTCGCTGCTCCTGTCCCAGCCCACCTTGTCCAGGGAGGCTCCGTCGGCCAGGCTGTAAAGCTCCAGGGCCCCGCAGCCTTCGCCGCCGCCGTCCTCGTAGACGGGGATGATATTGCGCTGGGACGCGAAATGCGGGAAATCCGACACGGAATTATCGTCGGCCCAGACCGCGTCGGCGCCCACTTCCCCGCCCGCCGCGGTCACCGTGGCCGTATTGGCGAAAAGGTAGAAGCCCCCCGGCACTATCGAGTCGTTGAGGTAATCGATCTTGATCTGGTGCCGGGAACTGTCCGCCGGGCGCTGGAACTTGAGCCCGATCTGGCCGTTCACCGTCCAGGTATAGGTGGTCGGGTTGTAGATCTCGACATACTCCTGGTCGTAGCCGGCCGAACTGACGGTGCTGCCTACTATCTGGCTGATGACCAGGTGGTCGGCCAGCCAGGCGTAGCCGGTCACGGTGCCGGTGGCCATCCGTACCAGGCTGAAGTCCTGCGTCTGCGCCTCGTTGGCGCTGATGGAGACGCTCCGGGTCTGCGGGAAATAATTCTCGGCCCTGACCGACATGGTGTACATCCCGGGGGCCGCGTTGATGGTATACTGGCCCATGGCGTCGGTACTGTCGCGCCAGCCGGAATTTTCGGTGATGCTGACCAGCGCCCCGTTTATCGGGTCGCCTCCCGTATCCCTGACGGCGCCGTTGAAGATGGAATTGGTCATGACCGTATCCGGGTTGGCCATGACGTTGCGCATGGAGAGCTTGCGTTTGACGCCGCCCTGGGACCAGGTCACCGTAACGGTTATCAGCTTCATGCCGGTATCCGGGGTGTCGGGAGCCAGCATCTCCAGTTGACCCGAATTTTCCTTTACCACCTGCACGTAGGTATACCTGGTGTAGGTAACGCCGGCCTCCGTTATTTCCTCCGGCGGGAAATAGCCGGTATCGTAATCCAGGACTTCCGGGGCGAAGCTCGTGGGATCATGGGCCGGGTCCGTGGTCACCAGCACCTGGTAGTAGACCTTCTGCTTGAGTATCTGGATCTTTTCCTGGGCCAGGTTGGAGGCCATCGTCCTGTTCTTGGCCGCCTGAATGCCCTTCTGGATGAAACTGAAAGCCCCCATAAGCCCTACGACAGCCACGGTGAGCACCGCCACCGCGACCATCAGTTCCACCAGCGTAACGCCGGGCCGCGCCCGCCCCGCCGCGGCGGGGCGCGGTAACGGCCATAGCTGGAACGAACCTTTAAGGGCCATGATTATAGTTTATACCCCTCCGCGCAAAAGATGGTCATAGAAAGCGCAAATCCCCGTCAAATTTTTTACGGGTAGTACCCGCCCTCGGCGTCCTGCGCGGCCTGGTCGCCGGCCGGGGCTTCGGCCGGTTTCCCGGGCGCGGCGGGGCTCTCCGGAGCGGCGGGGCTCTCCGGAGCGGCGGCCGGAGCGGCCGCGGCGCGGACCTTCTTGCGGCGCACGAGGCGGCGCTTCTTGGGCGCGGCGGCGCCCTCCTTGTCCACCATCACCCCGCCCTCCTCTTCCCGGGCGGCGGCCGTTCCGGCGGCGGGCGTTTCGCCGCGCACGGCCGCGGGGGCCTTCTTGCGGCGCACCAGGCGGCGTTTCTTGCCCGGCTTGGGGGCGCCCTCTTCCGCGGAAGGGGCGGCGGACACGGCCGGCTCGGGCCTGGCCGCCTTCTCCTTGGCGGCCAGCAGCGCTTCGTAGGCCTCGCGCTGCTCGTCGTCCAGGAAGTCGCGGACGGTATCGGGCAGGTCGCGGTCCAGCTTCTGCATGGCGTACCGGGCCTCGTTCATCTTGAAGCGCCACGCGCGCTCCTCGGAGGAGGCCTTCTCGTAGTCCTTCATCCGCTTGTCGAATTCGGCCGCTTTCTTGGCGACCGCGGCGGAGATGCGCTCCTCCTGCTTGGAGCTAAGGCGCAGCGGGGCCGAGATCTCGGACATCAGCCGGGCCGCGTCGGGGCGCTGGGCCGGCTCGTCCCCGCCGGCGGCCTGGTCCGCGGGGGCGGCCGCGGACGCCTTGTCCGCCGCCGGCTCCTCCACGCCGAGCAGGGCCCGGCCCTCCTCCTGGGCGCAGACCGCCGCGGGCAGGGCGAGCAGGGCGAATATCAGGATCTCTTTCATGGTTCCTCCATCACTCCGGGCGTTCCGCCGACCAGGTCGGCTATGGCCACCCGGCTGGTATGCTCGGTGCGGCCCCAGAAATCGGTACCCCTCAACACGCCGGCCACGAAGACCGGCAGGCGCAGCGCGCCCAGCAGCGGCTGCAGGAAATAGGCGGCCACCAGGCGGGCCGGGGCGCGCTCCAGCAGCAGCGCCGCGCCGGGATAGACGAAGAGCGGCAGCAGCGCCAGCGCCTTGAAGGCCAGTTCCACGCCGGGCAGGCGCGCGTAGACCCAGAGGATGAGGTTGAAGCGGTCGTGGCTGGCCCAGAGCAGCAGCGCCCCGGCGCCGACCAGCGCGAACCGGTAGGTCTGCGCGCAGTAGAGCGCCGCCTCGAAGGCGCGCGGGTCGGCTTTCAGCAGCGCCCGCGCGCAGAGGCGCGCGAGGTGGCGGCGGGCGGTATCCAGCGAGCCGCGGGTCCAGCGGATGGTGCGGGTCAGGTACTGCGTCAGCGTCTCCGGCTCCTCGTCGTAGACTACGGCGGCCGGCTCCCACTCTATGCGCACGCCGGCGGCGGCCAGGCGCATCTGCATCTCCAGGTCCTCGGTCAGGCAGGTCTCGTCCCACGGGAAGCGGGCGGCCGTCGCGGCCGTAAAGCACATACCCTTGCCGTGCAGCGTGGCGGAGAGTCCCAGCGCCTGTTTGGGCAGCTGGAAGAACCGGTTGGAGACTATATGGCCGGCCGCCAGCACGCGCGACAGCCAGACCCGGGTGTTCTTGGCGAGCTGCCGGCCCTGCACGGCCTCGGCGCCGGTTTCCAGCCTGTCGTTCATGGCCCGCAGGAAGCCGGGATGGGCCAGCGAGTCGGCGTCGAAATAGCACAACGCGTCGCAGCCGGCCGCCAGCACGCGCGGGGTGGCCCACTTAAGGGCGCGGCCCTTGCCGGCCTTGAGCCCGGGACCGGAGTGGTCCAGCACCTTCGCGCCGGCGGCGGCGGCCGCGGCGGAGGTACCGTCGGTGCAGTGGTCGGCGACGACGAAGACGTCGAAAAGCTCCGCGGGGTAGTCGAGGCGGCGCAGGCTCTCCACGGCCAGGCCTATCACGCCCTCCTCGTCATGGGCCGGCAGCAGCAGCGCGAAGCGGCGGCGGCGGGCGGCGCGGGGCGGCCGCTTCAAACCCCAGAAGCCCCTGAAGCTGAGCAGCAGATAAAGCAGCCCGGTGGCCAGCAGGAAGACCTGCACCAGGTTGGAAAGTATAGCCGCGGTAATTTGCCCCATAGCGGACCTGCCGGCGGCTCCCGCCGCCGGCTATGGATATCGTTCAATTATAACCATATTGACTCATTAATAGCAACCTCGCCGGTATCTGCCGGGCCGCCCCCGTTGACTAGCGGCTTTTTCGGTGTTATATTATGCCTATGGACGGAGAACAGAAGAGATCCGGCTGGAAGATCTGGCTCTACATGACGCCGCTCTACATCCTGCTGGCCATACCGCTGGTAAAGTGGACGATGAAGCTCAACTCCCCGGACGTTAAGCTTTCGAAGGACGAGTACAGCGCCTTCAACTCCTCGGAGGGCGAGCTCAAGCGGGAGAAGCCCGCCGCCTACGACCCCGGCCTCAGCGACCTCGCCAACACCATCCGCTACCGCTCCGGCGGCGAGGACGAGGAGGGCCAGGCCCTCGTCACCTCCGGCGGCGAGGACGGGACCGCCTCCGGCGGCAGGTCCGGCGCGGGCGCAAAAGCCGCCGCCAAGCCCGGGCCGCGGGGTGGGCAGTACCGGCCCCAGTCCGGAGCGCAGGCCGCCCTGGAATCCCAGGACACGAAGAACAAGTCGCAGATGTCCGTCGGGGCCCAGAAGGGCTACCTGACCTACGCCGTCGGGAAGGCGATGAGCAACCCCAAGGCCGTCAGCGCCCTGTTCAATAACTCGTGGGTGGTGAAGGGCTTCATGGGCCGCGACACGGTCAAGGCCGCGCTCGGCAGCGAGCAGGGCCTCAAGAACTACCTGAACGACCCGGTACGCGTCAACAACTTCCTCGGCAACCCGGTGGTCAAGGCCGCCATGAACAACCCCGCGGTGGTCAGCGCCTTCGCCGGCAGCTCTATGGCCAGCAGCATCCTAAATTCCCCGGCCGTCCAGCAGATGATGCAGGACCCGCAGGCCGTCAACAACCTGCTGGCCACCAACCCGCAGCTGGCCCAGGTCCTTGGCAACCAGGCCGTCATGACCGCCCTGGCCAACAACCCGCAGACCGCGGGCATAGCCGGCGCCCTCGGCGGCGGCATGAAGGCCCCCTCCGACCTGCCGCGCTGACCTTCCGGCCGCGCGGCGCTTACCGGTTGACACAAATCAACCAAAAGTCCTATATTCCCTTTAGGCCCGAGGGACCACCTCCCGGGCCGCAATACCGGAGGTCACATGAGAAAGTTATTCGGTCCGCTGGCCGCGCTGCTCCTCGCGACGGCCGTCAGCGCCAGCGCCTCGCAGAAGATCGTCAGTTTCGACCCCGCCTACAAGGGCGGCAACATCATCGAGAAGGGCATCGAGGGCATCGGCGGCAAGGTCACGCGCAAGTTCACGCTGATCGACGCCGTGGTAGCCTCCTTCCCCGACGACGTCAAGGACGCCAGCATCTACACCCTCAAGGGCGTCACCCACGTCGACGAGGACCGCTACATAAAGTGGATCGAGGAAGCCCCGTCCATGAATTCCGTCCAGCTGCCCTCCGTGGAGAGCGTGCTGAACATGGTCCGCACCGGCGAGGGCTGGGAAGCCCCCGTCTTCGGCGAGATCAAGGCCGACACGGACCCCGCGCAGAAGGAGATCCCGTGGGGCGTCAGGCGCGTCAACGCCGCCGCCGCGTGGGACTACGGCGCCGGCAAGGGCGTGAAGGTGGCCATCGTGGACACCGGCATGGACTATACCCACCCGGACCTGGCCCCCAACTATAAGGGCGGCTACAATATCGTCGCCGACAACGACAACCCGATGGACGACCAGGGCCACGGCACGCACGTGTCCGGCACCATCGGCGCCGTGCAGGACCTCAAGGGCGTCGTGGGCATAGCCCCGAAGGCCGACCTGTACGCGGTGAAGGTGCTCGACAAGAACGGCTCCGGCCAGTACTCCTGGATCGTGGCCGGCATCGAGTGGGCCGTCAACCACCACATGGACGTCATCAACATGAGCCTCGGCGGCGGTTCCGGCACCGACGCGCTCAAGCAGGTGATGACCAAGGCCAAGGAGGCCGGCGTGACCGTGGTCTGCGCCGCCGGCAACGATTCCGGCCCGGTGAACTACCCCGCCAAGTACCCGGAGGCCATAGCGGTCTCCGCCTCGGATTCCTCCGACAAGCTGGCCTACTTCTCCTCGCGCGGCGCGGAGATAGCGGTGATCGCCCCCGGCGTCAGCGTCTACTCCACCCGCAAGGGCGGCGGCTTCACGACGATGTCCGGCACCTCGATGGCCTCCCCGCACGTGGCGGGCCTCGCGGCGCTGGCCGTCGGCGCGGGCGCCAAGGGCCCCGACGCGGTGCGCGCGGCGCTGAAGGCCGCTGCCACCCCGCTGCCCGGCCTGACGCCCGCCGAGCAGGGCGCGGGCCTCGTGGACGCGTTCAAACTGGTCCGCTAAGCGCGGTCCGGACACGCAAAAACCCCGCGGAAGAACTCCGCGGGGTTTTTTCATGCCCAGGCTAATTGCTAAAATCGCAATAGTATGAAAAAGCTCACAGCCGCCTGCCTGCTCTTCTGCGCGGGCCCGCTGGCCGCCGGCCAGAAGATAATAACTTTCTCCCCCTCCGTCCCCCCGGAGGCCCGCGCGCGCGCCGTGGAGAGCCGCGGCGGCAGGATAATAAAGGATTTCCCGCTGATAGCCGGCGTGCTGGCCGACTTCCCGGAAGCGGCCAAGGCCGCCGACATCGCCCGGGCCCCGGGAGTGGAGTCGGCCGAGGAAGACGAGGTAGTCTACTGGCTGGCCTCCGAGGCCCTGGCCGACCTGGAAGACGCGGCCGCCCCCGCCCCCGCGGCGCCGGCGCCGGCCGTCTCCACGCAGACGCCCGTGGCGCCGGTCTACGTTTCCACCATCGGTCCGGAAGGCAAGGCGGACCACATGTCCTGGGGGACGGCCAAGATGCGCGCCCCCCAGGCCTGGGCCGCCGCCCGCGGCGCCGGCGCGCGCGTGGCCGTGCTGGACACCGGCGTGGACTGCGCCCACCCGGACCTGGCCGGCGCCTGCCTGCCGGGGCATAATTCACTCGACCCGCGCCTGCCGCCCTCGGACGGCCAGGGCCACGGCACCCACGTGGCTGCCATCATAGCCGGGCGCCTCAACTGGAGCGGGGCCGTCGGCGTGGCCCCCGAGGCCTCGCTGATCCCCGTGAAGGTGCTCAACAGCAGCGGCTCCGGCAAGGTCTCAGAGATCATAGACGGCATAGAATGGGCGGTGGCGAACGGGGCGGACATCATCAACATGAGCCTGGGGGCCAAGAAGTTCTACGAGGCCCAGGCCAAGGCCGTGAAAGCCGCCAGGGACGCCGGCGTGACCGTGATCTGCGCCGCCGGCAACGACGGCGGAGGCGTGGTCTACCCGGCCGCCTACGAGGGCGCGCTGGCCGTGGCCGCGATAGATTTCGGCAACCAGCTCGCCCCGTTCTCCTGCCGCGGCCCGGAAATAGATTTCGCGGCGCCGGGCGTAAAGATCTACTCCGCCTTCCCGGGCGGCTCCTTCCGGCTGCTCTCGGGCACGTCGCAGGCCGCCCCGCACGTCAGCGGCGCGGCCGCGCTGGCCGTGGGGCTGGGCGTCAGGGACCCGGACGCGCTGGAGAAGGCGCTGGCGCGGGCCTCGGCGGACATAGGCCTGCCCGCCTACTACGAGGGCTACGGCGTGCCGGTGGCCTCGCGGCTGGTCGGCAACCTCCTCGCCCCTCCCCCGCCCCCGGCGCGCTGACCTCCCCGGCAAAAGAAAAAGCCCCGCGCTGCCGCGGGGCTTTTTTACGGCGCCGGGCCGCCCGGGGGCTACCAGCCGAAGCCTTCGCCCGTCATCTGGTCTACGCGCAGGTCCACGATCTTGGCCTTGTTGGCCCTGCGGGTCTCCAGGTTCTTCCTGAGCCTGGCTATCTCGCCCTCCATGCGCTTGACGCGCAGTTCCTGCCCCTTCAGCCTCAGGTCGAAGAGTTCGGCGAGCTTGCCGCGCAGGGCCGTCTTGAT
This sequence comes from bacterium, assembly GCA_021847485.1. Classification (GTDB taxonomy): domain Bacteria; phylum Elusimicrobiota; class Elusimicrobia; order Elusimicrobiales; family UBA9959; genus UBA9959. The sequence goes on from JAJZRA010000062.1 coordinate 11,351, forward strand.
CGCCTTCTTCTCGGCGTCGGAGGCCCGGTCGTACTTGCCGGCCAGTTCGCGGCTGTCGTACTCCAGCGAGAGCCCGCGCACGGCGTCCTTCTCCAGCGCGGGGTCCTGCTCCATCTTCGCCATGCCGAACAGCCGGCGGGACATCTGCAGGACCATCCTGTACTTGGCGGGAGCCGCCGCGCGCAGGTCGGAGACCTTCCTGGCGAAGTCCGCGTCGTACTTCTTGATGAGCGCGAGGGTCTCGTCGTCGCTCAGGAAGCCGGGACCGCCCTGCCCCATCCGCATCCCCATCCCGGGCCCCATACCCTGACCCCTGCCGCCCATCTTGGCGCGGCCGCCCATCATGCCATGCCCCATACCCTGGCCCATGCCGGGGCCCATCCCCTGACCCATGCCCATGCCGGGGCCGCCCGGGGGCAGGCCCCCGTCGTCGGACATGGCGGCTTCGGGGGAGTCCTCGTCCGGCCCCTCCTGCGCCGCCGCGGTCAGCGCGGGCACGGCGGTCAGCGCCAGCACGCCCAGCCACAACACGAATTTCCTGTTCATATACCCTCCTCCCGACATCTAGACATTATCCTTTACGTTCAGGCTCTCGTCCTCG
>JAJZRA010000063.1 GCA_021847485.1 bacterium
GAGATCTCCTTCGACTCGGTCAAGCTGGGCCTGACCGGCCTCGCGATCTCCGGTCTGCGTGTCTCGGAATACCCCGACTTCAGGCGCGGGGAGTTCCTAAGCGCCGAGGGCTTCTCGGTGCGCCCCTCGCTGCGCGCGCTGCTGCACGGCCGCCTCAGCATAAACTCGGTGACGGCTTCCGGCCTGAAGCTGAAGGTCAAGGAACTGAAGAAGGACACCTACAATTTCTCGGACCTGATGGCCCCGGCGGCGCCCGCGCCCGCGGCGCGCCCCGCCTCCCGCCGGGAGGCGGCGCCGGCCCTCTCGGTCTCCAGCCTCAGGGTCAGGAACTCCCGTTTCAGCTACGCCAACGCCGCCGGCGACCTGGCCGTGGACCTGCGCGACATAGACCTCTCGGCCTCGGACATCTCCCCCGACGGCCTCTTCCCGGTCGAGGGCTCCTTCGCCCTGGACGTGACCTCGCCGTATTTCAAAGGCTCGCTGCCGGTGAAGCTGAAAGGCCGCCTCGCGCTGGGGAACTTCGACCCGGCCAGGGGCCGCGCGGAAATAGAGAAGGCCGCCGTCTCGCTAGGCGGGGTCAAAGCCGAGCTCAAGGGCTCCCTGACGGACCTGATGGAGCCCGACGCCAGGATCTCGGTATCGGTCAAGCAGTTCTCCACCGCCGACCTGAAAGGGATCGTCAAAGGCCTGCCGGCCAAGGTCCTGCTGCCGGAGATCGACGCCGACGCCGACTTCAAGCTGACCCTGAAGGACGTGAAGCTCCGCTCGGTCGCGTTCCGGGCCGGGGCGGTCTCCGGCTCGCTCAAGGGCCGCGCCGCCTGGGAACCCCGGACCTCCTACGACCTCTCCGCCGAAGTTAAGGCCACCCTGCCGGAGGGGGACACCACGCAGCTGGCGCGGCGGCTCAAGCAGTTCCCGATCCCCCGCGGCCTGAAGCTGCCGATGATCTCGGTCTCCGCCTCCGCCGTCCTGCGCGACGGCCGCGCCGAGGTGAAGCGGTTCTCGCTCGACTGCGACGCCCTCGCCGCCTCCGGCGCCGCCTCCGCCGACTTCGGCGGCCCGAGGCTCCGGGCCTCCGGCACGTTCAAGGCCGAGGTCCGGAGCCTGGCCAAGCTCGCCGCCGTCGCGCCGGACCTGACGGGCGCCTACAAGCTTTCCGGCGCGGCCTCCGCCGAAGCCGCCTTCTCGTTCGGCCCCGCGCTGTCGGTGAAGGGCGGCGCGGCGCTGCGCGGCGCGGGGGCGGAGTTCGCCGGCTACGCCTTCTCGGGGGTGGGAGGCGCGGCCGAGTTCACGCTCGATTCCTTCTCCGCGCCCAGGCTGGAAGGCCGCCTCGACGGCGAGCCGTTCACCGCTTCCTTCCGCGTAAGGGATATCCTCAAGCATCCCAAGGCGGAGTTCGACGTAAAGCTGGCCAAGCTGGCGCTCAAGGACCCGCCCCCGGGCGGGCCGGCGGCCGCCCAGGCCCGGCCCGCGGCGAAGCAGGCCCAGTTCTACTCCGACGTTATGGGGCGCGCCGAGATAGGCGCCATCCGGCACCCCAACTTCAGCTGCGGCCCGGCCTCGCTGAAGCTGGACCTCAGGAACATCTCGCAGGACCTCAAGGCCCTGGACGGCACGGCCTCCTTCACCGCCGGCCCGGGCAAGTTCACGGACCTCTACGCGCTGGCCGGCAAGTACAAGGCCGCCAAGGTGGCGCTCTACCCGCTCATCGTGCTGCAGAAGGCCTCCAGGCTGGTCAAGACGCTCAAACTGCCGGACTTCAACGACGTCGCCTTCGACCGCATCGAGGGGGATTATTCCTTCGCCAAGGGCCTGATGCGGCTGAACAAATCCTCGCTGACCGCCTCCGTGGCCGACGCCTCCTCCACCGGCACCATAGACCTGCCCACCGAGAGGCTGGACCTGCGCCTGGCGACCGAGCTCAAGAAGGCCAGCGGCATCAGCATGAGCGCGCCGGTGGTCCTCGACGTCAAGGGCACCTTCTCCGACCCGTCGGTCAAGCCCGACGTGAAGAGCATCATCTCGCAGCCCGCCGTCAAGAAGGCCGTGGACAAGGTCCTGCCCGGCGCCGACAAGCTGCTGAAGGGGCTGTTCAAGAAATGACCGCGCGCTCCCGCCTGGCGGCCGCCGCGGCGGCCCTGCTGCTCTCCGGCTGCGCAGGCCAGCGCCGCGAGGTCTCCCTCACCGGCGAGCCGTCCATCGAGCGCGCCTTCGACCTGCTCGCTACCGCCCGGGACGGCAGGCCGCTGCTGAAGTTCCTGCGCAAGCGGCCGGTCCGCTTCGAGTACGCCAACACCCCCGGGCTCTGCCACAAGTTCTCGCTCGACACCGGCACGATCTATCTGCCGCCGGAGTACCGCGCCTCCGACAAGGTCCTCGCGCTGGCGCTCGCGCGCGCGGCGGAGGTCTACCGCCTCTACGTCTATACCGGCCTCCGGGAACCCATCGCCGAGGAGGAGGAGATCTCGGCGCTGCTGCAGGCGCGGCTCGCCGTGGAGCTGGGCGTGACCAACGAGGACTTCGACAGGGTGAAGGGCCCGGACCCGGTCAAAGCCTCCTTCTGCGCCTACGTCCTCGGCGGCACCCGCTACGCCATGGAGCAGGCCCGCCGCCGGGCGCTCTCCTCCGACCCGGACTGCCAGTTCCCGCTCGACACCGTGGAGAACCAGCGCCTCTGGCTCGAGCGGATCCGCAAGTCCCTCGACGACGGCAGCTTCTACCAGCTGCTGCAGGACCGGGACCTGCTGCGCGTGAAGCGCGGCACGCTGACGATGGCCGAGGCCATGAAGAACGAAGCCGCGCTGCGCGGGCTGCCGGCCTACGAGGTCTACCGCTACCAGCGCACCTTCTACGACACGCAGAGCGACATCGTGGCCAGGATGGAGAAGGCGCGCGCCGCGGCCGTCCGGGAGGACGAGCGGTGGCGCGCCGCGCGCAAAGGGATCCTGGAGCAGGTCCGCGAGGAGTTCTCGGCCTGCCCGCTGCCGGTGGACTGACTCCGCCGGGCTTTGATATCATAACGCTATGCCGACGCAATACGACCTCTGCCTCGTCACCGTCGGGGACGACGCGACCGCCGAGAAGATCTCCGCCGGCCTGCTCAAGGAGCGCCTCGCGGCCTGCGTCTCCGCCGTACCCGGCCTGCGCTCCGCCTACTGGTGGAAGGACCGGATCGAGCGCTCGGAGGAGGTCCTGCTGCTGATCAAGACGCGCCGGGCCCTGCGCGAGGACATCGTCCAGTTCGTCAAGCGCCACCACCCCTACAGCGTGCCGGAGACGGTCTTCCTGGAGATGGCCGCCGCCTCGCAGGACTACCTGGACTGGCTCGGCGCGAACACCCTTTTCACCACCAACGTCCCCAGGGGCTCGGCCCGGGACCGGAGGAAAAAGATATGAAGAACGTGCTGCACGTAATAGTCGTCATCGTGGTAGGCTCGCTGCTGGGCCTGTTCATCGGCAAGCTGCTCAACCTGTGGTTCCCGGCGGGCCAGCTGAACGCGCTGGTCAACACCGGCATCAACACCGGCCTCAACCCCACCACGGTGGACCTGAACCTGGTGCAGTTCACGGCCGGGCTGATGTTCAAGTTCAACATCTCCAGCATCATAGGCATCTTCCTGTCGGCGATCGTCTACAAGCAGCTGGTGAAGTGATGAAGACGCTGATCCTGGCGTCGAAGTCGCCCAGGCGCAGGGAGCTGCTCGCCGAGGCCGGCATCAGGCACCGCGTCGTGCCCAGCCGCATAGACGAGACCTCCTCGTACCGGCGCCCGGACCTGGTGGTCCGGGAGCTCGCCTACAAGAAGGCCCTCAGCGTGGCGCTCAAGCACCCCGGCTCGCCGGTGCTGGGCTCGGACACCGTCGTCTACTGCAAGGGCGAGGTCATCGGCAAACCGGACGGGCACAGGCACGCGCTGCGGCTGCTGCGCCTGCTGAACGGCTCCTGGCAGGCCGTGCATACCGGCGTGGCGCTGGTCTGGCTGGAGAAGGGGGTCTTCCTGGCCGGGTCCGACGTGACCCGCTGCAAGGCCCGCCGCCTGCCTGAAACCGAACTGAAGGCGCTGGCATCTAAACATCATGACAAGGCCGGCGCCTACGCGGTACAGGACAAGGACGACAAGTTCATAGAAAGGATGGAGGGCCGCTACGACACCGTCGTCGGCCTGTCGATGAACCTGGTGCGCCGCTTCCTGAAGAAAGCGAAGGTGAACTGACATGCCCGTATACAAGATCAAGAAGACTTTCCACCTGGCCTACGGCCACCGCCTGCTGAACTACAACGGCAAGTGCGAGAACCTGCACGGCCACAACGGCGTCGTCGAGGTGACGCTCCGGGCCGCCGCGCTCGACTCCGAGCGGATGGTGATGGACTTCACCGAGCTGGGCCGCACGGTGAAGGCCTGGCTCGACGACAACCTGGACCACAAGGTGATCCTGGCCAAGGCGGACCCGCTGGTCCAGGTCCTTAAGGCGCAGGGGCAGGCCTGCTACCTGACCGACGAGAACCCGACGGCGGAAGTGCTGGCGAAGCTAATCTTCGACACTGCCGCCGGCATGGGCCTGCCGGTGGACGAGACGGCCTTCTGGGAGACGCCCACCTCGATGGCGCTCTACAGGAAGGATTGACGGAGGACATCATGACCGACCAGAACCATTACGAGATCATAGTCATCGGCTCCGGCCCCGCCGGCTTCACGGCCGCCATCTACGCCGTGCGCGGCGGCGCTTCGGCGGCGCTCTTCGGCGGCATGGCCCCGGGCGGCCAGCTGCTGCAGACGATGGAGATAGAGAACTACCCCGGTTTCACGGACCCCGTGGTGGGCGCGGACCTGATGCAGAAGATGATGAAGCAGACCCAGCGCCTCGGCGCCAGGGTCCTGCAGGAATCCATCGTTTCGGCCGACCTCTCCTCGCGGCCTTTCAAGCTGAAGTCCTCCGGCGGACAGCAGTACACCGCCGACGCCCTCATCCTGGCGACCGGCGCCCAGGCCAGGTGGCTGGGTACGCCTTCCGAGGAGAAGTTCAAGGGCAAAGGCGTCTCCGGCTGCGCCACCTGCGACGGTTTCTTCTACCGCGGCAAGGAAGTGGCGGTCATCGGCGGCGGCGACTCGGCCGCCGAGGACGCGCTGTTCCTCACCAAGTTCGCCTCCAAGGTCTACCTGGTGCACCGCCGCGACAAGCTGCGCGCCAGCTTCCGCCTGCAGGAGAAGCTCAAGTCCAATCCCAAGGTGGAGCTGGTCTACGACCACGTGCCCGAGGAGTTCCTGGGCGACGCCAAGCTTTCCGCCGTGCGCCTCAAGAACGTGAAGACCGGCGAGACCCGCGAGCTGGCGGTCAGCGGCGCCTTCATCGCCATCGGCCACACGCCGGCGACCGAGCTGGTGAAGGGCCAGCTGAAGCTGGACGAGGACGGCTATATCGTCACCGACGACCGCACCGCGGCCTCCGTGGACGGCGTCTACGCCGCGGGCGACGTGATGGATACGCGCTACAAGCAGGCCGTGGTAGCCGCCGGGGCCGGCTGCAAGGCCGCGCTCGAGGCGCTGGCGTTCATCGAGGGGTGCCCGAAGAGGGCCTGAAGCCCGCCGGGGCGCAAAAAAGGACGGGCCCCAGGGGCCCGTCCTTTTTTATGCGCCGGCGTCAGGCGTGAGGGAGAACGTCGAGCCTGCGCAGGTCGCGGCTGGTGCGGCGGATGTCCTTTACGAAGATGCGCCAGCCTTTCAGCAGTTTCTGGCGCTCCTCCTCGCCTATGGCGGGTTCGAACACCCGCCCCGAGACCTTCGGCTGCCACTTGAGGTCCAGGCCCAGGCCCCGCGCGGCGGCGAGCCCGGCCCCCATGGCGGTGGCCTCCGCCTCTTCCAGCGGCACTATGCGCGCGCCGGTCACGTCGGCCTGGAACTGCAGCAGCCAGTCCACCTTGGAAAGCCCGCCGGACACCTTCAGCTCCTCTATCTTGAAACCTTTCTTCCTGATCAGGTCGAAGGCGTCCGCCACCATGTAGGCGATGCCCTCGGTGACGCCGCGCACGACGTCGTACTTGTCGGTATGGGGGGAGAAGCCGGTGAACGTAGTGAACGTGGAGAAATCCCAGTAAGGCGCGCCCAGGCCGCCGATGGCGGGCAGGCAGTGCAGGCGGTTCTTCGAGCGGCGGCACATGGCGTCCACCTCCGAGATATCGGAGAAGATCCCGAAGTTGCGCGCCAGCCACTCGAGGGCCGTGCCGGCGGAGTTCACGGTGCTCTCGGTGAAATAGCAGATCTTCTTCCTGCCTTTGCCCTCCTGCCAGCCGAAAGAGTTGAGCAGGCCGCGGATCTTGACCGGCTTGCGGCCGGTATTCACCAGCAGGAAGGCGCCGGTGCCGTAGTTGAGAGCGGCGGAATTGGGCGCCTCGAGGCCCAGGCCTAGCATCGCGGCCTGCTGGTCGCCCAGCATGGCGGTCACGGGGATGCGGCGGCCGGCTGCCTCGGCGTAGCCCAGCCGCCCGACGCTGGGGCGCACCTCCGGCAGCAGCGCGCCGCTGACGCCGAAGGCGGCCAGCAGTTTGGGCTCCCACCTGAGGCGGCGGAGGTTGAAGAGCAGCGTGCGCTGCGCCTGCGACGGGTCCGCGGCGAAGGACTTGCCGCCGGAAAGGCGCCAGAGCAGATAGGAGGCCACGGGCGCTATCAGCAGGCGCCCGGCGTCGGCCGCGGCCTTCGCCTCGGGGACGTTCTCCAGGCACCAGGCTATCTTGGAGGCGCTGTAATAAGGGGTCTTGTAGAGGCCGGTCAGGTCGTGCACCTTGGTGTTGGAGACCGGGACCCGGCCCAGCAGGTCGAGCGCGCGGCCGTCCTGCCAGCTCAGGGCCGGCGCCAGCGGCGCGCCCGTCTCCCTGTCCCAGAGCACTATCGTCGAGCGCTGCGCGGCTATGCCGAGCGCGGCGGCCTCGGCGTCCGGCGGCAGCTTGGCCAGCACGTCGGCCAGGGAGTCGGCGGCGCTGGCGTAGAGCCGCTCCGCGTCGTACTCAGCCCGGCCCGGGCCGGGGTAGGCCGGCTCCACCTTGCGTTGCGACTTGAAGCGGATATTGCCGTCGAGGTCCACCGCGAGCGCGCGGGAGCTGGAGCTGCCCTGGTCCAGGACTATGATGAGCTTTTCGGCCATGTCAGGTACCCGGCTTCCTCGCCACCTTTATGTCCACGGCGGTCTTCCTGACCGCCTGCTCGAGCAGCTTCTTGCGGGCCTCCTCGGGCAGCGAGGGGCTCTCCAGCACGCCGGTGATGCCGGACAGCGTCAGCGTCAGCGCCTTCTGGTAGAGGTCGAACTGGTTCAGAACGTTTATGACCGCTTCGCGGTCCTTGAACTCCCACTTGTGGTTCTTGGTGACGCGCGCCGTGAACGAGTCCCCCGAATACTCGGCCCCGTCCCTGGCGGTCCCGGCGATGCCGCGGGCCACCTCGTCGAGCTGGGCCTGCAGCTCGTCCATGCGCTCCTTGAGCCGCCCGTAGCGGTCCACGAGGGCCTCTATCCTTTCCGCCGCGGCGGGGACGGCCTGCGCGGCCGGCGGGTGCGGGTGCCCGCCGAAGAAGGCGGGGCACAGCGCTTTGTAATCGCACCACTTGCACTGCAGTTCTCCCGGGGTGGCTTCGAACTTCAGGCCGCGGATGCCCTCGGCCACGCCGAGCACGCGCTCCCAGAAAGCGCCTATCTCCCTGTCGTCGGCCCGGTCGAAGGAGTATTCCTTGTTGGAGGGCACGTGGTAATAGAGCATCCGCGAGATGCGCACCTCGCTCACGCGCTCGCCGTAGTTCTCGGCTATCTTCTCCTTGAGGCGCGGGTCGAGCTCGGCTATTTTCTGGTACATGTAGAGCTGGGCCGGCTGGCGTTTGACGTCCTTGCCGGTCTTGTAGTCGGTCACCAGCAGGCGGCCGCCGCCCTGGTACTCTATCTTGTCGGCGATGATGCGCACCAGCAGGCCGTCCACCTCGACGTCGGTGGAGTACTCCACCAGGAAAGGCGGCGCCAGGCGCGCGCGGTTGTGCTCGTAGTAGGCCCGCAGCATCAGCAGGCCTTTCTGGTAGTCGTCGTCGGCGCGCTGCTGGGTGCGGTAGCCCTTCTCCAGGTAGCTCTTGAGGTTCCACTCGCGGCGGAAGGCCTCGCAGACCTCCTCTATCGACGGGAACGGGGGGGCCTTCACGGAATAGAGGAACTCCAGCGCCTTATGGACGGCGGAGCCGAAAGCGAAATAATACTTCGGCTCCTCCTTGATCTTGTCGATGTACTTGAACTTGTACTTTAAGGGGCACTCCTCGTACAGCGACAGCTTGGAGTAGGAGAAAGCGAGCAGGCCGCCCTTCTCCGCGGGGGCGGGCGCGGCGGGCAGCGGGCCGAAAAGGCCCTCGGGCGCGGGCCGGCCGGTTTCGGCTTTATTTTTTTTCATAGCTCAGAAGTTCCGTTACCCTGTGTTCGTAGCCGGGGCCGCCGACGGCGGTCAGCACCCGGCCCACCCAGGGGGCGTAATATTCGTAGATCCAGGAGGGAGCGCCGGCGGGACGCCGCCTGATCTTCACGCAATCCTGGAAGGCGCCGGCCTTCACCTTCACTTCGAGGCCGGTCTTCTCCACCCGGAAGTCCACGCGGCCGCCCATGGCGCGCGCGCTCCACGCCTTGCCCTCGTCCAGCGGGTAGCTGAGCACCAGCGTGGTGCCGGAAGGCTGGCGCTCCAGGAAGTCCAGCCCCAGGAAGGAATAGACCAGTTTCTGCCTGCTCACCAGCGCCTTGCCGGCGTAGAAAGCGCTGTTGACCACGGCGCCTTTGGAGGTGTGGTCCACCACCGCCACCCGCTGGCTGGCGTTGCGGCCCAGCGTCTGCGAGTCGCCGTAGTACCAGGAGCGGCCCTCGCCGACGGGGAAATAGTCCGGGCAGATGAAGATGCGGCGGAAATCGTCCTCGGGCATCCTGAAATCCGGGTAGTTGCGGGCCAGCCGCTCGAGCAGCGGCCGGGACTCGCGGCAGACCCCGAGCTTCAGCGCGTACAGCCCGGCGGCGGACAGCAGCGCCTTGGGGGCCTCCGGGGCGGCCGGGTGGGCCAGCGCGAACCGTTTGTATTCTTCGGCCGCCGCGGCGTAGCGGCCCTGGCCCTCCAGCACGACGGCGTCGTCGTAGCGGGCCCCGCAGCCGCCCAGCAGGGCGGCCGCCAGCGCTATGGGCAGCAGGCGGTTAGACATATGCTCTAGCCCTATTATATAATAATAGCCCGGCCCGGTTTCCGACGGGGAACGCGGCGCCGTAACGACAGGCCCCCATAGCTCAATGGATAGAGCACCTGCCTTCTAAGCAGGTAATCCAGGTTCGATTCCTGGTGGGGGTACTTTCATTTATGAAAGTACCCACACAGCGGGACATAATTATGTCCCGCGTCAGGAATCGAAAGCCGGAGCCGCGAGGTGAGGACCAGCGGTGCTGGTCCGCAAGAGCGGAGGCGATTTCATGCGTAAGCGAAATCGCCGAGCTGGGGCCGCGCAAGCCCGCTATGCGGGCTATGCGTGGCAGCAGGCCGCAGCGGCGGGTGGAGCGAAGCGACACAATTCAGCGTTCAAGCCGGGGTCGCGGGTCCCGACGAGCGACGGCGAGGAGGGAACCTGTGACCGATTCCAATTGGAACACTTCCCTTTTCAGGACTTTACCAGCATCTCTTTCGGATGGAAGGCGCGCCGGCCGCGGAGCCCGGCGAGCAGGTCGCCGGCCAGGTAGAGGCTGCCGGCCGCCAGCACCGTGCCGCCGCGCGGGGTCTGCGCCGCGGCGCGCCGCAGGGCTTTCAGCGGGTCCTCCTCCACCAGCACGCGGCCGCGCAGCTCCGCCGGCAGCGAGGCGCGCACCGCCGACGGGTCGGCCGAGCGGTAGGAGGAGGAGCGGGTAAGGACCAGCCGCCGGCAGGCGCGCGCCAGCGCGGCGGCCAGGACGGCGGAGTCCTTGTCGGACATGAAGGCCGCGACGCAGACCGGCGCGGCCCCGGTGAACTCGCCTAGCAGCGCGGCCAGCCCCTCGGCGTTGTGCGCGCCGTCCACTACCACGCGGCGCCCGCGGAACGAAAGCGTTTCGAAGCGCCCCGGGGGTACGGCCCGGCGCAGGGCCCGCGCCGCGGCGGCCGCGGAAAAAGGCACTTTCGCCTTCCTGGCGGCGAGGGCCGCGGCCGTAAGCGCTAAAGCCGCGTTGGCCAGCTGGAACGAGCCGGCGCCGGCCAGCGCGGCGCGCGCCTCCGGCGGCGGGGGAACCGGCGTCAGGAGCCTGGCCCCGGCAGCGGCGGCGCGGCGGCGGACAACGCGCAGCGCCTCCGGCGGCAGGGCGCCGGCCACAACGGCGGCGCCTTTCTTTATGATGCCCGCCTTATGGGCGGCTATCCTGCCCACGGTGGCGCCCAGCAGCGCGGTATGTTCCAGGCTGACCGAGGTTACGCAGGCCACGTCGCCGCGGACGGCGTTGGTGCTGTCGAGCCGGCCGCCCAGGCCGGCCTCCACCACGGCGAACTCCGCGCCTTTCTCCGCGAAGTAAAGGAAAGCCGCCGCGGTCAGCGTCTCGAAGAAGGAAAGCTCCCCGGCGGCGACGGATTCCACCCGCAGGAAAAGGCGCAGCAGGTCCCGTTCCGGGATGTCGCGCCCGTCGAGCTTTATCCGCTCGCGCAGGCCCCGCACGTGCGGGCTGGTATAGAGGCCGGTCCTGTACCCGGCGGCGGCGAGCGCCGCGGCCGTCATGAAGGCGGTGCTGGTCTTGCCGGTGGAGCCGGCTATATGCACGACGGTGCCCAGCCGCTTCTCCGGCGAGCCCAGCCGGGAGAGCGCGGCCCGTATCTTCTTGAGGGAGTAATGCTCCGAGGCGGCGGGGGGAGGCAGCGCCGCGAGCCACGCTTCGAGCCCGGCGTAGCCGCCCGGCAGGCGCCGCGCGCCGCCGGGGGGCAGGGCCGCGAGCATGGCGGCAGCGGTCAGGCCCGTAACGGGATGGCGCAGGGCAGGAGCGATCTCGGCGAGCGGCGCCAGTACGAACTCCCGCTCCGCCAGGCGCGGATGCGGCACGCGGAGGTCCCCGCCGGAGACGACGCGCCCGCCGTAAAAAAGGATGTCGATATCCACGGTGCGGGGGCCGTTCCTGAAGAGCCGCCGGCGCTTGAGCGCGCCTTCCACGCGGCCTATCAGCGCCAGCAGCCCCTCCGGAGTAAGCCGGGTCTCGCAGGCCGCGGCCATATTGAAGAAAGCGGGCTGCCGGAGGTAGTAGAGCGGGGCCGTCTCGTAGACCGAAGAGCGTTTAACGGCGCGGCAGCCGCCGGCGGCCAGCAGCCGCAGGGCCCCGTCGAGGTTGGCCTGCCTGTCGCCGAGGTTGGAACCCAGCGAAAGGTATACCTTCATCCGGCCTTCCTTATAGCGTCGGCCACCAGCATGGCCTTGCGGCATTCGGCCACGTCGTGCACGCGGATGATGTCCGCCGCGGGCCCGGCGGCCACGCAGGCCGCTATGGTGCCCGGGAGGCGCTCGTGCGGCTCCCCGCCGGCGAGCGCGCCTATGAACTTCTTGCGCGACACGCCGAGCAGCACGGGGTAGCCCAGCGCCCGGATCTCGCCCAGGCGGGCGATCAGCGCCAGGTTGTGCTCCAGCGTCTTGCCGAAGCCTATGCCCGGGTCCAAGATAATGTCCTTCACGCCGGCGGCCTTAAGCGCGGCGGCCCTTTCGGCCAGGAAAGCCTTCACCTCGCCGACAACTTCCTTATATATAGGCGCGGCCTGCATGGTGCGTGGCTCGCCCTGCATATGCATTACTATAGCGCCCGCGCCGGTCGAGGCCGCGGCCTCCACCATGGCGGGGGACTTGAAGCCGGTTATATCGTTTATATACTCGGCCC